>NZ_PZZP01000001.1:0-306060 GCF_003046315.1 Desmospora activa DSM 45169 | reverse complement strand
GATCCCGTTGATATCGCTTAACGGCTGATTCCAACGTACGCCCAAAGATGCCATCAAAGGGACCTTGATAATAACCGGCGGTTCCTAGCCGATTTTGGACCAACATCACCAATGTACCCCGGTCCCCTTTTACGAGCGGTTTGAACTTCCAATCTTCTCGACCGAAAATAGGCCCTTCGATGTGAACGGTCGCTCCCACCGGAATCCGCTGATACAGTTGTTCAACATCGGGATTTAACATACGAATACAGCCATGGCTGGCATCGCGACCGATCGAAGCCGGCCGGTTTGTACCGTGTATCCCATACATGCCCCAAGGAACATTTAGACCGAGCCAACGGGTGCCAAAGCCACCTCCCCAGCCCTTCGATTTTTTGATGATCTTCCACTTTCCGATCGGCGTAGGAAACTGTTCCCTTCCCGTTGCAATCGGGAAAGCTTCCAGAATCCGATCTCCTTCCACGATATAGAGCCTTCGTTGCCATAAATCAATTTTTACCCATCGATCTTTCTCAATATCGGGTTTACCAAGAGCATGCACTGGAACAATCGCAAATAACAAATAGGCAAATGCCGCCCATCCCACTAGCCATCGTTTCATCCTTTCCACCTCCTTCTCATGATCGTGGTTTTTTGTTTTTTCTATACCAGTCGGCCAGCAGTATTTTTTCCCATACCGTTATTCCACCAATAGGTATACTTGTATGTAGAGGCCATTCTCTTTTGAGGAGAATACTAAAACCCCCTCTCAAGTGAGAGGGGATGAGATTGAACGAAGGAGACCCGAGTCCCGATTATCAGGGTTTGTTATTAATCTGAGGGGCAAAATGAAAGGATTTATCGCCTTTTCACCGGTCAGTTTGATTTTTACGCCGATCCGTTCCCGTCAGGATCAAGCTTAACAACAAACCGGCTCCGCCGAGAAAGAAGACCATTGTTGCGGCAATTGCACTATATGTTTCACCGGTGGCAAATCTTGTGATCAGACCGGTAAACAGGCTGAAAAGGAGAAGCCCCACTGCCAATGCATAAAAAGCTGCCCGTATTTTGTTCATACCAAATCGTTTGCGCGTCTCTCTTGTCAATACGCTGTAAGTGAATAGCGTTCCGCCTGCTACGACGAAAATGCCGCTCCCGATCACTTCATTTCCAGACAGATTCATAAAATACAACATCGCAGAAGTAAAGAGCCCAAATAATATCAGCAACACTCCTGCAACAGTTCCAGCGGTAGAAATACGTGCCGTCATCGTCGAATAAACCGCTTGCTTCGCCGTATCCTGTCCCCGTTTACGCATATCCTCCACCAATCCGCTCAAATCCCCCATTGAGATGACAGCCTCTTTAAAAGCTTGCTCCCCTTCCATGCCCCGCGCATGATAGTCCGCAATTTTTTCTTTCATATTGGTCGCAAGCTCTTCTTTGAGATCAAACAGCTGCTGTGTTTCTCCAACCCCGGAAAACAGATTGTCAATGTACGCTTTTACTTTGCCGTCGATCGGTTTATTTTTTTTCATCCTCTAACCCTCCCTTAATCAAACGATCCAACACCTCTTTGGCAAAGTCCCAACCTTGTCTACGCTCTTCATATTGTTTCTTTCCTTCATCAGTAATACGGTAATATTTGCGTCTGCCCCCCTGTGTTTCATCGCCCCAATAGGAGAAGATATAACCCTCCTTCTCCAAACGGCGAAAAGCGGTATACAAGGTGGCTTCCTTCAATTCATACTGATTACCGCTTAAAGCGATGATGGTTTTGTATATCTCGTATCCATAGCTGTCACCTTGACGCAGGATGTTTAAAATCACCGTATCGGTATGACCGCGGATCAAATCGGTTGAAATCGTGGAACTCATCATACCCCCCCTTCCACAATACATCCTACACCATATTACTATGTATGTCAAAGTAATATGGTGATTAAAAATATCGGCTAGTGGGCGTTATGGATGATCGACGATTTTTCTGGGAGTCGTGCTTGAAGTTCATATCCTGATACAACATGAGTGTAAGTAGAATTAAATATTGTATAGTAGACACAAAGGCACGACGATGAGGTGGTAAAGTGGAGTGGAATAAAGAAAATCCAGAACAATGCAAAGTGGTTGTCGCTCTCGATGCAGTCGTCGGTAAATGGAAGCCTCTTATTCTCCTCCATCTATTGAGTAAAGGAACATTGCGATACAATGAAATAAAAAGATTAATTCCGGATGTTACACAAAGGGTGCTTACCCTACATCTACGTCAACTAGAAGAGCAGGGGATTGTAAAGCGAGTCGTCTACCGCCAAGTGCCACCAAAAGTGGAATATTCATTAACCGAACATGGCCAAACATTAAAGCCGGTTTTGGAAGCCATGCATGCATGGGGCCTTTCCCATCTAGAGCATTTGGAAAACTTCAAGAACACTCAATCGGAGTAACACAGGACTGATTTCCAACGAAATCAGCTTAAAATTTAGAACAAAGCCCTGACGCTTTTCAGCGCAGGGCTTTGTTCGGTTATCAAAGACAGACTTTATTATCGAAACCCTTTAGTATACTTTTTTATCCTATCCCACTTTTATGTGCGTACTTAATAAAAGTGGGATATTGAATTTATAATGATGGGGCAACGTCATCTAGGAGGTTTTTTAATATGAATATTAGAAAATATCGTGATATACGGAAGTAAACTCAAAACTAAAATATCCGTGTGCAAAAACATTATGAAAAATCAGTGGAGGGATAAACATGTCAAAAAGAACATTGTTCAAAAACGGAATGGTGATTACTCTTGACAATACAATTGGCGACTTTAAGCGAGCGGACGTCTTAATCGAAGGAAATAAAATTGTAGCGATACAACCCGATCTATCCATAGACGATTGTGAGATCATTGACGCGGAAAACCAGATTGTGTTGCCCGGTTTTGTCGATACCCATCGCCACACCTGGGAATCCCTGATCCGCAACATCGGGGCTGATTGGTCGTTGAATACTTACTTACAAAATATATACTTCGGAAATATCGGCAGCCGCTTACGTCCGCTTGACGGATATATCGGCAATTGGATCGGGTCATTGGAAGCACTGGAAGCGGGTGTAACCACCATTTTGGACTGGTCGATGATCGAGTCACCGGAACATGCGGATGAATGGATTCGGGGATTGCAGGAAGCGGGAATCCGGGCTGTGTTTGCATATGGTATTTCTGGAGATGGTGAGTATTGGAACCGAGAGAGTAAACTGCGCCACCCCGAAGATAGCAAACGGGTCAAGCAGCAGTATTTTTCCTCTACCGATCAATTGCTTACCATGGGATTGGCGATTCGCGGACCTGAATTTAGCCACTGGGAAGCAGCCGTATCCGATATTCAGTTGGCACGGGAGTTAGATATCATCTGTTCCATGCATTTGGGCTTTGGAACATGGGGTTCAGTCGATCGATCGATTGAAAAGCTGCACAAAGCCGGTCTATTAGGACCCGATCTTAACTTTGTCCACGCCAATACCATCCATTACGACGAGTTTAAGATGATTGCCGCTTCAGGTGCGTCGATATCCGTCACACCAGAAGTGGAAATGATGATGGGACATGGCTATCCGGCTACCGGTTTATTTCTGGAACAAGGAGGAAGGCCCACGATCGGTGTCGATGTCGTGACATCGACGGGCGGTGATCTGTTTGCTCAGATGAAGTTCACCCTGCAGGCGGAACGCTCCCGCATCAACGAACAGCTTCTAAAAGAGGGAAAAATGCCGGAACAACTGGCGCTCTCCGCGCGGGATGTCCTGGAATTTGCCACGATTGACGGCGCGCGTGCGTTAGGTTTGGATCACAAGATCGGCTCATTAACACCAGGGAAAGAAGCGGATATCGTGATGATCGATCTGACGCATTTAAACCTGTTCCCCCTCAATGACCCCGTAGGTGCGGTGGTACAATGCGCAAATACCCATAATGTCGATTCGGTGTTTGTGGCTGGAAAAGCGATCAAACGGAGAGGAAAGATGTTGGATATCGATATGAATCGACTCCATCAACGGGCCGCAGAATCCCGTAACCATCTCTTAACCGAAGCGCCTGTTGGATATCAGACAAACAAATAATCAATCTACTACAAAAAACAGGTTGATCCAAAAGGGCACTTCAGTACCCTTTTGGATCAACCCCTTTTCACAACAACTCGCCTCAGCTTACTGCTGATTTGTGATACACGATAGAACACACGTTTACAAAGAAGGGTTTCAACATTTGTCATTCAAAGCATCCCCTCGAACTGCACTCGTTCGTTCTTATAAAGTACCAGCCACTTTCACTCGAATTCGAACGGCGTTACCGGGGAGGTAAGCCAATGGAATATCCTCCATATCGACAATGGCGACAGTTTCCGGATCCGCTCCGGCCTGAACCGCGTCCTGTATCGCCGTTTTTTTGGCATATTCCATTGCTTCCTCTCTGCTCTGTTTATCCAAGGCAAAGACGCGATCCACTTGTCCACTTACTTGGCCGATGGCGGCACCGATGGCATTAGCCACATCGTAGTCACCATGGCGGATCACCTCTGATACCCCTTCCAATCGATCCGGCAATAAAATACTGCCACCACCTACCAAAATAGCCGGCACCGGAGCGGCACTCGTTTTCATCCGGTCAATCGCCTCTTCTACTGTTGCCACCATCTGCTGATACGCCTGTTCGCACCAGCGGATATCCGCTGTAACCAGCTGTGAATCTGCCCACTCTACCCGCCCTAAGGCGACGGCCACATCGGTGGCGGTCCAGGTATCACCACCAGAAACACGTGCGTTGGGATATAGACGGTAACCAACGCTATCCGGCCCCAATACAATCGATCCCAACTCTCCCCGGACCACCGTTCCACCACCCGGTAACTTACCATGATGGCCCCCTTATTTTGTAATCGTTCTTCGTTTGGATCACTTTTGTTCATCTGGACACAGATATCTTTTGCCTCCTTGCCCATTCTACCGAAAAAAAATCTAGTCAGGCCTCTTTTTCTTGAAAAATGGAAATACTATCGATATAACTTTTCAAAGGAAAAACCAAGATTGTTCCTTCATCATTGGTAATGTTCCCGATTGCAATGGTGTGTGTTATACCGAAGTGGGAGATGGAGTGTCGAAGGAAAAACCACCGTTGCTACGGGTTACTTATAATCGCGAAAGTTAAAAAGATCAAGGAGGGTAACTCATGGGTTATTACAAGAGTTCCAAAAGCTTTCCCCTCGCCATCGTTTTGGTGACCGCCTTGATTACCGGTGTTGTCAGTTCCATCTTAACCCTAACCATTTCCCCCGCTTTTACCGGAGAAGGGATCTTCTCTAGGAATCATTCCAGCACGAATTCCAACCAACCCGCAGAAACCGTAGACACGCAACCGGTTAGCGTCGATGTAAACAGTGATGTGACCAAGGCAGTGGAAAAAGCGTTGCCTGCGGTGGTTGGTGTGATCAATGTTCAAGACAGCGGAGATCCTTTTAGCCCTCAAGAGCAAGATCGCGGAAGTGGCTCCGGTATCGTCTATGCCAAAGAAAATGGAAAAGCCTTGATTGTAACCAATCACCATGTTATCGCTGGAGCAAATGAGGTTCGTATTGTGCTCTCTGATGACAAAAATGAAAAAACCGTCACAGCCAATGTGTTGGGTAGCGATGAGGCGACTGATCTAGCGGTTTTAGAAATCCCCGATGACGGGGTAGGGGCTGTAGCCGAATGGGGAAACTCCGACACCATTAAAGCCGGAGAACCTGCGATTGCGATCGGCAATCCCATTGGGATGCAGTTTTACCAATCGGTTACCTCTGGGATCATCAGTTCTCCCAAACGACAAATCTCCATTTCCAGCAATCAAACGATGGACGTGATCCAAACGGATGCTGCCATCAACCCCGGTAACAGCGGTGGAGCCCTGGTCAACGGTGCCGGTCAAGTGATCGGGATCAACAGCATGAAGGTCGCACAAACGGGGGTTGAGGGAATCGGATTTGCTATCCCCATTAATGAAGCCAAACCGATTATCCAAGATCTGATCCAACACGGCAAAGTACAGCGGCCATTTATGGGAATCGCAATGCGGGATCTGGATACCATTTCTGAAAGTGATCGAGAATCAAAGCTAAACCTCCCCACTTCCGTTACCCAGGGGGTTGTGCTGCTAGAAGTATCGTCCGGAAGTAGTGCCGCCAAAGCAGGGCTGAATCGTCTCGATGTCATCGTGGAGCTGGATGGAAAGAAAGTGCAGAGCGCAGCTGATGTCCAATCCTACCTGTGGAAGGAAAAAGAGGTGAGAGACAACATCAAAATCTCGTACTACCGTGACGGCAGTAAGAAAACTGCCTCCACCGAACTGCAGGAAAGATAAGTATCCCTAAAAATGGGTTCCCTCGTATCGAGGGAGCCCATTTTTTGCAGAGCGTCGGTTTGTCGACAGTCTTTTGATATCAAACCAATCGGTTTGATCTCTTCTTCACCGCTCGACGGCGGCCGCCAGCTTTACCGTCACTGTCGTCCCATTCTCAGGAATGCTTGCTACCGAGATCTGACCGCGGTGTTCATCCACAATCCATTTGGCGATGCTCAAGCCTAAACCGGTTCCGCCATGTGCACGACTTCGTGCCTTATCCCCACGGTAAAAGCGCTCAAAAATTTTGGGCAGATCTTTTGCAGCGATCCCTGTACCAGTATCCGTTACTTCAATCGTAAGGGTGTTTCCCTTTTTTGCACAGGAGAGTTGAACCGTTCCCCCACTAGGTGTGTAAGTAATCGCGTTATCCAACAAAATAACGAGTAACTGATGAATTCTTTCCCGATCCCCGTAGCACCATAAATTCGATTCAATCCGGGTATGGAAGGAGAGATCTGCCAGTGCCGCCAATTCGGTAAAGTGTTGGGATACTTCCTCTGCCAGTTCATCCAACCGAAACCGCTTGCGTTCGATTTGCAGTTGGTCGGAATCACTACGGGCCAATGTAAGTAAGTCGGCCACCAGTTTTCGCATGCGGCGGGTTTCGCGATAGATGGTAGAGATATCATCGCTGTTTTCCCGAATCAATTGCTCAGGGTTTTTCAGCATCAGCTCCGTCCTCATCTGAATGACGGAAAGCGGTGTCCGCAATTCATGGGAAGCGTCCGCCACAAATTGCTGTTGGGCTTCCCAGGAGCGGCGGATGGGTACCAATGCCCGTCGAGCCAGGGTATATCCCGCCACCACGGCCACGATCGCCGCCAGGATACAACCGATGACGATGTTGGTGCGCATCGCTTGCAAGGTCATCATTTCAGCGTCGATATTGCGGAGGGCTTGGACGGTCCAGGTACCGCTGGTGGTTTCAACGGAAATAGCCAAGGAACGAAAAGTAAACCCTTCAACTTGAAGGGTGTGCACTTTTCCATCAGCTTTTTGCGGATACAGCTGTTCAATTTTCTCCAAAAACGCAGCCGGCATACGACTGTAGACCACGCCGTGCTCCTCATCCCAGATGATTTTGCCGATGAGCGGGTCCAAGGTTTTATCCGCAGCCAGATCCACTCCCAGCATGCGCGCTTCCTCTAATTGCGCTTGCAACAACAGAGCGCGATCAATTTTATCGTATGATTGCTTCTCCATATACCAATAAAAAGAAGCCCCGAAAATACTGATAATCAGCAAAAAGACAGCGGCATTTTGCAGGGTTAACATCAGCTGTGTTTTACGAAACATCACACGTCTTCCTTTAACATATAGCCCACACCTCGGATGGTATGAATCATTCCACTCACACCGTGTTTGGACAATTTTTTGCGCAGGTAATGAACATACAATTCCACAATGGAGAGGGATGTAACCGCATCAAAGCCCCATACCCGGTCATACAATTGCTCACGGGTTAAAATCTGCTCCGCATTTTGCAGCAAATACTCCAACATCGAAAACTCTTTTACCGTCAGCTGCAGCGGGGAACCGTCAACATACCCCTCCTGCTCCTTTAAGCGCAATTGAATCGGTCCGTATTGTAAGAGGCCCTCCTGCTTAAGGCTACCCTTGCGGCGCAGAAGGGCGCGTACCCGGGCCAGCAACTCCGGCATGGCAAAAGGTTTTACCAGGTAATCGTCAGCCCCTCGCTCCAACCCGGTCACCCTGTCCTCCACACTGTCCCTGGCGGTCAACAATAAAACCGGAACCTCGATGTTCTGTTTGCGTAAAGCGGTTAAAATATCCAAACCATCGATTTCCGGCAGCATAATATCGAGAACGATACAATCAACAATATCCTGCTCAGCCAAATACAACCCTTCATCCCCGGATGTCGCCGTCTCCACCTCAAATTCCGTCGCCAATATCCGTTGTAGCGATTCCAATAGGGGACGATCATCCTCGATAATTAAAATTTTCATCCCAATCCCCCTCCACCAAGGGAGCTGTTATTTTATTGATACCGAAAGTGTCGATCAAATTCAAGCACAAAGGAATGCAATCCTAGGGTATCGACTCTTTCTTGGTATTTTCTTAGAATGACCACAAAAAAATCCCCTTTATAGAGAGGGGGCAGATAGATGACAAACCTTGATCACGGGAGGAGGGGAGCGATTTCCGGTGTAGCGACCTTTGCACTAAAGTACAAGTCTCGCTATAGTCACTTCGTTCCTTAGTCTCGCACTGCCGACTACCCAGCGGAGTCTCCGTAGACCCCAACCGTTAGCGGCCACATATGCTTTTCTTTTGGCCGCTGGTTGGGGACGGAGGAGATGGAGCGGACAGCCCCACATCCTTGAAATGGAAAGTGGAGCGAAACGGAAATCGGGACCCGGGCCCACTTTGTCATCAAGCTGATCCTTCGTATAGAGGGGGATTTACGCCGCTCGTTGTGATTCGGCCGACGGATGTTTTCTGATTCCTAGAGAAATGACGATCCCAGCGAATGCGGCGGCCACAAAGCAGCCGAACAAAAATGATGATCCTGCGGTAATGGCGATAAGCGCGGAAGCGATCATGCTGCCGAAGTAGCGGAAGGTGGAAAAGATCCCTGAAGCGATGCCCGATTTTTCCTGTTCCACCGCATCCAAAGAGGAAAGTTGCATCGCCCCCATCCCGATACCACAACCAACCCCAGCCACGACCAAGGAAACAACCACCAGGGAGAGTGAGCCCATCGGGATAACCACCCAAAGCAAAACGGCAGCAATGGTCGTCAATACAAAGGAGGTGATTACCATCGGCCTTTTTCCCAGCCGATCCGTTAAGTAGCCACCCAATGGGGAAATGAGCGTCATCGACAGAGTAAGTGCAACCAAGACATAGCCGATTTGGCTCTCATCCATCTGAAATTGACTCTCCAACAACAATGGCATCGCCAATAAAATTCCGTACATCACAAAATTGCTGCATAGGATCGAGAGATTTGCACTAACAAACGGAAGGCGTTTAAACAGCGCAAAATCGATCAGTGGCTCCGATATCCGTCTCTCGTGCCGAGTAAATAGAACAGCGGAGATGAGCAAACCCAACACCATCAACAGTGAGACAAAGCCACTCTGTCCTTTGAAAAGCAGAATCAAAAGCGTAAACCCCACCGCCAGATAGACCGATCCCAGGAGATCCAAAGGAACGCGATCCTTCCGAGCAGTAGCGGGTAGTGCCCAGATACAGGCGAGGATCGAAAAGACTAAAAAGGGAACATTGACCCAAAACATCGATTGCCAGCCCCAGGTACCGATTAAGAGGGAACCAATCAGAGGACCAGCAGCCGCCCCAAGACCCGCTGTCAATCCAAACGTCCCCATTACGGTCCCTAAACGCTCCCGTGGAACCGTAAAGCGGATCAGAGCAATCGCATTTGGTGTCATTAATGCCCCACCCAATGCCTGCACACCCCGAAACACAATCAACCACAGCGGATGAAACGAGAATGCACAGGCGATGGATGCGACTAAAAAACAGACTAAACCTGCCATCAAAACCTTTCCGTTGCCATAAATATCCCCCAGTTTACCGGCGATCGGCTGCGTCACAGCCATCACGATCAAATAAACCGTTACCACCCAGGAGATTTGTGACAGGCTTTCCCCAAAGGTGGAGGCAATCGCAGACAGACCGACGGCGATGATGGTTGAATTGACTGGAACCAACATTGATGCCGCCAAGATGGCGGCAATCATTGTCCATTCCTTACCTGTCAGTTTCAACGACGCTCCTCCCGTCTTACTGCTACTGTGGCAGCCGCTTCATTTAGAACCGCCTCTACCACCGTGACGGTGCCGTGGGTACCATCAACCATCACCTTATCGCCATCTTGCAGCCTTTGCGTCGCCACTTTTGTTCCCAACACCGCCGGCAGGCCGTATTCTCGGGCGATAATGCCGGTGTGGGAGAGAACACCGCCTCCGTCAGTCACCACCGCCCCCGCCGTAGCAAAGAGGGTCATCCATGTCGGGGTAGTCGTTTTACAAACCAAAACTTCCCCCTCTTGCAACTTCCCAAACTCCGCCGGACCCTGGATCACTTTTACCACACCGGTGTAAGTTCCGCTCGATGCGGCGTTACCTACAATCAAATCATCTGTACTTTTCACTTCGATCGAGCCAAAAAGCTCCTTCATCATCGGGTTCTCTTTTAATGCCGCCGGTATTTCACCAAAGTAGGAGGGAAGAGATCGATGTTGATTTTGGTGATGCTCTTCTTTTCGCCTCTCTACCTCTTCTACCATCGATTGTGGTTTTTGCAAGCAATCGAGCAGTTCATCCCAATACAGATACAGGATATCTTGCGGAGCGGCCAACACCCTGTGCCGAACCAGTGTCTTTCCGACATTGAGCAAAAAGAGATGGGAGTACGCCGGTAGCATCGCATCGATATAAAAATGATGGTCATCTCGGACGCAGGCGGCATCCAACGCCCACTGATGCAACTGCATAAACCGTTGCTTTCCTTCCCCTTCCGGTATCCTGCGCAACACTTCCTCTACCCGAGCTTGGCGCTTCTCCACTCCCTGTTGAAACTCTGCGTCAAAATCATAATCCCTCTCCACATAGCTGGCGATCGCTCTCATGGCATGGGTTGGGTTTTCCACCCAGGTTTCACTGATGCGATGATCATGGATGGGACGATAGCCATAAACCGAGAGAAAATCTTTGACAGCGGCCAGAAAGGATTCACCCTGTGCAGAGTTGGAAAGGAGCGACCACAACTTCTCCGGTTCATTCTCGCGGAAAAGCGCGTATAATTCAGGTTCCGCCTTTACCTGTTCAGCCAGTTTGCACAGCTCTCGCTCCGTTTCCAGGAACTTATTCATCGTCCCTGTCAATAATTCGTGGACTGCGGTTGTATCTTCTTCTCCCAACAGTTCCTGGTAAGTTTTCGCCAAAGCCATATTGAGGGCACCCTGTGGTATAACGACTTCAAAATGGACCTGCCACGCTTTCTTGTGAAATTCATATAGCTCCTGCACCTTCTTCCATGCTTCCTCCAATGCGAGCGGGTTGTGCGCTTCTTCTTCAAAGCGGCGGTATTGCGGGAGCAGATGGGTGTTGATCGCATCCATCATCCGTTGCTGCAAATGGGGAAACAAAGGGGCCATCTTTTTATACTGTTCCGCCATCATTTTTTCCATATCCATTTCCTCTGCCCCTGGTGGCGGGCTCATGAAAGTGTAAACATGACCCTTGTACAATTTCATTTTCATCGGCATCGGTTGATTTTCCGCTTGCATGGCCACTGGCACGATTGGAATGAGGAAAGAAGCATCCAAAGGGGTAAGCGCCCCCGTCAGATTGTCAAACTGAACCCAGCATCCATCCTGTCTCTCCGCTTCTCCCAGTGTGATCGACTGTTGAAATTCAGAGAGGGGCTTTGCAGTTAAACCAGTGATTGGACGCGCCTGCAACAGATAGATTTGACCATCTTTAAGGGCAAACTCCACATCGACAGCATGTCCGTATAATTCCTCTATCCTTTGTGTCAACTGCACCAATGCAAAAATCGGTTCCTCCTCCAGGCAAAATCGGTCCCGATCCTCCAACGGAGTCGCTAGCGTTTTCGTTCCCCTAACATCCGGATGGATTTCTACTTCTTTACTACCTAATTCTTTCGCGATCGTTGTTCCATCCTCTTTCCTTACCGTCCACAGATCGGGGGAGACCACACCAGAAACGATCCCTTCCCCCAAGCCATAACTGGCATTGATCATCATTTCCTCAGCGTTATTGGAAACCGGATTGGTGCTAAATATAACACCAGACACATCTGATTTTACCAACCCTTGAACGATGACACCCATCGGCAATACAGTGGTATCCATCTCCATCTGCTGTAGATATTGTACAACCGCTGGAGCAAACATCGACGCCCAACATGCCTTTAATTTCTCCTGCAATTCTGCAAAGGTACGGATATGGAGAAAGGTTTCATACTGTCCCGCAAACGAAGCTCCTTCTAAATCTTCCGCTTCAGAAGAGGAGCGAACAGCGACAGAACCGTAAGTATCCAGCAACGGTTGAAAAGCGTTTTCCAACTCTGTTTGCACTTCTAATGGAATCTGAAGTGTTGAAAGTTTTTGACCCCATTCCTCCGTATTCTCAAAGCAGAGCTCGTTTTCTTCTAATACCCGGAGGAAGGCATCCATCGTTACAACAAATCCAGCCGGAACCGGAAAACCATGCTCAACCAAAAACGAGAGATTTTCTGCTTTTGCCCCTACTTTTGCATCAGTCTGACCGATGTCACCAAAGGATACGGTGTACACAACAAACAACCCCTTTTTTGTATCCAGCTTTTTTATATATCCTTACTGCTAGTGGGTACTAACTATCAGTAAGGACGGAAAAGAGCGAACCTTTTTTATCGAAACGGAACAAACCATCCGAAAAAACATTCACAGATGGACGTTTCACTTTAATATCAGGCTCGCTCTAGCTCCCGAGGTTATTTCAGCTATTGGCTTATGGCGTAAGCCCTCTGGCAAAAATTTTGATGTTATCAGTGATGAAATGATCGGCGGTCACATCTGTGAAAAGCATTTCCACATCAAACGTTCCGACTACGCACAGGGAAACCACTGCCATCGCAGGCACTTCTGGGGCGGTTTGAATCATCTTCCCCATCTCCTGCATCCGTGTAAAATAATCGACCAACAATCGCCTGAGCTTTTGGGGATTTTTGCATATCATTTTATCCTCCAGATCAGGAAAATGTCTAATCTCTTGTATGATTATACGAAACGCTTTTTTATTCTTCTTCATCAGTTTTTGACACTCTTGACTAAACATCAACAGATCCTTTTCTAGATCCCAAGTAATTTGTTCCTGAAAAATTTTTTGCATGGGAACATCATGAGAAAATTTATCGATGGCATAATCCAAGATGTTTTTTTTAGTGCCAAAATGACGGAAAACCGTCATTTCACTGACGGAAGCTCTCTTGGCGATTTCAATTGTGGTAACGGCACGAAAACCTTTCTCGGCAAACAAATCGATAGCTGCAAACAAAATTTTGTCCCTTGTTTTGATGGCATCCATAACCGATGAAACCCTCCACGACCGAATGTTAGTATTCACTAACATCAATATGATGGTATCAATATTTTTCTCCACCGTCAAATGAAATTATAATCCCCAAAAGTTCATCGAATCCATATTTCTCAACTGTTATATTAAAATGAATTGATATCGATTGACCACTTTTAAACATGATCGGAGTGAGGAAAGTGCTTTCTATCCATCACGGTGATCTTCTGCAAAGCGATTGTACCGTTATCGGCCATCAGGCCAATTGTTTCGCTACCATGGGGGCAGGCATCGCCAAACAAATCGCCAAACGTTACCCTGAAGCGTTTCAAACGGACAAAGAATACCCAGTTCCAGTCGGCTCGCGAGAACGGTTAGGGAGTCTCTCCTATGCTTGGCACCGCGATCAGCGACTCATCTTTAACCTTTACGGTCAGTATCACTATGGCCGCGGTAAACAGACCGATTATGAAGCATTCCGCTCTGCGCTTCGCTCGATGTTTCATCACTTAGAAGGAATGGAAGACCAAGATTTTATCAAAGTCGGCCTTCCCTATAACATCGGGTGCGGATTGGCCGGTGGGGATTGGAAGAGAATAGAATCAATCATTTACTCCGTATCAGAGCAATTTCAGCGCGGTGTTCATTTATATAAGTTGTAACGATATTTTTGGCCGGGAAAAAGAAACCCGGCCTTTTCCATCAACCATCTTGCGGAGGAAGGAGAGATTCTTGAGTCAACATGTTATTGCAATGCTGTTATTCGGACATTTTTCGCATCAGGAAGACGGGAGTGCCGGTACTTTTCACTTGGCGAATAATCGCCTCCCGTTCTTGATCCGCCAATCCTTCCAACCATGAAGCAGCCGACTCATTTGGGATAAAACCGCCGCTACCGACCCATTTCCCATCGGCGTATACCCGGACCTCTCCACCTTGGTCATAGCCCTTTAGTCGTTTGAGTCCCTCTCCTACTGCTTGTTGAATTATCCCTGGTTCCGATTGAGCGATGGAAATATGAAGACGAACCCAACCCGGTCTCGTTTCCATCGTCTCTTTTTCAATCGACAACGGCAAGCTTTTCCCGGTGGATAACCCGGTTCTTCCCGACAACTCTCCTTCTCCAAACCACTCCCAGCTGTCGTCGCTGCCGGATGGAGTCGCAACCGTTTGAATTTCCGAGCTGGAGTCCATCCTGGAATTAAGTTGAAATAATACCCAGATGATTACCGCTAACAAACTCAATACTGTCAACAATCCGATCATAAGCCAAGATAGGGACATAACCCCCCACTCCTTCTCTCTTTTTAAGATTGGATCAGCACTGTTGGAAAAATACACCCTTCCATTTTTGTATGGAGCTTTGAGGCGGCTCTTTATTTGGATTATCGCCTACTTTGAGACTAGTCAAAGGCAGAGCACCGGTCAAGAAAAAGGAGAAGGGGACTGGAGATAATCGGTTCAATTGCGATAAACTGAAGTATAAGGTTGTAATTATGGACTTCATACCTCCCTAAATAGCTGTCCATCCCATAAATCTCAGCGTAAAATGTGCAAAAAACTGAGGGGATAACGTTCATGTCGGAGGGAGAATCGAGAAAGGACGAGAAGAAACGCATGTTGGAACTACTTAACAATTATCCATTGTGGGCGTCTCTCACCGCCCTCACCCTAGCCCAATTCCTTAAAGTACCATGGAACTACACGATTACGCGTCGATGGGATTGGAATTGGCTCTTTAACACCGGCGGTATGCCTAGTGGGCATACCGCCGCCGTCACCTCCCTAGCTACAGCGATCGGCATCTGGGAAGGATTTGGGTCTCCTTTATTTGCGATTACTACCATCCTCGCCCTGATTGTGATGTATGACGCCACTGGCGTACGGCGTCATGCCGGGATGCAGGCTCAGGTGCTCAACCAACTGGCGGAAGACTTTGCGGTAATGCTGTCCGAAATCCGCCACATCAAAGAAAAAAACCCGCAGGAAACACGGGTTAAGTTAAAAGAAATTCTCGGCCATCAGCCGATTGAAGTGTTTATGGGGGCATGGTTTGGTATCGCCATCGCCCTGCTGATGTTTTGGTTGTGGGTATAATTCAGTTACAAAAACAAACTCATATAAACTTCATCCACATACTTCCCGTGAAGAATCGCTTGTTTACGCAGACGTCCCTCCACCTTGAAACCGTATTTTTTATACAGTTCAATCGCGCGATCATTGGAGGACCAGACATCAAGATTGATTTTTTCCACTTCCTGGGTGCGGGCCCAAGCAATCGTATATTCCATCAATTTTCTTCCTAAACCCATTCCACGATAACCAGGGGTGAGCCAAGTGCGGAACCGTGCCGTATGACGGCTAATCCCTCGGTTTCCCCTTTTTAGAATGGCAGCACCGGCAATCTCTCCATCCACTTCCACTACCGTATACATACCGCCGGCATCCTGAATTTCCTGGATCTCTTCTTTTTTCTCCTGTTTATCGGGAAGGGAATCGGGCGTTTCATCCAAATAGACACCCTCGCGCACAACACGGGCCAATCGCCGCCGTAACTCCTCTGCATCACGAGGGATTGCAGGGCGTAACATTACCTGTCTTCCTTTGGCTTTCATTTTTTGCCGTTCCGAAAAAGGTGCCGTTCTCTCTTTTACATCAGCAGCCATATTAGGTTGGAAGCTCCTTTCAACTTTTTAAACTCTTCTTTCTCAAGGAGGCGAGTTCCATGCAACGAATCGTTTCCATCTGTCCCAGCAATACTGAACTTCTGACAGCACTGGATTTGACGGAATGCTTAGTCGGATTGGACAATTACTCAGACTGGCCTTCCACGGTCCAAAACCTCCCCCGAGTGGGACCGGATCTCAATATTGACATGGAAAAAGTGAAAGCGTTAAAGCCGGATTGGGTATTGGCGTCTGTTAGTGTTCCCGGAATGGAAAAAAACATTGAGGCTTTGGAGCAGGAAGGCATCCCTTATCTTGTTCTTTACCCCGATCGCATTCAAGGTATCCCTCAAGATTTTATACGGGTAGCGGAACGGGCGGGAGTAGCCGAACGGGGGCATGATTTGGCACATCGTTTTTGGCTAAAATTGGATGAGATAAAAAGCAAAATCCCAGCCGATCAACACGTACACCGGCTTTATTGGGAATGGTGGCCCAAACCCGTCTTTACCCCAGGGCGAGATAATTGGCTCACCGATGTAAGTGAATGGGTGGGCGGAGTCAATGTATTTGGAGAAGAGAAGGGGCAAAGTGTGCAGACCGATTGGGCAGAAGTCGCTCGCCGACAACCGGATCGGGTACTCGCTGTCTGGACCGGGGTTCCCATGAATCGCGTCAAAAAGGAAAAGATTCTATCACGGCCCCCATGGCAAGGAAAACCGTTTGCGCAGCCTGATCGAATTCATATTTTAGAAGAAGGTTGGTATTGTCGACCGTCACAGCGAATTTTAACCGGCATCGAATACCTGGCCCATCTCCTTTATCCGGATCGATTCGATCCGCCTGATCCCGACCGGCCCATCTAAAAAACCGCTTATCCTTTGGATAAACGGTGAAGTGATTACCAACTGAAAGCGGGAGTGCAGAGCCGGCTCTCCGCCTTTAGACCACTGCTGCTCCCGCGTTTAAAACATCCGATATCCCTTTTTACGCAAATATTGAATCGCCCAACTGCCGATCCCGATTCCTATCAGTCCGATGAAAAGCATCAGCCAATCCCCAGTTTTGATACTTTCCATCCGAAAGACGATCACGCCCACCAGGATGACATAAAGTGCCATCGGCAACCAGGTCGTCTTTAGGATCATATTCAAAATAAAAGAGATACCAAATCCCAAAAAAGCGAATAGCGGAACCGCCACTAGATATTGTGGAATATACATATCCATCAACCCTCACCCTCCGATGGAACCCTTTTTTATCCCGATCCATCCGTTCTACCCTTAAAATCCATTCACGGGGATTATAAGGGTTCTTATCAACGCCACTTACATTATACCAGCCGCGTTTCTACTTGCAACTGAACCGATTTGCTGTCTTTGCGACATTCTCGTGAACAGTAGGGATATGTGGCGGTCTTCCGACACTTGTACCGTTGGTTTGCGACTGCTATTTCATTTGGATACAATGAAAGGGAAGCGTTCACAAGGAGGAAAACTGCATGCGACCACAAACCGGAGGAAGACCTCCCATGGGACGGCCCGCGAGCAATCCGTCCGGCGGTGACGGCCAAGCCAAACCAAAACTGCCGACCCAGTTTGTCAATTTTCTCTTCTTGAAAGTTGACCCCGCCTGGCGCCGACTGAGCCAAGAAGAGCAAGAGCGTGGCAAACAGGAATTTGCCGATGTGATCAATGAATACCACGGCAAAAACGGGATGATGGTCCTTTCCTATTCTACCGTCGGCATTCGCGCTGACGCCGATCTCGTACTGTGGCGAATCGCCAAGGATGTGGAATCCTTTCAAGCGATGAGCCATAAACTGCTACACACCGGCTTAGGGAAATATTTGGAGATTACCTACTCCTATCTTTCCTTCACCAAGCGAAGTGTGTACGTCGATAAAATGGACCCCGAACATCAGAATCCACGGGTTTATATCATCCCAGGGGCGAAAAAATATCTGTTCGTCTATCCCTTTATTAAGACGAGGGATTGGTACCAGCTCTCCTACCCCACTCGCCAAGGTATGATGGACGAGCATATCCAAGTGGGAAGCAAATACCCGTCGGTAAAGTTAAACACCACCTACAGCTTTGGTATCGACGACCATGAATTTGTCGTCGCCTTTGAAACGGATGAAATCACCGATTTCTCCCTGTTGGTGCAGGAGCTGCGCGAATCGGAAGCAAGCCGCTACACCCTGCGCGATGTGCCGATGTTCACCTGTATCCATCACAACGAGATCATGGATGCACTAAATACCCTGTAACCAAGCACCCCCGGCTGTTAAAACCGGGGGTGTTTTAATACAAAGGCTATGTTAAATCCTGATGTTGATTTTTACGATAAGAAAACCGCCTCGTTGAAGAGGCGGCTTATTGAGCTATTGTACCCGTTAGAGTTGAGTCCCTTTAATTTGGTTTTGCATTGATTTCCGTTAAAGTTCATGCATCACGATGTCCCACCGAGTTAAGGCAGCTTGCTGCCGACCGCGATGCGGTTAGTCGGCGCGGATGTGTCCCGGCAATTACTTCCTCGTTCCTTGTTTCCGGGACCGAGGGTCGCCCAGACCCCGAGCGTGAATGCGGTGTTTATGTGATTGATGCACCCGACTTCTTCGAGATACTTTCACACTGCTTTTCTGTTTCTATTTTTTACTCTAGTAATGTATATTTCAGTTAAGTCTTCTTTTAAACGTCACTTATTTATTACTGACTTGTTCCGCCAAACCGATTAGAAGTCCTTCAATTCCACGAATGTAGCAGAGCCGATACGAGTCCTCGTACTGAACCACTTCGCCAACGAGCTGAGCACCATACTTAGTGAGTCTGGATACCATTTCGTCAATGTCTTCAACTGTGAACATGACGCGTAGATAACCGAGGGCATTTACAGGAGCAGTTCGGTGATCTGATATAGTAGGTGGGGTGAGAAATCGCGAAAGTTCAAGTCGACTGTGACCATCTGGGGTAACCATCATAGCAATCTCTACACACTGTGAACCCAGCCCGGTTACGCGACCAGCCCATTCACCTTCGACAGTAGCTCGCCCTTCGAGCTTCAAGCCAATCTCCTCGAAGAAAGAGATTGCTTCATCAAGGGATTCTACAACGATGCCAACATTGTCCATTCTTAGTAATTTGTTTTTTGCCATAATTTTTATCTCCTTATGTGTACAAATTTATTACCTGATCATCTTCATATTTATTTTATTCAATAATTACTAATTACCCCCAAACAATTAAAATATCAACACCAAAGTATAACATAGCCAATACAAAAAGACGCCAAATATCTTGACGCCATTTATTGCGACCATTACTTTTTCTGCTTCGATTTGCCCGTACCCTTGCAATGTTGACAAGTTTCCGAACCGCCCAGCAACAGTTGATTATATCCATCACCGCCACAATATTGGCAAGTATCTTCTGTTGTTGTGACAATGTGCGTTGCCATGAGGATCAATCCCCCTTCTGTTGTTGTCACTATTTTTTGTTTATTAGTTAATCATGATAACCGATTTTTCACAAAAAGGGAATAGGGAAAAGATGTAAAAACTAATCAACCTTTCCGATAAAAATAAAAAACCCCGTCAAAGACGGGGAAAATCAACGGTTTAGAACTTCATCTTCTTAAACATGAGCGAGACGCCACCCAGTAAAAAGAACCACCTTAAGTCGTTGGCTTTTTTCAGGAAAGACGCGACTTTACCGTATACCTTCTTTGTACCCACCAGTCCCATCGCAGTGCTGCCTCCCAAGGAAGCCAATGTCCCTTTACTTTCAAACCGGAAAGACTTCATCTCCCCACCGCGCAATTGGGCCAACAGGTTTTTGGCCAATAGCTGCCCCTGTTGGGTTGCCATTTGGGCCGTCGGTGGATAAGGACGTTCTTGATCATTGAAAATCAGCGAGCTGTCTCCAATCACAAAGATATTCTCATGCCCAGGAACACGTAGATATTCATCTACTTTGACCCGACCGCGCATTGTCTCGATCCCGGACTCTTCCAGCAATACATGACCGCGTACCCCTCCGGTCCAAACCACCAGGGAAGATTGAATCTCCTCTCCCCCTTTGAGAACGACACCTTCTGGTGTGCACTCTTCAATCGGGGTGTTGATCTTAAATTCGACGCCTTTTTCTTCCAGGTATTTCACCGCGTAATCAACTAAGTCTTTGTCAAAACCAGGCAATACCGTCGGTGCCGCTTCAATATTGATCAGTCGTACCTTTTCCTGCGGGATGCCATGTTGTGCACAAAGCTCAGGAATCCGATCCACCAATTCACCCACATACTCGATTCCAGTAAAGCCTGCACCACCTACAACGATATTAAGCGGCTCATCCGACCCATCTTGGGGTTTATACTGGGTAAATAGTTGCTCCATCCGTTCCCGAATCACTGCGACTCCATCCAAGTTGCGAATAAAATAGGCGTTTTCCAGCAACCCTTTGATGCCAAAGGTTTCCGGTGCACTCCCCAAAGCGAATACAAGGGTATCATAGGGGAGAGGATCGCCTTGTTCTAGCTGCACCTGCTTGTTCTCCACATCCAGCTTGGTTACCCGATCTTGTACAAACTTTACTTTGTTCGGGTTGATAACCTCATCCAAAGAAACGCGAACGTATTCCGGATCCAGCGTCCCTGCAGCCGGTTCATGCAGCTTGGTGGTCACATAATGATACGGGTTTTGATTAACCAGCGTCACTTCGGCTTCTTCTAGATTCAGTTGTTTTTGGAGACCGACGACTGTCATTAGTCCACCATAACCGGCCCCCAACACGACAATTTTAGGAAGACCCATCTGTACCACATCCAATTAAGTGTATGTTAAAAAAATCACAAATAAAGCTGTAAGCCCGATAAGACACATGCACTAGTTATCATGATAAAATTATCGCTTCTATTTGACAAGGGGTCTATTTGTTTTCATTGTACCCTTTTGTCGATTCCTCACCCATGGCACAAGTTGGTGAAATTCGTCACAATAATAGTCCCAATTTGAACGAATGGATAAAAAACTTGTAGCATCACGGGAGTAACTATACAATGATGGAGGGAAGGAAAGGTGACACAATGCCTCCACCTTGCCTTTATACTGCCAATCTCTAGTAAACATCCCTCATTCGTGATAAAATACGGCTGGAAAATGATAACCACTTACACAATTATATAAAAAGCCTTAAGCCTTACTCAAACCTAATCTCAAGCATAGATTCTCGGAGGTGCATCTCATTGGAAACGATCCGGTCCCAAAACATCCCAGATATCACCATCATCGGCGGAGGACCTGCCGGCCTGTTTGCCGCCTTTTACGCAGGCATGCGCAATGCCAGTGTAAAAGTAATCGAAAGCATGCCACAGCTGGGGGGACAGTTGTCGGCTCTTTACCCCGAAAAATATATCTATGATGTCGCCGGCTTTCCTAAAGTACTGGCACAGGATCTCGTCGACAATCTCATCGAACAGTGCAAACTGTTTGAGCCCCAGTTTTGCCTTGACGAAAAAGTACTTCAGGTAAGTAAAGATGAGGATGGAATTTTTACGATCACTACCGATAAGGATACACATTTATCCAAAACCATCATCATCACAGCTGGTTGTGGCGCCTTTCAACCACGTAAATTGGCGCTTCCGGATATGGAGCGCTTTGAAGAGAAGAGCCTTTTCTACTTTGTCAAAGATTTAAAACAATTTACCGGAAAACGGGTTCTGATCGCCGGTGGTGGGGATTCTGCCGTTGACTGGGCCAATATGCTGGAACCGATAGCTAAAAAGGTTACCGTCATCCATCGGCGAGATAAATTCCGCGCTCATGAAACCAGTGTTGACCAGATGCGGAGCTCTTCCGTCGATGTGCGTACTCCCCGTGAAATCTTCGCCTTACAGGGATCCGATTCCATCCAAAAGGCGATTATCGGTGATAAGAAAAGTGGTGTAAAAGAAGAGTTGGATGTCGATGCGGTCATCGTCAGCTTTGGATTTGTCTCTTCTCTCGGCCCGATCCAGGAATGGGGACTGGAAATCGAAAAAGGCTCCATCGTGGTCAACTCCCGTATGGAAACCAATATTCCCGGTATTTATGCCGCCGGCGATATTGCAACCTACCCTGGCAAAGTAAAATTGATCGCTGTCGGTTTCGGAGAAGCGCCAACAGCCGTAAACAACGCCAAACAATACATCGATCCCAAAGCTCGGCTGCAGCCTGGTCACAGTTCCAACATGAATTTATAATCAATACACACCAACGCTCCCAAAAGGGGCGTTTTTTTATGTATGAACCACTGAAATGAAGATCACGCTAACATTATACCTTGGAGGTGATTGTGAGATGGATCGGACGCGCACAATCCCATTGCTTTACCATTTGCTGCTGATCTTGTCCACTGTAGGAATTCCACTCTTAATTCTATTTGCATTTCAAGGTTCTGGTGCTTACGCCGGCTACGGTTGGATAGTCGCCGCTGCATCGTTTCTCGTTTTATTGGCTTATACCCTGATCACCAATCGAAACCGGAGACAATCCTGATGAATACGTCAACGGGCTGCCCCATCTGTAACGGTTTTGATCTGTTAGAAGCGATGTGCCCCCATTGCGGGGAAAGAATGGAAGATTGCGGTCGCTCTTTTGACTTGTTGGCAGACTACAGCCCTTACCGTCCCATCGATGATATGAAGCACAACGACGGGTTATTGGATTTAAACCCACAACGCTGTCCTCATATTTTGTATTGTCGCTCTTGTGGCTATGATGAGCACCACCTGGTGAATGAACAGCCTCTATGACTATCCCAGGGTTGTTCAATCCCAAACATTTCGCTATAGGCCGCTTGATCCTCGGAAGAACTGCATCGATCCAACCTTAAAATGTCGCTTCCCTCGACTTCGCCGATGATTTCCTTCTGTATTGACAGTGACGTTTCATTTTTACCGGATCAACCACATGGGGCCTTTTATAACATCACTGCGTTCGCCGTACCCAAAATCCACCGATGAAGGTTTTGGGCTCCGAGGAAACAACAAACGCTTGACTGTCAATCTCTTTTATTTTATTAACCAGCTCCGCTTGACGCCGCCGCTTGGTTAATACCATCAACACCAGCCGCTCCCCGCTAAGGCCTTCTCCCAGCCAAGAGGTTACACCAAAGCCTGCGTTGCGCAACTGCTGTGGCATATCGGAATCTTCTTTGCGGGTGATCACTTGCACGGTGACATAGCCCATCGCCATCTTCTCTTCAATCAGGGAGCCGGTATAAACCCCTAAGGCAAAGCCAAAACAGTACACAACGACATTTAGCCAATTGTCGATGTTGTCCAATACCGTCGCTAAGCCCAGCAAATAGATAAAGACTTCTCCAAAACTGATGATGGAAGCTAGCTTTGCATTCCCTTTCATCATGACAATCAAGCGTAAGGTAGAAGTGGTCACATACGCGATTTGAATGAAAAAAATAAAAAGAAGAACACCCATCAGCAGCATTACCTCCTTAATTTGGAGAAATCACATTAAATCTCTCCCATCATACAACAGGTGTTCATCCGTGTGAAGATCCCAAGAATCAATCAATAACGGCACACTTCACTTACTCCAAGGACGAATCGCCTTCCACATGCGATTCGTCAATCAACCCCGACCGCTTGCCTACCTGACCGCCGCCCAACCCTTCGTTCACCATCCGATCCACATCCATATCAAAGCGATGACGCCCGTTAACGTCCACGTCTTTCCGCTGGGCTTCCTGGCGGTTTTGTTCCAGGATTTCTTCCTGCTCAGTATCCATTTGCCCATCGTCTTCAGTTTCACTCTCTTTAGCAATCGCTTCCATCTCCTGATTTTTACTCTCTCCCCACTGATTTCGGCTCATGGTTTACCCTCCTTTAACATTGAGTTTATTCTACAGATAGTTTTTCACATGAGAAAAGATGTTAAACGACAACATGAAGAATCGATACAAGAATTCACTTTAACTTTAAAAAGACCTAAAGGGCGTCCAGATTAATAACAAAGTACTAAAATAAAACGCCTCCCTCCGGTATTTACCGTTAGGAGACGTGCAGTATCAGCGAATGTTAGGAGTTGATAACGGCCATGATCACCGTTGAATTATTTACTCTTACACCTCATTCACACCGTCAACACTTCTCGGGTGTACCTTCTTTCGTCGCTGTGCGGAAGGAGGTACCACAACCGCAGGTGGCGATGGCATTGGGGTTGTGGATGGTGAAGCCCCCACCCATCATCGATTCTTTATAATCGATTTGGAGACCTTGAATCAGTGGTTCACTTTCCTTATCCACCAAGATGCGGATCCCTTGTAGCTCCACTTCTTTATCAGCGGCAGATTTATTGGGATCAAACCCCATGCTATAGGTAAACCCGCTGCAACCTCCGCCTTTGACGCCGACACGGAGGTATTGATTGTGATCCTCTTCATCCTGAAGCATTTCCTGGATTTTGTGACCGGCACGCTCCGACAATTCAATCACGCAACATCCCTCCTTCTTTATGAGTGGCGTGATCGTGGTTCTTTTATTATACCCAGTCGTTAAGTGGAACACAACCGGACCGATATCCGTTAAATCCGTTAAACCCGACAGACTGCAACTTCTCTAATTTTAGAAGTATAAGATCGAATTGTGTAGGTTTTTTCCTCTATTTGCTTTATGCGATTCCATTCATTATGAAGCTCGTCCAATTGTTGGCTAATATGAACCACACGGGGGTGGTGTAACCCCAGCTTTTCCGCTTCCCGTTCCATACAGGATCGCAATCGCTCCATTTCCCGTTCCACCCGCTTCAGCCCAATCATGTTCGCCCCCTTTTCCAGCTAACTGCATCATAACCGACAAATATCGAAAATTAAATACATATATACGAAATTACGCTACAATTGTTATGTATTTACTTCTAAGGATGTATTCGCAATCTCGACAGTAAGAGACAACAACCATCAAGAACATTCGTTTCCATATTACCGAATAAAACCAATTATTTCAATCTTTTTATCGAGGATCAAACAAAACCCAGCGTCATCATTGTGACACTGGGTTTTGTTTATGATTTATGGTTGGTAGCCGATTTTTCAAGACCCTTAAAGCAGATCAAATAGGTCTTCCATCTGTTTTTGCTGCTTTTCGATTTCAGCGTAAATATTGGCAAGTAGTTCTTGTTGGGTTTCACCTGTCACAATCTCCCCATTGACCATCGCGTAAGGAGTTTGTGCGCACAATTCACAATTACCCAAACAAGGGCTTTCCAACACCTCAATCTCCGGATCCCGTTCCAACTCTTCCTTCACTTTTAATACATCGGGAGTTAACCGGCTCAAACAAAACTCAACCATCGGTTGCATCCCACTCACTCCTATCAAAGGGAGTTTCTTGGCTAAGCCGTTCTCCCCTCTCTATTTTAACGCAAAAAAGATCGACAAATAACCGGTTTTATTTGTGACATATGATGCGCCATGATAAGATAAATTCGATTCAAATGCAAATCCTTTCTTCTTATAAAATCGAAGGAGGAAGCTGTCAGTGATGCGGAAAGTGGCCATTCTCTTAATTCTCAGCGGAGGAATTATCCTCATTTTCAATGGCTATCAATGGTGGGATCAGTTGCGCGTCGTGATCCGTGATCCACAACTGGCCATGGCTGTATCCGATAACTGGAATGATACTCAGGCTCAGCCCACTCTGGAAAAAGGCACCGACAAAACATGGACTCCTGAACGGGGAGAGTTGATCGGGGAATTGGTTATCCCCCGTATCGGCGCCATTCTCCCCATCGTTTATGGAACCGATGATGAGGAGTTAGCCAAAGGGGTTGGACAGTATATCGGTTATGGTACAGTCTTGGCCGGTCAAACGGGGCATAGCGTCCTAGCCGGACATCGGGAGACCGTCTTCCGCCGCGCCGGTGAAATTGAAGTGGGAGATCGCCTCTATGTGAAAATGAACGGTTATACCTATACTTACCAAGTACGTAAGCAATGGATCGTCGATGAAGACGACCGCACGGTGATCGTTCCTCTAAAAGAACCTGCACTCACATTAATCACCTGTTATCCCTTTAATCTGGTTGGCAGCGCTCCACAACGGTACCTGATCCGGGCTGAGTTAATCGAAAGCGTCAAAGACCCCAACCAAACCGCCTTGCACCGATCATCCGTACAACAATAAGATCCAGCCAATGGCTGGATCTTATTCGTTATAGGGTATGAGAAACACAGTTCTGATTTTTGGGATCTGCCACAATCCCAAGCGGTAGCTGCTTTAGTAGAGCAGCCATCGCATCGGAAGCCCCAGAGCCGGATACCACCAAACGAATGGTTTCACCGGTAGTCACTTTCATCATCAGGGAGACGATACCCAGCAATCCTTTTCCGTTCGCTGTACCGGAACGATATTCCAACGTGATGGGGTTATCCAGTTCCCGCGCCATACTAACAAATACAGCCATCTCCTGAATACTCCAAATTCGTTCCACATATAAAGTCCGCTCTACCCGCATTGTTTGGATCCCTCCTAACATTCTTGTTAGTTTTTATGACATTAAACACGTTATACCCGAGTATAAACTTTTTATGTAAGATTATTTTACATTTATCTTTGTTTATCGTCAATGGCATCTTTTGCGGATGACAATTCGATCGACCAAATAAAAAACCCCGGATAGTGAGCGTGCTCACCACCAGGGATATCTTATCCAACAATAATATCATTGGGCACAATTATTTACCGTCAACCGGTAATACCCCCACCGATTCCAATTTTTGTTGAATCGATTTTAGTTTGGGATTGCCTTCTCCCACAATCTCCCCTTCAATCACCACAACGGGATACCAGAGATCTTCCTCGATTACCCGACGAGAAAATGCTGCTTCTTCTTCTCCTTGTGGCTGATTGATGTCAACATAATGGACGTGAACCGCATCCTGGTATTTTCTACCTAATGCGGCCTCCAACCACGAAGCCGTCTCCTGAGCGGAAGGAAAATTGACACAGCTGGCGCATAACTCTTCCGCTCCATACACTACGACTTCCACAGGGAATTTGCTCATGGATTGTTCTCCTTTCTCAGGTGTTGAGAGCTTGTTCCAAATCTTCTTTTAGATCGTCGATATCCTCAACCCCGACGGATATCCGAATCAAGCCATCACTGATTCCCAACTCACGTCGACGTTCAACAGGGATAGAAGCGTGGGTCATCCGTGCCGGTACGGAGATCAGGCTTTCCACGGCGCCTAAGCTTTCCGCCAGTGTAAACCAACGCGTATTTTCCAGTACCCGTTCTGCCCGTTTTCCATCCCCAACATCAAAAGAGATCATCCCTCCAAATCCTCGGGCCTGACGACGGGCGATATCGTAACCGGGATGGTTGGACAGCCCCGGATAGTAGACCGTGGTAATATCCTCTCTTGCCGCCAACCATTCCGCCAACTGGTGTGCACTCTCCTCATGTTGCCGCATCCGTAACCCTAAAGTTTTGATGCCACGCATCAATAGCCACGAGTCGTGAGGCGGTAAAATTCCACCGATAGAGTTTTGCAGAAAGTGAATCGATTCACCCAGCTCTTCATCCTTTACTACCACCAAACCGGCCACCACATCGCTGTGTCCGCCTAAGTACTTAGTCGCGCTATGAAGCACAATATCGGCTCCAAGGTCGAGCGGATTTTGCCAATAAGGCGTCAGGAATGTATTATCGACGATCAACAGAAGCTCCTGTTCGCGGCAGATCCCAGCAACAGCGGCAATATCCGTCACCTTGAGAAGCGGATTGCTGGGAGTCTCCAGGAATACTGCCTTTGTGTGAGGCTGTACGGCCTTCTGGATCGCGCTCACATCGCTGGTATCCACAAAGGTAACCGCTACCCCTAAACGATTAAACACACGGCTAAGAACGCGATAAGTCCCTCCGTAAACATCATCCCCCACCACTAGATGATCGCCTTGATCAAACAGCGACAGCACCGTAGAGATGGCGGCCATTCCGGAGGAGAAAGCAAAACCACGCTTTCCATTCTCCAATTCAGCAATTAATAGTTCCAGTGCTTCTCGGGTTGGGTTACCGGTACGAGAATATTCATAGCCCCGATGTTGACCGATGGCATCTTGTTTATAAGTGGAGACCTGGTAGATGGGAACGCTAACTGCACCGGTCCGTTCATCTGCAAACACGCCTCCATGGATCAGCTTCGTATCCATCCGCATGATTGTCACTCTCCTCCATAGATCTGTTGGCTCATATATCGTTCACTGCTGTCTGGAAAGATAACAGCAATCGTGGTACCAGCAGGTGCGATGCGTGCTTCCTGTAAAGCGGCATAAAAAGCCGCCCCGGAGGAGCTGGCGGCCAGCACCCCTTCCCGTCGTGCCAATTCGGCTACCATCTGAAACGCATCCTCATCTTTTACGGTATAAATGGCATCAAAGTAAGTAGGTTCCATATAATCCGGCAAAAACTCCATCCCAATTCCTTCTGTTCGGTGTGGACCCGACTCCCCACCCCCTAAAATGGAGCCCTCCGGTTCCACGATCACCGTTTTGATAGATGGATTTTTTTCCTTTAGATAACGGGCACATCCCATAAACGTACCACCAGTTCCAGCACCGGCCACAAAAATGTCCACGTTTCCGTTTAGTTGTTCCCAGATTTCAGGGCCGGTTGTACGATAATGGATCTCCGGATTGGCCGGGTTTCCAAACTGCTGGGGGCAATAGGCGCCCACAATGCGGCCTTCCAACTCCCGCGCTTTTGCGATTGCCCCTTTCATCCCATCTTCGGTGGGTGTGTTCACCACTTCCGCCCCCAACGCTCGCATCAACTGTTGTTTTTCCTGGGAAAACTTCTCCGGCACAACCACAATCACCCGATA
Organism: Desmospora activa DSM 45169; assembly: GCF_003046315.1. NCBI lineage: Bacteria > Bacillati > Bacillota > Bacilli > Caryophanales > Thermoactinomycetaceae > Desmospora > Desmospora activa. Next base: position 277,031 of record NZ_PZZP01000001.1, on the reverse strand, counting down.
ATCCGTGCCAATGGCGGCCAACGCCAATCCGATTCCCGTATTACCTGCAGTCGGTTCAATAATCGTTCCACCCGGACGCAGCTTCCCATTTTCTTCCGCTGCCCGTATCAGAGCGACACCAAGTCGATCCTTTACACTGCCGCCAGGATTATACGCTTCCAACTTCGCATAGATTTTAACTCCATGTGGCAGATCAAACCGTTTTAGCCGTACCGTCGGTGTAGCGCCGATTAATTCTTTTATATCCTCAACCGCTTTGCGCATAACAATATCCACATCCCCCTTATCAATTTGGAGGCAAATACCCTTTTCATCTTATCATGACTGTTCGCGCTCACAAAACACTTTATTCGGATGAGAATGATATGGTTAATCGACGAGACAAGTTTATATTGAGAGCACAAAAGACTCAAAAATCCCTTCCCCTCCATCCGAAATATGGCTATCAACAAGTCTAAAGCGAGACATCTTATGATACATCCGTTATAATGATAATAGGAATCATTCCGCAAGCGACGGATTGATTTGTGCATCAAAACTGACTACAATAGCGATAGAAGCGAAATGATCGGATCGGGGTTCAAACCGAACCTCTGAAAGGAGATAGCATCGATGGAGACACAAGTACAGGAAGTCCTGGATAAACTGCGCCCCTTTATTCAACGTGACGGCGGCGATGTTGAACTGGTGGAAATCGTAGATGGCGTCGTCCGCGTTCGACTGTTGGGAGCATGCGGCAGTTGCCCCAGCTCCACCATTACGCTAAAAGCCGGGATTGAACGGGCTTTGGTGGAAGAAGTCCCTGGCGTAACCGAAGTGGAACAAGTGCTCTAAACTAAAGCGATTTCGCTCCCCTTTCGTACGGAAAGGGGAGTTTCTATATTTTTTGGGAGCGGGAAAACCCCTTAAGTAATCGATGGGGATAAGGCGTCGTTTAGTATCCCCCAAGATTTTTATTTACGCATGGGTGCAACTTCCCAAAATAAAACATCCTCCGTTTTGTTGGAGGATGTTTTTTGTACGCTTTTTACTTTCCGTCTTTTTTAAGCGATTCCTCCTGATACAGATGACAGGAAACCCAATGCATCGGCCGCACTTCCTGCCATTGGGGCGCTTCCTGACCACAGATGTCCATCGCTTTCGGACAGCGGGTACGGAAACGGCAGCCGCTGGGAGGATCGATGGGGCTGGGAACGTCTCCCTTTAGGATAATGCGCTCTTTCTTCCCTTCCTGCTGCGGATCGGGAATCGGCACTGCCGACAGAAGCGCCTCTGTGTAAGGATGGAGCGGATTGTCGTAGAGTTCCTGACTCTCCGCCAACTCCACCAGGTTACCCAGATACATCACCCCGACACGGTCGCTGATATATTTCACCATCGATAAATCATGGGCGATAAAGAGATAGGTGAGCCCTTTTTCCCGTTGCAGCTTTTTCATCAGATTGACCACTTGCGCTTGGATCGATACATCCAGGGCGGAAATAGGCTCATCGGCAATGATAAAATCAGGGTCTACCGCCAGTGCGCGGGCAATCCCGATTCGCTGCCGTTGGCCGCCGCTAAATTCATGGGGGAAGCGCTCCGCATGCTCCTCATTGAGCCCCACTGTTTCCAACAGCTCCACCACGCGTGCACGCCGTTCTTTTCCCTTGGCCAAATCATGAATGTCCAACCCTTCGGCGATAATGTCACCAACCGTCATACGCGGATTAAGGGAAGCGTAAGGGTCCTGGAAGATCATCTGCATCTCGCGGTTAAATTCCTTTAAGCTACGTCCCTTTAGTTTTTTGGTGGTGCGGCCCTTAAAGCGGATATCCCCGTCCGTCGCTTCATACAGACGGATAATCGTCCGCCCGATCGTCGACTTCCCGCAGCCGGATTCGCCGACAAGACCCAGGGTTTCCCCTTTATACACATCGAAGCTGACATCATCCACTGCTTTGACGACTTGGCCGCCGCCCATATGAAAATGCTTTTTCACGTTTTTTACTTCCAAAACTTTTTCCACGCGGGGCTCTTTTACGCTCATTTGGATCCCCCTCCCACTACTTCAGCCGGCGGTTGCACCGCTGGTGCCATCGGATGTTCCAACCAACATGCCACTTGCTGTGAGCCGCCCTCACCAACAGCAGTCGTCTCCGGCATCTCTTGGGTACAAATCTTCATGGCATGCTGACAGCGGGCAGCGAAGGGGCAGCCCTGAGGCGGTGACAGTAGATCCGGAGGCGTCCCCTTGATTGGGCTAAGTTCTTGTGTCCGTTTTTGATCCAGGCGTGGCATCGAGCCCATCAATCCCCATGTATACGGGTGGCGCGGTTGGCGGAAGATCTCCTCTACTGTACCCGATTCAATCACTTTCCCAGCATACATCACCACAACACGGTCGGCGGTCTCCGCCACGACACCAAGATCGTGAGTGATCAAGATGATGGAAGTGTTCAGCTTCTCTTTTAGCTCGTTCATCAAGTCCAAAATCTGTGCCTGAATGGTCACATCCAGGGCCGTAGTCGGCTCATCGGCAATCAATAGTTGCGGTGCACACGCCAAGGCGATGGCGATCATCGCCCGTTGGCGCATCCCGCCGCTAAACTGGTGCGGGTATTGGTTGATGCGGGACTCGGGACTGGGGATTCCCACCAAACGCAACATTTCCAATGCCCGTGCTTTGGCTTTATCCTTGGACATTTTTTGATGTTTGATCAACCCTTCCATGATCTGTCGGCCGATAGTCATCGTCGGGTTGAGCGAAGTCATCGGATCCTGGAAAATCATCGCAATCTCTTTTCCGCGAATTTTTTCCATCTCTTTTTCCGATAGCTTGGTCAAATCTTTGCCATTAAATCGAATTTCCCCCTGCTTTAATATTCCCGGCGGCTGTGGAATCAGACGCATAATCGTTTGCGAGGTGACACTTTTGCCGCAGCCGGATTCCCCCACCACCGCAACAGTCTCCCCTTTACGCACATCAAAGCTGACGCCGCGCACTGCCTTTACTTCTCCATTGTATGTGGCAAAGGAAACATGTAGATCCTTTACTTGTAACAACGCGTTTTGTTCCATCTTTCTTCCCCTCCTTTCTTATTGGCGCAATTTGGGATCCAGTGCATCCCGCAGGCCGTCGCCCAGCAAGTTAAAACTAAACATCAACAAGGACAATACCGCCGCCGGGATAAAGGTTTGATACGGATATAGCTGTAGCATCTTAAAACCGTCATTGATCAACACGCCTAAACTAGCCTCAGGCGGGTTTAGACCTAAACCGATAAACCCAAGAAAAGCCTCAAAGAAGATGGCCGTGGGAATCGTAAACATAATGGTGATAATGACCGGCCCAAATACATTGGGCAACATATGTTTAAACAGCATGCGCCGGGTACCGGCTCCTAAGGTGCGGGCAGCCAACACATACTCTTGGGATTTCAGCTTTAACATTTGAGCCCGTACAATCCGTGACATCGGCACCCATCCGGTTAACGCAATCGCCAGTGCGATGGCAAAGATCCCCGGTTCCAGCACCAACAGCAGCAAAATAATCACAATCAGATTCGGAATTCCGTACAACACCTCAACTACCCGTTGCATCCAGGTGTCCACCCGACCGCCGAAATAACCGGAGATGGATCCGTAGGTCAACCCAACGGTCAAATCGATTCCTGCCGCAATAAAGGCGATCAAGAGAGAGATACCGGCACCGTACCAAGTACGGGTCCACAAATCTCTGCCCAATGAATCAGTACCAAACCAATAATCGCCAAACGACGACGCATTGAGGTAATCATACTGTTGTTGGTTGATGGTATGGTCGTTCAGATGCGGTCCCACAATCGCCAGGATCCCGATGACTAAAATGATAGCCAGTCCAGTCATCGCTCCCCAGTTGGAGCGAAAGCGGCGCCAGGCATCCTGCCAAAAGCTGAGCCGTTTGCGGTAAACTTTCTCCTGCTCCGCTGATTGGATATCAGCCGGTTCAAACAGTTCCGGGGTCAAGTTTTTCGCCATATTCATTCACTCCTTCGCTCCGGCTACACGGATCCGTGGGTCGATAATGCCGTATAAAATATCAATAATAAACATGCTGACGATAATCAGGAAGCTATAAAAAAATGGTCACACCCATGATCAACGTGTAGTCGTTGGTTTGGATGGAATCAACAAAGATCCAACCCATCCCCGGTACGGCAAAAATCTTTTCAACGACTAATGAACCCGTAATCAGACCAACCGCCAACGGACCTAGGATGGTAATCGCCGGAATGAGGGAATTGCGCAATGCATGACGTACAATCGCCGTCCCTCGCGACAAGCCCTTGGCTTTGGCTGTTTTCATATAATCCTGGCCCAACACTTCTAACATTTCCGTGCGAATATAACGGGAGATCTGTGCAACGACCATCCCAGCCAAGGCCAGTGACGGTAGGATCGAATACTCCCACCCGTTCCACAGCCCTGGCGGAAGAATGCCCCACTTAACGCCCACATAATACGATAAGAGTGCCGCCAACACAAAGCTGGGGATGGAGTAACCCAGTACCGCCACAATCGTAGCAGAGCTATCCACCCATGTACCGCGGCGCAAGGCTGCGATACAGCCTAGACTTACACCGAGCAGGGTGCCAAGGATTAGGGCTTGTACACCAAGCTGAGCAGAGGCCGGAAAGCCTTGCAAAATCATCTCCGATACGGAGCGGCCATCATATTTATAGGAGACCCCTAAATCCCCTTGCAACAGATTACCCATGTATTGGACATATCGCACCGGCAACGGCTGATCCAACCCATACTCATGCAAGATTTGCTCTTTTAGTTCAGGGGGGATACGATCTTCATTGGCGAGAGGGGAACCTGGGAGCAAGTTCATTAGGAAAAATGTAATCGTAATAATGACCCACAGGGTGATTACCATATAGATGGCGCGCTGCAAGATATATCGCCTCATGGCTTCACTCCCCTTTCCATTTGAATTCAAAAATCAACCAATTCAATCATGAGCGCACAGAAGGTATATGACCCATACCGGACCATATACCTTCTTGCGCTGCTTCCTATGACTAAACGGTTTGGGTTACTTCTCGACGCTAGCCCATTTAAACGAGCGATCCGCACCAAAGGGATGACGGTATATGTCTTTAACCGTATCGTTTTGCAGATTCAAGCGGGAACGGAAGTAGAGCGGTGCTACGCCCATCTCATCAATCAGAATCTTTTCCGCTTCAACCAAATCATCGGCCCGCTTTTCAAAGTCCGGGTTGGTCATCGATTTCTTCACTAACTTATCATAATCTTCGTTGCTCCATCCACCCCGGTTATAAGAACCACCGGTTAGCATGACATCTAGATAGGTCATCGGATCGTTGTAGTCGGCACCCCAACCAGCAAAGCTTGCTTGGAAATCACCGTTGGATTCCCGATCCAATTTTTGAGCGAAAGGCAATACTTGCAACTTCACTTTAATGCCCAACGCGCTTTCCAGCGCTTCTTTGATATATTCTTGTTCCTTTTTAGCAATAGCGGTATCGTAACCAAGGATCTCAATCGTCGGCAATTTATCCATGCCCACTTCTTTTAAGCCTTTTTCCAGTAGCTTTTTCGCTTCTTTGGGATCAGCTTTGGGGCTGATCAATTCACCGGAGACTTCACGGAAAGGCTTTTCATTGACATCGATTGGAGTCGGTACAAATCCGGTCGCCGGTTGAGAACCGTCTTTGCGCAATTTGTCGGTAATCGTCTCACGATCGATCGCCATAGAGAGCGCTTTACGGATATTGGCGTTGGCAAAATACTCTTCATCTTGATTAAATTGCAGATAGAAGGTGCTTGCTTCCGGAACCGGAACAACCTCATCTTTACCTGCATACTTATCGACAAAGTCATCGCTTAAGTTTGCTACATCCAATTTGTCGGACTCAAACAGGTTAACGCCGGTAGCCACATCTTTCACAATGTCAAAGGTGATCTCATCCAGCTTGACGGTATCCTTATCCCAATACTTCTCGTTTTTAGCCAGTTTATAGCTCTTTGCGTGCTGCCACTCTGAGAGGACAAATGGTCCGTTGTACACCATTTTATTCGTTTCGGTCGCATACTTGTTGCCGTGCTCCTCCACGATATCCTGCCGTTGCGGATAATAGGTGGTAAAGGTGAGCAGGCTTTCAAAGTATGGGATCGGTGCTTCCAGTTTCACTTCCAGAGTTTTCTCATCCAGCGCTTTGACAGCTACATCTTTTGCTTTTCCGTCTCCGGTGTTATAAGCTTCAGCACCCTCGATGTGGTACAAAAGGAACGCATATTCCGATTTGCTTTTTGGGTCTAGCGCCCGCTTCCATGCATATTCAAAGTTTTCCGCCGTCACCGGCTCCCCATCGCTCCACTCTGCATCGCGCAGGGTAAAGGTATAGGTTTTTTTATCTTTGCTGATCTTTACGTCTTCAGCCATCCCTTCCGTCGGATGGTTATCCTTATCCAGACGGTAAAGACCTTCCATTACATTGTTTAACAGCTCATTGGAAATGGCGTCGGTAGTAGTCGCACTATCCAACCCCGGCGGCTCATCCGTCTGCATCAGCCGTAGCACTTGTTTGCCGTCGCCACTGCCGGCATCTTGGTCAACACCGCCACAGGCACTCAAAAATAGACTGGCGACCAATAAGATAGCCAGTGAGAGTTGAAACTTCTTGTTCACTGGGAATTCCCCCCTTGAAAATGAATTCTATTTATGTCATGGGCAAAACGCCATAACATCAAAGGATAATAAAGGAATAGATAGGCCAAAAGCTACCCAACTAACCCAATTCGACTGGAAGTTTCTAATTCCTTCCCGAAATTAAATATACATTTTATACCTATTTGGTAGAAAACGTACTAAATTTCACAAAAATTTGGGCGTAATATATTTCACAAGCCAAATCTATCATAGCTTGAAATGAATAAAAAATCAAAGACGAACAGCATAAGAACACCGCTTTTTTCTATAGTAAAAAAAGGAACTCCTATAAAAGAGGAGTTCCTTTTCCTAAACCATTACTTTTCTTTTCCATCCAAATACGCCCATTTGAGGCTTAATTCAGCACCGACAGGGTGGCGGTAGATTCCTTTGACATATTGTTTTTGTAGGTAGATTTTACCTGCGTAGGTGATAGGAGCGATTGGCGCTTCCTCCATCAAGATCTTTTCCGCTTCGACGAGGTTTTTCGTCCGCTCTTCATTGTTTGGGTTGCCGATGGAGCTCTTAATCAACTCATCGTACTTTTCGTTAGACCATTGTGCCCAGTTGTAGGCTCCATCACTCACATAAATGTCAAGGAATGTTTGCGGATCATTAAAGTCCGCTCCCCAACCGGCAAAGGTGATTTCAAAGTCGCCTTCCAGTTCACGATCCAACTTTTGCTTAAAAGGCTTGGGATCAATCCGTACCTCTAAATCCAGATTGCTGCGCAATTGCTCCTGCATAAATACGGCGGCATCTTTGCGATGATCATCATAACTTAACATCGTCAGGCTCGGAGTGGAAGTAAGCCCCAACTCCGCCATCCCTTCCTGCAACAACCGTTTCGCTTCCTGGGGGTTATACTGATGTTGGTCGGAAGCTTCCTCACGGAAAACTTTATTATCGCTGGTAAAGATCGTAGGCGGCACAAAACCGTAAGCGGGCTCGGAACCATCCTTCATAATTTTAACGAGTGAATCTCGATCGATCGCGTAGCTCAGGGCTTTACGAATATTGGGATTAGACAGGAACTGATTGGTGGTGTTAAAAACCAAATACTGTGTCGTCGAGCCTGTGTAAGGCAAATACTCCGGGCTTTTCTTAAACGCATCTGCCAACTCGGAACTCAATTCAACCACATCGGCTTCGTTTCCCGTATACAAGTTGGCCGCCAGGGAAGTCTCTTTGACGATATTCAAGTTGGCGAGCTCCAGACGGACCGCGTTCCGATCCCAGTAGGTATCACTTTTTTTCAATTGTACATTTTGTTCATGCTTCCACTCGGACACATGAAAGGGACCGTTGTACACCATTTTATCCGCTTCTGTTCCGTATTTTTCCCCAAATTCTTCAACTGCGGATTGATTTTGCGGAAGGTAGTTGCTAAAAGCGGTCAAACTGAGAAAGTATGGACTGGGTGCTTCCAATTCCACTTCCAGTGTTTTTTCGTCTAAGGCTTTCACACCTACCTCATCGGCGGAAGCCTCACCTGTATTGTATGCTTCGGCATTTTTGATCGAGTAGAGAATATAAGCATATTCCGCCGTGGTTTCCGGATTCAACGTACGTTTCCAAGAATACTCAAAGTCTTGGGCGGTTACCGCATCACCATTGCTCCATTTGGCATCGCGCAAGGTGAAAGTATAGGTTTTCTTATCCTCAGAGATCTCTACACCGGAAGCAATCGCCGGCTCCGGTTTGTTGTCTTTGTTAATCCGGTATAACCCTTCCATCACATTGTTCAATACATCGGAGGAAACGGCATCAGCCACCAACGACGGATCCAACGTCGCCGGTTCCGCCCGCAAGGTCATGTTCAGCACTTGGTTTTGATCGACACCTTCTTGATTGGGAGAGCCGGATTGTAACCCTCCACACCCCGCCAACACCAAGCTGATTGCGCTCAGCAGGGTGATTGTCACGGTCAATCGTTTCTTCATCAATATCCTCCCCATTCGGATTTATGTTCAATTGAAAAAGTAATATTTCCCTTAATCATTACTCAGAAGATTTATATAGAAGCAGTGTATATTATAAATGAAATTCATAGGCCAGAAAAGAGTTGTCGCAAAAATTATCAGAGATTTTAAGATTAGTGGAAGGTGGACCCCTTGTTCATCTGAAAAAAAGGTGATTGTCCATCACTGTGGAAAAAATATAGACACTGTTAAGCCTTTGCCGATGGGTGGGTTAGAATTGATTGCACAGAAGGGAGAATAAACATGTTACAAAGCCGAAATCGCTGGGTGGCTATCAGCAGTTTGCTGATTACGGGAGTGTGTTATGCGGCGGCAGGCGGAAGTATCATTCGGTTGATCAACAATTTATTTATGGTAGGGATGATCTTGTTGATGGTGGCGGGACTTTATACTGTCATCTCCGGCGGTTTTTTCACGCTGTTTTCCAAAGGGTTCCGCTCACTCTTCCTATCCAAGTCGGAACGGGAATATGGCGGATATGACGAACCGCTAAATGATGACGGCGCTCAACCGCAGAGTCGCTCTCAACAGGTGAAACAAGTGGCTGCCATCGCCTTTATTACCGGCCTGATCCTCACGGTCCTTTCTTTTTTATTGATTTTGATTTGAAAGTGTAGCAAAAAGTCCCCGATCAGTAGTCGGAGATCCTGTAGACACTCTGCTTGATTGTCACTGGCGACAGGAGCTGTACCGGAAACCGGGCCCTGTCGCTAGGTTTCATGATCACACAGGAAAAAGAGAGAGCGGGATCAGAAACATCCATGGGGCGGTAATCACCGCCATCGCCCAGGCGATGCGAGTAACCGTTTGCCGCGGTACATCGTTTTTTTGAGCAAGCCGACGATTAAAGAACCAAATCAATGCCGCAGCGAGGGTTGTTCATTCGGCTCGTCCTGCCTTGTACTCCCTCCCTGAAATCGTTTTCAGTTTTATCCCAATATGATAGTGTGGTATCAAAGAGCATTGGCGTCTTAAAAACCGCAATAGGATGGCTCTTGTTGAAGGTCTCGCCATAATCTAAGAAGCGTGCGAAGGAGGAAACCTCCTCATGTTAAAGTCGGAAATGAAAGCGGAGTTGGTAGCGGTCCTGGGGGATGCTCATGTACGAGACGATACCGAGTCGCGTGTCAGCTACTCCTATGACGCTACTCCCCTGTATCAGTCCATGCCCGATGGCGTTGTCTTCCCATCCACCACGCAAGAGGTACAGAGCGTGCTTCGCATCGCCTCCAAATATAACACTCCTGTTATTGGACGGGGATCTGGAAGCAATCTAAGCGCCGACACCGTCCCCGTTAACGGTGGGCTGGTCATGGTGATGACCCGTATGAATCGCATTTTGGAGATCGATAAGGAAAACCTGACGGCGACCGTGCAACCAGGGGTCTATACACAAGCGCTACATCAAGCGGTAGAAAAGGAAGGCCTTTTTTATCCCCCTGATCCCAGCAGCATGAAAATCTCCACACTCGGCGGTAATATCGCGGAATGCTCCGGTGGTTTGCGCGGCTTAAAGTATGGCACGACCAAAGATTACGTCCTTGGGCTGGAAGCGGTGTTGGCCAATGGCGAAATCCTGCGCACAGGCGGAAAACTGTATAAAGATGTGGCCGGATATGATCTCACCAAATTATTGATTGGGTCAGAGGGCACCCTGGCCATTATCACCGAAGCCACCCTAAAACTGATCCCGCTCCCGCAAAGTCGTCGCGCACTAGTCGCACACTTTGACGATTTAGATGCCGCCGCCCGTACGGTATCCGCCATTATCGCCGCTGGTATCATCCCCTGCACCCTGGAATTTATGGACCGGAAAACCATACAGGTAGTAGAGGAATACGCCCGGATCGGGCTGCCTCAGGAGATGGACGCAATCCTGTTAATTGAACAGGATGGACCGCCAGTGCTCGTGGAGCAAGATATCCAATGTATTCACCGGATTGCTGCCGACAATGGTGCCGCTCACATCGCCATCGCCGAGACGGAAGCGGATGGGTCGCGCTTGTTGGCCGCCCGTCGCAGTGCTCTCTCCGCTCTGGCCCGCCTCCGCCCCACTTTGATCCTGGAGGATACGACCGTACCACGCTCCCGCATTGCCGATATGGTGCGGGCGATCAATCGCATCGCCGCTGAATACAATCTTGAGATCTGCACCTTTGGCCATGCAGGCGACGGCAATCTGCATCCCACCTTTTTAACCGATGCCCGTAATCAAGCAGAAATCGAACGAGTGGAGCAAGCGTTTGCCGATATGGTTGAAACCGCCCTCCAACTAGGGGGGACTATCACCGGGGAACACGGCGTCGGCATGGCCAAAGCTCCGTTTTTAGAATGGCAGGTGGGTAAAACCGGGATTGAGGTAATGAAAGGGATTAAGCGAGCATTTGATCCACAGGGCATCTTAAACCCCGGCAAGATTTTTAGCGACCGTTCCCTCCCGCGAAAGGGGGGAACGTAAATGACACAAACCGCTCCAACAAAAGCCAAAATGGTCAATCACAACGCTGCCGCTTCCCCTTGGAACGAACTGGGGAGGAAGCTCGCCCTCACCCTGGATACGGAGGAGTTAACCAACTGCATGCGCTGCGGCTTCTGTCTCCCCGCCTGTCCCACCTACCGCGAAACCGGATTGGAAGCCGCTTCTCCCCGGGGACGAATCGCCCTGATGAAAGCGGCTCACGACGGCTGGATGATGCCGGATCCCGCTTTTCAACAGCAGATGGACTTTTGTCTCGGCTGCCGTGCATGTGAAAGCGCTTGCCCCGCCGATGTCCGCTTTGGCCGCTTATTGGAGCAATCCCGGGCCGCCATCGCGGAACATGCCCCGCAATCTCAACGGGAAAAAGGATTGCGAAAGCTCTTTTTGAGGGGACTCTTCCCCCATCGCTACCGCTTACGCCTGATGGGAGCGACGCTGGCCTTATACCGAAAAACAGGATTACACTGGTTTGTACACAAAAGCGGGTTGGCGCGAATCTTGCCTTTACATTTGCGCCAGCTGGATCGTATCCTTCCCGCCGCATCTTCACAGGGAGTTGTGGAGCGAATCGGAACCGTCATCCCGGCACAAGGGAAGAAACGGGGGCGAGTCGGCCTTTTTCGCGGCTGCATCATGGATGTCGTTTTTGCTGATACCAATGAAAACACCGCCCGTCTGCTGGCCGCCGCCGGATATGAGGTGGTAATTCCGCCTGAGCAAACCTGCTGTGGTGCCTTACACGCCCACTCTGGAGAGGAAGGGGAAGCTCTGGAGTTAGCCCGTCACAATATCCAAACCTTTCGCCAAGCGGATGTGGATTGGATTGCCTCCAACGCCGGCGGATGTGGCGCCCAATTGATGGAAACCTCCTATTTGCTAAAGGATGACGCTAAGTGGCAAGCGGATGCTCATTGGTTTTCCACTCGCATCCGGGATATTAGCCAGCTGTTGCTGGCAGGCAATCCTCTCCCGCTGCAATCGCTACCGAAACGAATCACCTACCAGCACTCCTGCCATCTCCAAAACGGCATGAAGGTGGCCGGCGCTCCGGAATCCTTGATACGATCCATTCCTGATGCTACTTATGTCGACTTATTTGAGGGGGATCGTTGCTGTGGTTCTGCGGGCATTTATAACTTGACTCATCCTGAAACCTCCATGAACATCCTTGACGAAAAGATGAATCACGTCAAAGAAACCGCCGCCGACATCCTCGTCACCACCAATCCCGGCTGTCTCTTACAAATGAAACTGGGCATTGAACGGGCAGGATTGCATGATCGTATGGAGGCTCTTCATCTGGTGGATCTCTTGATGCAATCGATGAAGAAAGGGGAAAACGCACATGAAAGAACAGAAAAAGCCCAATGAGAAAAAACAAACTTCCACCCAATCCGGTGACATCATCGATCAGATCGTAGAGCAAAGCGTAAAAGAACACGCACAAAAAGGAGAGTTTAAGCACCTTTCCGGCATGGGAAAACCGATTCCACCAAAAAACCTAAAGGGAGACGCCTTTAGCAACATCCTCAAAAACGCCAACTACAAGCCGCCATGGGTGGAACTACAACACCAGATACGGGATCACATCCGGGAAGCACAGCAACAGTTGCATGAGGAACCCTCACCCGCCGATCATGAACAAATCGATACCATCAACCGCATGATCCGTAAATATAATCAAATGTGCCCACACCCTTCACTACAGAAGGGATTGGTTTCGATCGATAATTTAGATGTAGCGCTACAGCGATGGGAATGAGGGGAGAGGGGGAGAGGGGCTGAGAAGGAGGGGAAGGGGAGGGGATAACAACGACATACACTCTCTCTATCTCCATATAACCCAGACATACCCTCAATCTTCGAAGTTTTGAACTTTATTTTGACCCTCCCCTCTCAGACAAGCATCACTTAATCCACTTGAAATGGACATCATAATGAATCACAGGCTAGGATCCAGTTCTCAACCCAAGATATTCACAAGAAAAGCGCCTATCTCCATTCTTTGGATGTAGACGCCATTTCTTTTACTATTAGTGGGGTATTGCGTTTTCACGAATCCCAGCAGTGGATACCTTAGGACGTAACAAAACGTACCATCTCACGCCGTTCATCCCATTCCACCCGCAAATTCTTGCCGTCAAAGAACCAGAGTTCATCCTCTTCCACAAAGAAACGAATCCCACCGGTCACCACACTCACTCCTGGTCGCCTGGACGGCTCCACCGTCAAACGCAAAGAAAAGCCGTGTTTATCCCGCTCCGCTGAGTGCGCATCGTCATAACGGATGTGAAACCGCAATTCATCCCCCGCGACCAGTCCCATTTCCTGCTGAAACCAAGCAAGCGCTTTTGGGGTAATATGAATGTCCATCGATGATTCCCCTTTCTAGCCGTTAACAAAACTCTCTTCATCCTACTTGTTTAGCGGAAAATGTTCAAATGCGCAATTGGATAAAACGGATGATCGAAAGTGAATAGATGGGGAACATTTGGAAAGAAGAATGGGGTGAACTGGCCATGGAAAAGCCGGAATTGAAAAAAGCGATGACTACCTTGGAACTTCTTAGCCAAGATAAAGAAGCACGGCTCCTTTATGAATCACGCCAAAAAGCTTTGTTGGACGAGCGATCCAGACTACACTCCGCCAAGATGGAAGGTAAGATGGAAGGCTTTTATTCTGTCGCAAAAAAATGCTGGCCAAAGGCATGGACCTTGCAACCATCATGGAAGTGACCGGTTTATCTGAGGCGGAGTTGCAAGCGCTACGGAAAAAGGAGAAGCATTAATCGTGAAAAAAGCTAGCACCACAACAGGTGCCAGCTTTTTTATTCCGTGTTGCCACAACTATGGCAGCTTCAGCTGGATTCACCCCGGAACCCACCATGGTAGTTCATCGATCGGTAAGTTAAATCTCCTTCACCCTCTTTTGCTAAGTCGAGGATAAAAGCAGGAGCGGTTCATTATTCCGCCCCAATGCCGCGCCGTTTCCACTCCGCCTTCATTTCATCGTAGTTGCCCTCAAACCGGGTCAATGTTCCCTGCTGCAACCAGTATGTGGGGGCAAACAATTTGTTGAGGAAATAGCGATCATGGGAGACGGCGATAATGCTGCCGGGGAATTCGGCCAAGGCCTCCTCCAAGACCTCACGGGAATCGATGTCTAGATGGTTGGTCGGTTCATCCAACACCAGCGCATTGAGATCCTGATGCATCAACTGTGCCAAACGGAGGCGCATCCGTTCACCACCGCTCAGATCTTTCACTTTGCGAAAGACGGCATAGCCGTAGAATAAAAACCGAGCCAACAGCTGACGCGCTTTCCCCTCATCCACCGCCACTTCTTCACGGAAGGCATCCACCACTGTGGTTTCACCGTCTCCTTCCCACCCTTGTTGCGATAGATATCCCACATGCACCGACGGACCCTGCACGGCGTCTCCTAAGTCCGGCTCCATCTCCCCCAACAAAATTTTGAGCAAAGTGGATTTGCCGCTGCCGTTTTCCCCGATGATGGCCGCCTTTTCTCCAAACCGTATCTGTAGGTTGACATCTTCCAACACCGTACGCTCTCCAAATTCTTTATAAACCTCCTGACAACGGAATACCTCTTGCCCGCTGCGCTCACCGACGGCAAAAGTAAGATCGATCTTCTTTCGCTCCAGTTGTGGCCGTTGAATTTTCTCTATCCGTTCCAGCGCTTTTTCCATGCTGGCAGCCCGACGGTACATCTTTTCGTTATCGCCTTGATGAGCCCATTGGCGTAACCGTTTAATCGCCTCTTTCATCTTTTTAATCTTTTTCTGCTGTTCCTGGTAAGCGTGAAACTCCGCCAACAGCCGCTCTTCCTTTCGTTTGACGAAAGCGGTATAGCCACAATCGGGATAACGGACGCACTCCCCGTTTTCCAAATCAACGATCGCTGTCGCGATGCGGTCGAGAAAATAGCGATCATGAGAGACCACTACCACTGCCCCTCGATGTTGACGAATCGTCTCCTCCAACCACTCCATCGCCCTTAGATCCAAGTGGTTAGTCGGCTCATCCAACAGCAACAACTCTGGCTCCTGCAACAGCACCCGTCCCAATTCCACTTTGGTTTTTTCACCTCCACTCAGACGATGAAAAGGGCTCTCCAGCATTCCGGAGGGCAGATGAAGCCCTTGCACCACCCGTTCCATTTTGGCTTCCATTTCATAGCCACCACGTCGCTCCCACTCTTCCTGACAGGATTGGTATCGGTTCAAAATCCGTTCCAACTCCTGTGTTGACAAGGTGGGATCGGACATCTCCGTTTCCAACTGTTCCATTTTTCGTCCCAGATCAATCAAATCGGCAAAAGCGGAACGCAATACCTGCTCGACTCTCTTTTCCTCATCTTGAACGGGAATTTGCCGCAAATAACCCACTTGTACCCCTTTTCCATAGAAGAGATCGCCTTGATCAGGGGGATCCTCGCCACTCAACAGCCGTAGCAGCGTACTTTTACCGCAGCCATTGGGTCCAACCAGACCGATCCGCTCTCCTTCCCGTATCTCCAAGGACAGATCCTGAAAAATCCAATTGCCGCCCCACATTTTCCCCACACGGTTAGCCGCACACACAATCATGCTGATTCCTCCTTTTTTGCACACAAAAAAACCACAGGCAAGATCCCTCGCCTGTAGTTGGTTTTAATCTTCCTTCAGGATAGGTTCTTACGCTTGTTTTGGAATATGCGAATGGCTAAAAAAGGGCATACGAATCCCGTGTGCGGCCATTACATGGGTGATATTGGCAACTGACACGGTATACCATTCACGGCATATTCCGATGGACAAGCGTTTTCCCTCCTTTGATTCCCACTGGAAGTGGGTGAATACGTTTAGTATATAACAAACAGGATTCCATCACTAGGGTTTATACCGATCCGCCTGACAAATCCACTGGAATCTCATCCACGATTTCGATGGCGTCAAAATCGATGGAACAACGATAGGCATCAATGCGAATTCCTTGATCGCGGGCTTGACGCAGTTTTCGCGCCAAAGCGGGATCGATGGCGGTGTGAGGCGTGAAGCGGTGGACGAAATCCATAAAGGCAACAAAGACAATCGCGCCTCGATCCCCTGACTGAACGACATGCATCAATTCATTCACATGCTTTTGTCCGCGGGTGGTAGGAGCGTCAGGGAACATGGCCACCCCGTTCTCCTCAAAAGTAACACATTTTACTTCCACCCAAGTGGGAGGATCTCCGTCGACGCGAAAATCCATGCGACTCTCCCCGTACTTCACTTCGCCACGCAAAGAACCCTGTACCCACTTGATCTGTCCCGATTCAACCCCATCACGGAAGACGCGGTTGGCCAGAGCGGAGTAGATACAGATCCAGTGACCATTTTTATTGACAAAGCGCAGACCGTAGCGATGTTTTCGTTTGGGGTTGTCGGACCGTTCCAACACCACCGGGGTGCCCGGAAAAAGCATCTCATCCATGCGCCCGGTGTTGGGCACATGAACCGTCTCCCGCTCCCCGTCAATCTCCACCACCGCCTGAAATCGGTTGGGGCGGTCGATAAAGATTGCTTCCACTTTTTCTCCTGGAATGATAACGGCCATTGGTTCACCTCTAATTTATCTACTTGGACGTTTTGTTTGTTCACCGTTAGCCATTTACCAGATAATACTTGATCAACGCCAAGCTTTCACGGGTTTTATGATAAGGCTTAAACAACACACGGGAGTGAACGGACACTGGTTGCGCCTCTAGCTGCAACTCCGCTGCGATTTTCATCGCCCGGTACATATGGTAATCATGTGTGACGATATAAACCTCCGTCAATCCCGCCTCTTTTAATATTGCTTGCGAAAAGGAAAGATTCTCCTGTGTGTTAGCCGCCTCTTCTTCCAACAACAGATCATCGGCCGGAACCCCACGTGCGGTCAGGTATCGTTTCATCCCTTCCGCCTCACTGATCCCATCGTTCCCTTCACCGCCGGATAAAATGATCCGTGCAACCAATCCATCCTCATACAGTTGCAAAGCTGCTTCCAATCGCTCTCGCAGCGCAGGACTGGGTTCTCCATCCCACAACGCCGCCCCCAGTACAATCGCTACTTCTCTCTTCGCGGAGGGATCGGTTTGTTCATCATACTGCGATACAAGCGACCACAGATAAATCCAACCGATAAACAGGCATCCGAGTAATAGACAGACAGTAATCAGCACGATCTTTCTCATCCCCGCCTCCTTTGTACCTACTATCTTATGATAGTGCAACTCACTTCTCCATAAAAGAAACAGGACAACAAAAAACCGCCCTTAACGGCGGTGAAGATTGATGGCAAAGTAGGCCCGGGTCACGATTTCCGTTTCGCTCCTCTTTCCCTTTCAAGGATGTAGGGATGTCCGCTCCATCTCCTCCGTCCCCAGCCAGCGGCCAAAGAAAAGCATGTGTGGCCGCTATACGGTTGGGGGTCTACGGAGATTCCGCTGGGTAGTCAGAGAAAGCATCAATCCGCCTTAGATTTCCTGTACAGCATGATCACGCAACACATATTTCATCACTTTGCCCATCCCATTTCGCGGCAACTCGCCAACAAAAACCACTTCGCGCAATTTATGTTCCGCCAAATGTTGGTGAACATGGGCCAAGACCTGTTCCTCGGTAAGGGTGCCACCTTCGGTTTGAACGATATAAGCACGAGCCAGCTCGCCCCAAACATCATGCTTAACACCGACTACCGCCGATTCAGCTACTTGATCCAGCTGTTGAATCACCGCCTCCACTTCCGCCGGGAAAACATTTTCTCCGCTGGTAATAATCATATCCCGCAGGCGGTCCACGATGTAGAGGAAGCCCTCTTCATCCATCCAACCCACATCCCGCGTATGCAGCCAACCGTTTTGAATGACCTCCTCTGTCGCTTCCGGATTGTTCCAATAGCCGGAAAAAATCAGATCCCCTCGGCAGACCACTTCCCCCATCTCCCCGGGTGGCACCGCTTCATTGGTCGTGGGGTCTACAATTTTCAACTCGGTAAGATAGACGGCTTTTCCGACCGAACCGCAATTTTCGATTCCCATTTCCGGGATCCAGTATGTAATCGCTCCTGAGTATTCCGTTGCTCCATATACCTGGGCGATCGGGTAACCCATCTCGTTAAAGGCATGAATCAACTGTGTGGGAACGAGAGAGCCACCACACAAGATCCAACGCAGGGAAAGCGGATCCGATTCGCGGGCTTGCAGGGTTTGAAGCATATAGGGCAACATCGAAGGGACGGACATCATCGCCGTCACTCGTTCTTTTTCAATTTGATTCCATATTTCAACCGGATGAAACTGGGTACCTAACACCAGCGTAATCCCCCGTACACAGACACCAACAGTAAAGATCATCCCACTGATATGAAAGAGAGGAGTCACAAACAAAAAGCGATCGCCCATACGCAGATCGAGCGTATTGTTGTTGGATAAACAAGCGTTGTAAACATTTCGGTGAGTACAGATCACCCCTTTGGGTTTTCCGGTTGTGCCAGAGGTATAGATGATAAGGGCGGGATCCTCCTCCAACACGAGTACCGTTGGCTCCGTAGGCGGTAAGGAAGCAAAACGCTCGCGAAAAGAATCATAAATCCGCTCCCCGGTTCCGACACAGATGGCCTGTTTGAGAAAAGGAAGGTTTAAAAGGGGTTCCACCTGTTCAAACTCCTCGTGATAGAAGAGCATACAGGGCTTACAATCCTCCAAAATCCATTGTATTTCAGCCGTTTTGAGGCGCCAATTGATCGGGATGATGACCGCACCCACCTTGGCCGCCGCCATAAAGAGGAGGGGAAAGGGAATGGAATTGTTACAGACTAAAGCGATCCGATCCCCCTTTTCCACTTGATGAGAAATAAAATAGTGTGCCAGTTGATTCACCATCTGGTTAAAATCAGCAAAAGTAATACGATTATCACCGGAAACAACCGCTTCTATTTGCGGGGAGAGCCGTGCGCGGTGACGAATACATTCACCGATGGTAGCCATAGGATACCTCCCAACGTTTTTTTATTGATCGCCATATAATATTATCCTGGAACTTGTTGTTCTTTTCAATAATTCGACACAATTGAAATAAAAAAGACGGGACATTGGTCCCGTATCAATCAGTTGCGTATCAATTTCCCAATGGGAACAGTCGTGCTCGATTATGATGCACCCTTTTCCTGAAAGAGATCGACCCCTCGTGCCTCTAAAATCCCCATTACCTGCTTTGTCGGAAAATCGGGATAACCAAACTCCTCCACCAGTACCCGATGGATCGCTTCCCCGTCGGTTAATGTTCGTTTCTCGACAGTCCCATCCTGATAACGAATTCGAAAACGGTTATTGACCAGGGAAAGACTTCTTTTTTGCTCCCACTGCCATACCTGACAGCGTAGCAAATTCATAAAGGCGCCATCCGTTTGATAAGAACGGTCTATGACATCGGCAAACGCCTCGATCGATGAAGCCGTATTATCAAGCTGAAAGGTCCAGATTGGATCACCCAATTGTCCATCGAAATAACTTGTGTACTGCCATTGCCTTGTCTTCTCCCCTACCGAGCGCAATCGCACCTCATGACCGCCAAACCCTGTGCTGTTTTCGGTCTCTTTTTCAAAACGTACCGGCTGAAATAAAGGAGCAGCTGAACCTACATCCACATAAACCCGCTCTCCCTCCGGCAATCGCACCAATATCGCCAGATGGTCTTCCCCTAGCAGCAACAGATCACAATCAAATCCCACCGCTCGCAACAGCTGAAACAAATGATAGTTGAGAATATAACAGGTACCGCCCAACTGGTACTGACGACGCCTCTCTAAAAATTCCTCCACCGTCGGAACCAGCCGGGAGCGATGACTCCCCTCGGAATAATCAAGCAGTTTACCGACATTTTCAAAGGGAAAAATAGCGAGATGCCGACGACAAATCTTCCCCAGATAGGATAACGTCGGTTGTTCCCGCGGCAATTGCAATAGATCCAGGTAATTCGCCACCCACGACGGCTCCTGTGACATATCGATTCCTCCTCGTATTCAGGTCTGTTCGGGAATCAACAGACCACAAAATCAGGTAACCTCCGGCTCCGTCTCTTCCTCAAACAATTTCTCCCCTCGGTGCAAGCGCCATGCGATCCGCGCGATATGGGGCACTTCGCGAGAAGTGGGAGCATGAGCGGCCAGGTATCGCGTCATCGCCAGGATCATGGTTTCCTGTGCGGACTCTGCCCATTCGCCTTCCTCTTCTGTCCAACGGTCATGTTCCATCATCGCCGCCTCTACCGCCTGATAGGTGTGAAAATCGGCATCTTCCCGTAACAGCGCTTCTCCCAGCGTGCGGAAAAGTTCCTTTTTATCTCCGCCACGATCGAGATAAACCTTCACCCACTGGGCCGCTTCCGCCACTTGCTGCTGTTTATCCATAATCGCCAGCAATTCTTTCGGGTGGGGTGCCACCTTTCCTTCAGCGAAATCTCCTTTCGGTTCCCGTGCCGCCGGGATATTGAGAAAGCGATCCAGATACACACTCATGGCGGCATGAAAGATTCCACGAATCAGCTCTGGTGACACCGAGCGCCGCAAGCTCTCATGGACGGCATGGGCATGGGTAAAGGTGTGCAGGGCCGTATCCCAATCGCGAAAATCATTTTGTACATGGAAGTGGCGAATACGGGTGGCTGCCGCCAGCGTAACCAACTGCGCCAACCGCCTGGGATCGATACCCTCCTGTAAAGCCGACACCAGTTCTGCCACCGTCGCCTGCGGATCATCTCCCAAAATCGTTTGCACTAATTCCTTTTCTCCCGCCCCGCCGCGGTCATTGCCAAAGGTGAGATTCTCCACTTTGGTGAAAGCCTGCTGCAACGGTGTCACCAAATCAACCGGGGATTGCCAGCTGTGTAGCTCCTCACTCCGTTCCGCCCCTGCAAACTGCGGAAGAAGAGAGACAAGCACCCGTTCACGCTGGTCCGCTCCAATCTTGGCTAATACCTCAAAAGCCTTGTTGTGGAAATCAAGGGAATGGCCCACATCCATATAAAAATGATCCGTCACTGCCGCCATCGTCATATCAGACAATTGTTCATCGCTAAAACCGGCCCGAATCGCCGTCAATAAAACTCGTTCCGCTCCCTGCACATCCCGTACCTCGACACAATGACGATACCAGCGCATCAATCGGACCGGATCCGCATCTTTTACAGGCAGCGGCTCCAACTGAAAACGTGTCCCCATGCCGGCACTTTCCTGGGCAATCCAGCGCAAGCCCTGATACAATGCCAACACTTGACCGCGCCGATCCAGCTTGGGCAATAGATTCACCATGGCGCTCAGTATGGTCAACCCGGAGCGCCACCCGCCTCGACGATGAGTCGTCCCAAATTCCACCCCGATCGCCGCGATATTCTCCGGTGACTCGCCACCCTCCATTAGAGCGACGACCGCCTTGGCGATCACTAAGCTTAAGTTTTGTTCCAATCCTTCGCGTAGACGGTCACGATGGTGTTGAAGCCGCTTTCGATTTTGAGGTAGGGTCTGCACCCAGACGACACCCTCCCGAATTTCTGTGCGATATGTCGGGACATCATCCGCCCAGGGGTCTAGTGTTCCGCCGCTTTCCAGATCAAAGCGGGCATGGTGCCAATGACAGGTTAATATTCCGTCACACAGCGATCCCATATGCAGCGGAAAACCCATATGGGGACACCGATTATCCACTGCCCGAACTTTTCCCTCATGATAAAAGACCGCGATCCCTACCTGCTCTCCCTTGACCACCTGAGGCTCCTCTTTTAAATCATCTAACCAACCGACCCGGATCCACTCTGCCATTTTCCATTTCTCCTTTGGAATTTCTTCACCGCAACGAAAAGCCGATCCTTTTGTTGGAGGTGTAGCAACTTCCATGTGTGTCGATTCACTCGATCCAGTCTGTTTTGGATCGCTTGTTGTTGTACTTCCAGATCGATTTGATGATTCATCGTCGCTCGACCCCCTCCAGTATCGGCTTCCTCTTTATCGTAAAAAATCAGGGAAATCAATTCTTCCACACACAGCCGGAGCCGATAGCCGGAAAATAGTCTTGCTCCTGCAAGTGACAAGTCTTAAGACCAACGACCGATTGACGGGAAGCTAGAAGGGATAATTTTCGCGCCAATCTCCGCATCCCTTTCACTGATGTGTGTTATGATGAAAGTTAAGCATATTCCTTCATGAACGATGGAGCGAGGAGCGAATTAGTATGAACCGACTAAAGATGAAGGAACCGGTTAACACGTGGACCCATTTCATCACCTTTCTGGTTGCCATTGTCGGTTTGGTTTTTTTAATTTTGCTATCCAAAGACAACATGTCCAAACTGGTAACCATGACCATTTACGGAACCAGTGTCATCCTGCTGTATGGGGCCAGCTCGTTATACCACTGGGTGCGAACCACCCCCAGCAAGGAGCTGCTACTAAAAAAACTGGACCATATCGCGATCTATCTCCTGATCGCCGGCTCCTACACACCCGTCTTTTATTACGGCTTGGAAGGCGCCTGGAAATGGACGATGCTAACGGCCGTTTGGCTACTAGCCGTGATCGGGGCCTTTCTGAAACTATGGCTCGTCAAAGCTCCCCGCTACCTTTCCACCACCTTCTATGTCACGCTGGGGTGGATCGCGGTCATTCCGTTTTTCCAACTGGTGGGCCATCTGTCCACGGGGGCGATTATCCTGATGATCGCTGGCGGAGTTGCTTATACCATTGGGGCGATCATCTACGCTACCAAATGCTTTGACTTCTTTCCCAACCGTTTTGGCTTCCATGAAGTGTTCCACTTATTCGTTATGGCTGGCACCGCCATCCATTTTGTTATGATGATGGTCTACATTATGCCGCTTTGACCAAAAAAAGCGCACGGAACTGATTGATAACCCTATCGTGGGGCAATCGGAATAGTTATCCGTCTCCACTCCAAAGCACAAGTCTCGCCTCTTCCCTTCGCTTCTGGGTCTCACTTTGCATGACAGAGTCTTTCACCGGAAAACTTCTCCTTCCGGTTTTCTCATTCGTTAACAAACCCCGGAACCAAGCGGTGGCTCCGGGGTTTGTTATTTCCATTCACTCTTCATAGGATAGACCTCTTCTTTTGGCACAATCAGCGCATCATATTTGTCGGGATAGGCATTTTCCCGCTGTTCGCGCACAAATGGGGAGAGATCCTGGATATCGATAATCCAATCTTTTGCATATTGTGCCAGCACCGATCCACGTAAACCGAGTTGGATCGCCCGCCGATCACATTTCGCCCCCGTCGGATCGTGATCGGGGTCCCATTGTGTCAAAACCTCTGCGCGTTTAAGCGCTTTTTTCCATTCCGATATATTTGAATAACGCGTATGATCATACGAGGTAGAAACCGCCATACTCAAAAGTTGATCAAATGCCGATCGCTTGATTTTGACGGCTAAAACCGATTCCTGATCCGTTTTGCTCCCCCAGCCGCAACGATACATCATCCACAAAAAATTGGGCTTAATCCAGCTCATACGGGTCAAGCGAAACTCCCCGCCAAAATATCCGTTTTGAACCGCAAACCGGCCAATGGAAGGCCGATACGCTTGATAAACGACAATAGCATCGGCATCAAACTGGGCTAACACATGGCGTCCCGTCTGCGGCCATCGTTTCACCTGTTGTAAATAAGGTTCTATCTTCAATTCCACCTGCCATCCTCCTCAATTTTCAGTCCCATTCGCTTGTCCAAGTCGGAAAAAGAGCCGTCAATGGCTGGGTGTAGCTCGCTAGATTGGGGTCTTGAACCGGTTCAACCGTCAGAATACGGATTCCGTTGGCGGCTGCATAACCCATCTCAAAAACGGTCGCTTTGCCTAAGTAGCCATTCACATTGGCCACTATAACAAAGGTGGATTGTCGTATATGGGCAAAAATAGCGTCCTGAACCGTACGTACATCCACATCTGGATCACCTTCCAAACGAGCAAACTCCTCGCCGGGATTGACAATTTTCGTCCCCAAAGGCGATAAAATATAAACCCCTTGCTGCTCCAAAAAATTGCGAATTCGGAGGATATCTTCCCAATGCTTGCGATAGGAGCCGCAAATAACCGTCGTCAACAACGGTGAGTTCATGCACTTCCCTCTTTTCTGTCCGACATTAACGAGCAGATTGATTGGTATACTCACTATGCATGTATCCCCAATCACACATATCCTTTAAGACAGACTTTAACGTCTTGCCATGATCGGATAAGGAGTATTCGACACGTGGTGGCACTTCCGGATACACCACTCGTGTCACGAGTCCATCACGCTCCAGCTCCCGCAGCTGATTAGTCAGCATGCCTTGGGTTACATGTGGCAAGAGACGCCTTAATTCCCCGAACCTTTTTGTCCCTTCTTCCAACAAGATAAACAAAATCAACGGCTTCCACTTTCCGCCTATGGCATGAAGTGTCGTTACGATCCCATGAGTAGTCGCGGAATTGCTGTTCAACTCCCTCATTCGATTTCACTCCTACATCGGAAAATCTTAATACCCTCATTATGACGGAGTACCAGCACGAGTAAAAGTACTCTTTTTAAACGTACAGAGTACGAAAATAAGGACTAAAACATCATCAAAAAATGAAAGCACAGATTCGCTTAGGAACGCATTTTACTGTTTTTTCGTACCAAGTATGAAAAAAATGCGTACTTTTTAGCTGTTGGGACTTCATGCATAATCGACAGGGAAATCGTAAACGCAAAAAATGGGAGGATGATTAGACGATGAACCTGTCACTATCTGGGAAAGTGGCGATTGTTACAGGAGGAAGCCGTGGAATCGGTGCAGCGATTGTGAAGCAGTTGGCGCAGCACGGTGCAGATGTCGTACTGACCTACGTGAACGCTGCAGAAAAAGCTGACGCAATTATCTCAGAGATCGAAGCAATGGGACGGCGGGGTCTTGCGATCAAAGCTGATAGTGCAAATCCGAAAGAAGTCGTCGGGGTCGTAGAGAGCGCCATCGATGCGTTCGGCAAGCTTGACATTCTGATCAATAACGCCGGGATCTTTCCCTACGGACCACTTGAAGACGTGAGGCTTGAGGAGGTTGACCGGACGCTTGCAATCCATGTGCGGGCCGTTTTCGTCGCCGCACAAGCCGCAGCACGTCACATGAGCTCCGGTGGCCGCATTATTAGCATCGGCAGCTGCCTGGCCGAGCGAGTACCAAGTCCCGGACTCAGCCTCTACGCCATGAGCAAGTCGGCCCTGATCGGACTTACCAAAGGGCTTGCCCGCGATCTCGGGGAACGTGGTATTACGGCCAATCTGGTTCATCCCGGACCGACGGATACAGACATGAATCCAGCCAACAGCCCTGGGGCAGACGAAGAACGACGCCACACTGTTCTCGGCCATTATGGCAGCAGTGAGGACATCGCAGCGACCGTTGTTCATCTCGCCGGTGAAGGTGGACGCTACATCACGGGGGAAGCAATCGCCGTCGACGGTGGCTACGGAGTTTAACACAGATGCCTTGGATTATACTTGTCATGGCGGCGCTGTTGGAAATCGTATGGGGAATTGCTCTAAAATACGCCAATGGCTTCACTCGGCTCTGGCCCAGCGTGATTGGTGTAACAGCGGCCGTGATCAGCTTCTACATGCTTTCGATCGCACTGAAAAATCTGCCTGTTGGTACCGCTTATGCCATCTGGGTTGGCATCGGCATGCTCGGTGTAGTGATTGTCGGCATTGTTGTGTTCGGCGAAAGCGCCACCCCGCTCCGTCTTAGCTTTCTGATGCTCATACTGATCGGCATTATCGGTCTGCGCATGGTTGAGGGATAACTACTAGTTTTTGATTTTCAAAGTCTGACTTTAAACTAATTTGTATCTTGAGAACCGAATCGTATGGGGTTGTGGTGAGGAAGGAACAGTCACCACGTCAAACGATTCCTGTCACTTGGGCAAGACCCACAAAACGTTTTCAACATGTACTGTAGGAACTACGGGAAGTTACGCTCGTGGAGAGGACTCGTTGTTAGAGATTCGATGAATCGAGAAACTCTACCACTTCAGTGGAGAGCAGTTCACTAAAGTTCCCTACATCCTGCTAAGCGTTATCCCATTTGCGCCGTATACACCGTCTCAGCAAAATTCCGTTTCCGCAAATCCTCTAACGGAATCAAAAAATACAGGGTTCCACAATCACCCCAAGACATCTCGAGACGATTATCACAATCCAGTTGTAGGAGTAGCACCATCTCTTTGCCTTTCAGCTCCGGAAAATCAAATTTGTGCAATTCTTCTATCACAGGCCCCTGTTGAGGAATAGGAGTACCTAAGAGTTGGTGGCCAAGATCAATCTCACAAAGTTCCATTAAATCACTAAAAGCATAGGCTAACATGCCGGCGGGGGCTCCCCCTTCGTTGGCTTCTTCTTTCTCAATATCAAATCCTAATCGTCCAAGGTTGCCAGTATAGATTTCCTCAAACCCGATTTCCGTTTGCGGGTAATGTTTGATTTCTTCGATATCATAAGGGCGAAGAAGTGAGGGATCATCTTCCTCCCTATAGATGACACGCCATCCATCCCGTTCATTTTTCAACCCGAGTGGGAAAGGTTCTCCATCGTGTTCTTCATGGTGAAAGAAGTATAACATCCCTTTCTGTGGCAGCTCACGAGCGACGGGAAATGAAGCGAAGTCCGCTAGACGGTATTGAGCAAGAAAGACGAGCCGCTCTCCTTCATAAAGGGGATAGGTGAAATCGAGAGGAAGGTCTGGTTTTCCCCCGAATTTTGAGCTGCCGATCGAGAGCTGCTCATTCCGCTTTGTTTGAATTCTCAATGCAGGTTGTAGCTCAGCGAAAATTCGCTCTTTGTACGCATCCAATTCCAATTCATGAATCGCTGCTAGTAGCTGTTCCTTCATCTTTTAACTCCCCTTCTCTTCGGTCTACGTTATAATAAGTTCGCACAATACACTTATCAAAGTTTTGTTTCCGTAAATCCTCTAACGAAGTCACGAAATAGAGAATTTCACTCTCCTCGGCGAAACGATCAAGTTGTAGGAGTAGCACCATCTCTTCATCTTTTCAATCACTGCCCCTATTGGCCAAAAAGGAGTACCTAAGAGTTAAATTTAGTGTGAATGATTTTGTCCATTTTGCTCCAACAGCAGACGAATATCCGCTTCCATTTGGGCGGGATTTACATTTGGTGCAAATCGTTGATAGACATGACCCTTTCGATCGATCAGAAATTTGGTGAAATTCCATTTAACCGCATCCGTTAGCAGCCCTTTACTTTCCTTTGTCAAATATTGAAACAGGGGGTGAATGTTTTTTCCCTTAACGTCCACCTTGGCATACAGCGGAAAGGTAACACCATAGTTTAAGCGACAAAAGGATTCAATCTCGTCATTACTGCCCGGTTCTTGGTTCATAAACTGGTTGCTGGGAAATCCGAGCACCACCAGGCCCTGATCCCGATATGTTTCATACAGCTGTTGCAACCCTTGATACTGGGGAGTAAAGCCGCACTTGCTGGCGGTGTTGACGATTAGTAAAACCTTACCTTCATACTCCACCAGGGATTGTTCCTTACCGTCAATTGTTACAGCAGAAAATTGATAAACGCTCACAAAAAATCCTCCTTGATATCGATATTAATTATCTGCATCCTTCTAGTGTAAAGTTCATAAGATTCCCTATCAAATAAAATAAGCGGCATTGACGATCGCATCCACCTTTTCTTTTGTAATATCTCCCTGCTTGATAACCAAGCGGGTAGTACCCACTTTCTTTTGCATTCCCCTGCCGCCCCCTTCACCCAAACCATCCCTGTTTCATCGCATATACCGCCGCCTGGGTACGATCCTGCAGATCCAATTTTCCCAAGATGCTGCTCACATGGGTTTTTACCGTTTTTTCCGCGATAGAAAGGTGAGCAGCGATCTCTTTGTTGCTTTTACCGGCCGTAATCAGTTGCAGTACTTCCCGTTCCCGCGGTGTCAATACCTGTATGTTGGATCGTTCGTCATCCGGTTCGTGGGTCGTCTGGGAAACGAGATGACTCGCCGCCTCGGGGTGAAGCTGGGTCATACCCAAGTGAGCTGCCCGAATTGTCATGGCTAGCGCATCCGCATCAATCTCTTTGAGCTGGTAGCCTGCGGCACCGGCTTGAATCGCCGGGAGTACGTGGTCCCGATCGGAAAAGCTGGTCAATACAATCACTTTCACCTCCGGATGATCCGCCTTGATACGACGCGTCGCTTCCACTCCGTCCATCACCGGCATCGACAGATCCATCAACACGACATCCGGCCGCTCGGTTTTCACTGCTTGCAGTGCTCCCTCTCCGTTGGACGCTTCGCCCACAATTTCCATATCCTTCTGTGTCTGTAAAAACAGGCGTAACCCTTTTAGCACCATTGGATGATCATCCACCAACAACACCCGGATCATCGTTCCCCCTCCTCTTCTCCGACCTGTAGCGGCAACTGGGCCACCACTTCGGTTCCTTCTCCCACACGACTATTCACTTCCACATGTCCTCCGATGAGTTCCGCCCGCTCCCGCATACTGATAATCCCCATGGAATCAAGACGGCCATCCTCATCAACAGCAAAACCTCGACCACGATCCGTCACTCGTAACCACACGCGATCCTGTGTCACCGTCAACGACAGTTGGACCCGGTCGACACCGGCATGCTTTCGCACATTGTTCAAGGCCTCCTGCCCAATTCGCCACAATGCTTCTTCTACCGGTCGGTCCATCGTGGCCACACCGGTGACTTCCATATCCACCGTTAACCCGAGGCGATTTCCATACTCTTTTAGGGCTGTGACCACCCCCTCTTCTAAACCTGGTGGCCGCAGTTGCCAGATCAGCGTGCGCATTTCGCGCAGGGCTTCATGCGACCAGGTGTGGATATCCTCCAAGCTTTCCCTCAACAGCTCATGTTGCTCCGTCGAAAGCTGTTGTGCCGCACGTGCCGTCAGCGATAGAGAAAAGAGCTTCTGATTGACCGAATCGTGCAAATCCCTAGCCAGCCGATTCCGTTCTCGGGATAGGGTTAATTCTTGCCGTTCCCTTTCCAGGCGGGCGCTCTCCAAAGCGAGAGAGACATGTTCACCTACCGCTTTTAGCACTTGTAGATCACTCTCCCCCCAGTGGTTGGGATCGGGACTACCGATTGCCAGTACCCCGATGTATTCGCGACCGGCAGACAGCGGAACCGCCGCCACCGACTGCCAGCGTCGTCCCTCTTCCCCCAAGTGGGGGAGTCGCTTCCCTCGTGCAGCCCGTTGATGGACAAAGGAAGCTCCTACCACCCCCCACTCTCCAGCGGGATAAGTGATACCTGGGCTTTGGTTACGGCCGTCGGAAACATATGCTGCCAAAGTCAGACGATCCCCATGGAGAAGCCAGCAGCCGACAAAAGGCCAACCCAAATGGGTACTGATCTCCGCCACACATTGTTGCGGCAATCCTTTCGCATCCCGCACCGACCAGATTTTGCGGCTGGCTTCATCCAAGCGGGCAAACAACTCCGCCCGTCGGCGCTGGGCCTGGATCAAGCGATTTTTTTGGACAGCGGTTCCAATTTGATAGGCAACTGATTGTAGTAAGGATAGCTCTTCCTCGCTAAAACGTTCCTTACCGGGGGCAGCCACATTAAGAAGGCCGATCCGCTCTTCCCCCGCGACCAGTGGGACGGTGGCATGGTGAGTAATGCCCTGGGTATCACCCCACTCATACTTCACTGCATCATCCAAACGTTTACATTCCATGACATTGACGGCGCGATCCAGCTCCCCGCTCCAGTAATCCACTAAACAATAACAAGAGCCTTGGCACATGGGACGTCCTTCTTCCCAGGAGAGAGCCGGTGGCAATCCGTGCATCGCCGGTGTCGCATAGTTCGCTTTTCCCTGGGATAAAAAAATCCAGCCGGTGGTTAATCCGGTCACATCTAGCAACGCTTTTAACACCGACTGCAACATCTTTTCCACATCGGTGGAACGGTTTAAGGTTTCGGCGATCGTTTTTAAGATTTCCCGCTCCCGCAAGTTCCCCGTCATCCTTATCCCTCTTTTCGAAACTGAGCACTCTCTCTTCCATCATAAACGAATGTTCCACAAAAAGAAAAAGCCGCTGATCGCGGCGGAGGCTGCTGACAAACTGATCCCGGAACGGCCGGGGTGGTTATCCGTCTCGCTCCATGCACTCCCACACACTGGTCTCGCCTCGGTCGCTTCGCCCCCCGTCTCGCTTTGCGCGGCAACCACCCCTCCCTGTTATTTATAACCATTCCAGTACTTTGTCCTCAATCTGAGCCGTTTATCAATGACAAAATTGACCCGGATCAGATAATCTCCGTTAGTCTCAACCGGTCACCATTCCCTCTTCTCGGCTGTTTTTTAGCCAATCCACTTCAGGAATGGTAACGCCAAATTCCTGTTTGATGGTAGTGGGAAATTGGCGCAATAGTTGCAGCTTCGTCTCCTCCTGGTCAATCGAGGCAGAAAGGTGGCCCTTGGCCAGATAGGCGGGAACTTTTCGCTCCTGGTAGATATCGTGGAGAGAGCGCATCAGGCGATGGGGAAACAACAGCTGGGCGTAGATCAGCCCATATTCCTCCTCCTTCAACGGGGAATACTCTTGATAGGCCCGCAAAGAGGCGGTCACAGCTTCCATGCCCCCGGTTCGAGCAAAAGCGTGCAAAAGGTAACGGGCCAAGTCACGGGTCCGTACATCTAGCACGACACAATTCCAGTCGATGAAACATGGGTTCTCTCCCTGCCACAACACATTTTTCCCATGAATGTTAAGGTGGCATGCTTCTCCGGTTCGCCGCGTCTCTGCCACCAGTTCATCTCCGCCCGTTTTATCCAAGTAGCGAAGCGCCGTCTCCAGCATCCCTTCTGCAAAGGCACACTGTCTGATCCACAACCGATCGACTGCGGCGTACTCTTCACCCAGATCCGCCGCCAGCTTAAACATCTCCACCTGTTGCTGCATACGAGACCAGATCTTTTTCCACTCTCCCGCATGATTAAGACCGCGCAGGGTTGTAGAGGGAACAAAGCCCTTGGATGCCAAATGAAAGCGGGCCAAATGCTCCGCCACCCGCATCCACCCTCGTTGATCCCATGGGCGGTGTTCCCCTTCAATCCAGGGAAGCAGCACATACGAGCGCTTAAATCCGGCAAATGTACGCTGTCCCTGGCGTGTTTTCTGCGGGATCGGAATCTGGACTTCTCCCGCCGCTTGAATATGCTTAGCCAGTTCCTCCACCAATTGCCACCGTTTCTCTTCTCGGTCCCGCGCCCGTTTAAGGGCATATACCCCTTGCTCAGTTGACAATTTGAGCACCCCTCCAACGGGGTGAGCATCCCTCAGTTGAAACCCATAGCGATAATCCAACACTTGGAGCAAACGCGGTTCATCCGTCCATTCCTTGATACGGGTGGCTGTGTCGCTCATCCCTTTCCCCTCCGCTCCATCAACATTCTACCCTATGTATAAGCGTGGAGGGACGCAGCTATGCGTTCATCGCTCACTTTCTCCCAGCGGCGCCTTGGAGACGGGGTGGATCACATCGAGGGCACCCGTGACCGCAATCACGTTTCCGGTGGTAAAATCAGCATCCCGCGCACATAAAAAACGGATGACACGGGCCACATCCTCACCAGAGCCGGGACGACCCAACGGTGTTTCTTCATCGCTTCGATCGCGCACATCTCGGATGCGCCGTTCTTTGTTTTCTCCCACAATATCCCCCGGACACACCATGTTGACGGTGATACCAAAGGACGCCTCTTCCACCGCTACCGTCTTGGTGAAAGAGGCCAACCCTGTCTTGGCTGCTGCAT
Organism: Desmospora activa DSM 45169; assembly: GCF_003046315.1. Lineage (NCBI taxonomy): Bacteria > Bacillati > Bacillota > Bacilli > Caryophanales > Thermoactinomycetaceae > Desmospora > Desmospora activa. Next base: position 244,979 of record NZ_PZZP01000001.1, on the reverse strand, counting down.
ATACCGCCCGATCCGGCCACGCCGGCACCTCACCTACCCGCCCAAAGCCAAACAGCACAATCCGGCCAAATCGAGATTGTCGCATCACAGGTAAAGCCGCATGTACGGTCATCATAGCACTGGTGAGATTGCCGGTTACCAACGATTCCACCTCTTCTTGGCGATAATCGGCAAAACGACGTCGTTCCCGCACAAAGGGGCCGACCGCATAGACAAGCGCATCCAGCCGTCCCCACTTCTCTACGACTTGATCCACCAATCGCTTCGGAGTACCGGATTGCAACAGATCTCCTTGGAATAGATGCGCTTGTCCCCCGCGATTACAAATGCGGGATACTACTTCTCTTCCTTTCTCCTCGGAATCGCGATGGTGCACCGCCACCGTCCACCCGGCCTCCGCCAGCACCAGGGCTGTCATCTTCCCCAATCCGTAGGAGCTTCCCGTCACCAGTACAACGGGATTATGATATTCTCCCATGCCATCACTCCTTTTAGGGGGAGGGTTTTTGTTTGTACCGCTGATCCTCTACAAAGGTAAGAAAAAGCCGCCTCTTCAGCTGCAAAGGGAAACGAAAAAACGCTGTCCCTTCTGAATGTTTCCTTCTACGATCCTATATTTTTAAGATGCCGCTATGTCGTTGTTTTAAGCAGAATAGCGCCAATGGCCCTCTCGTTTTTGGCGATCGCTCTCTCCCTGCTGACGTAGATACTCCAAATGGGCCAACGTTTCCGCCAAGGCGAAGCGCAGATTGTGAATCGATAAATTTTGACCGAATTCGCGAAAGCAAACTTCCGTCGCTGTAAGCTCCTCCTGTTCCACCCACTGGCGCATGGAACGAAGGCGTTTTTGATGATGTTGTTCCAGCTGTTCAATCCGTTCGCGGTAATGTTCAAACATTTCGCCATGGGCGGGAAACACCCGTTTAACCGGAAGGGATTTCATGCGATTGAGGGTAGAGAGGTATGTGTGGAGTGGATTGGGATCACAACCCGGCCACAGGCTGATATTAGGCGTAATTCTAGGCAACAGGAAGTCGCCCCCGAGTAGCCAACCGCGCTCTGAGTCATAAAAGCTGAGATGACCGTCCGCATGCCCTGGAGTATGCAAGATTTCGTATGTACGATCTCCCAAGCGAATCGTCTCGCCCGCTTCCAGCCATACCGGCTGCGGATGGGGTGTGATCCAGCGGTTAAACCGGCGCAGATGAGCGGGAATCTGATCAGCCCATTCCTGCTCTAATCCATGCTCCCGGTAAAAAGCGGCCATCGCCTCCGGCTGACGACTCCCATCACCCCAGAATAGCTGCGCTTGGTCAAAATCAGTGCGTGAGATGCGCACCGGTGCACCGGTTTGCAGCTGTAACCACCCGGATAAACCGTAATGATCCGGATGATAATGGGTGAGCACAATTTGTTCCACATCCTCCCACTGAAAGCCCTCCTGTTTCCGTATCGCTTCCCATGTCTGTATCCCCTCTGAACTGTGTAAGCCGGTATCCACAATCGTCCATCCCGTGCAACCCCTGATTAGATACGCTTTTACCACCTGTAGCGGAAACGGCAAGGGCAAACGCACTTCCAATACATCATCCCATCGATTCATGGGAACCCTCCTCGACTCAAACGATCGATTAAAATTGTAAAGTTGCACAACTTTTCTTTAAACCGACGAGCTTGTACCCGATGATGATGCTTTCTTTCCATCAGGCAATCGAATGATGAAAGTCGTGCCCTGACCAGGCTGACTCTCCACTTCAATGGTTCCATTATGGGCCACCACAAGTTCCTTTGCAATTGCCAAACCCAACCCTGTCCCGCCGCTATTTCGCGTCCGTGCTTCATCGGTTCGATAAAAACGATCGAATAGAAAAGGAAGCTGATCGGGTGCAATGCCGATTCCAGTATCAGCAATCACAACCCGCAGAAAATCGTTCCCTTGATTCTCCTCTGGCTCCTCCTCTACGGTGACCGTCACACTCCCTCCTGCAGGAGTATAGCGAAGAGCGTTGACAAGCAAGTTGAGGAACACTTGTGTCATACGATTCGGGTCGACAAACACCACCGCTGCATCAACACGACTCACCAGCGCAATCTTCACCCCTGCCTCTTCCGCGTCAGAGGCGATCCGATCGAGAATTCGACGCAACAGGATAAGAAGATCTGTCGGTTTCCGTTCAAGCGGCAGTCTGTTTGCCTCCGCCAGTGATAATTGATGAAGATCGTCGACGAGACGGGTTAAACGGATCAGTTCATCTTGCAGTGGCAGCAAGCTTTCCGGATTGACAGAACGGCCGCTTTGCTGAAGGAGATCCAGCTTCCCTCGAATTATGGTTAACGGTGTCCGCAGTTCGTGTGCAACATCTGCAACCAGATTGCGGCGGACTTCTTCCGCCCGTTGCAGCTGTTTGGACATATGGTTAAAGCCGTTTGCAATCGTACCGTACTCATCCTTGGTTCGTACAGGAGCCTGAACCCCCAATTCTCCTTGTCCCAGACGATCGATTACCGGCACAATCTCCTGCAAGGGCGCTGTCAGTCGTTTAGACAACCAATAGGCGACCAGAAGAGAAACCGCGACAAAGACGATGGCACTGGTAAGCAACAGGAAGGTAACAGAGCTGCTGATCCCGATCTGCAACTTGGAAATATTGGCGACTTCCGAATCGAGATAATACAGGGTGGCAATGGTTTCTCCGTCTATCTTTACCTCGTCTGGAATGCCTAATCGCTTCACAATGGTATAATCGGTGTCCTCTGACTCGTACAACAACTTTTGATCAGGAGAGAGCAATAAAAACTGGACATCGCGATGGAGATTTTCAGCTTCACTCCCGATGCGAAGCTGTTGCACGCCCTCCCATGAATCGTCGTTTTTTTGATAGTAGTCGATAAACCGATTGGACAACTGCTCAATCTCTTTCCTTCGATCTGCCAAATCCATGTGTTCAAGGGAGGCCTTAATGACAAACTGGGTCACAAGAGTGAAGAACACGCCCATCGCGAGTATCAAGAAAGCCATCGCGAGAAACAGTTTTCTTCTGACGCTCATAAGCGGTCACCAAAGCGGTATCCAAAGCCATAGACGGTTTGGATGTAGACGGGAGACGACGGATTCTCTTCGATTTTTTTGCGAAGACGGCTGATATGGGCATCCACTGTCCGTTCATCATTGAGGTAATCATCTTCCAACGCCGACTGTAACAGCTGAAGCCGGCTATAGACGATACCCGGCCGCAACGCTAACGTGACCAACAGCTTAAACTCCGTCGGAGTCAAGAGGACCTCTTTCTCCCCTTTCCATACACGATATTGCGACTCCGATATCGTTAATGCACCTCGCTGCAGTGGACGATCTTTGAGCTCTCGCCCCTCCATTCGGCGCAACACGGAACGAATGCGGGCAGCCAGTTCCCGTAAGGAAAACGGCTTTGTGATATAGTCATCTGCGCCCACTTCCAGTCCGATAATCTTATCCGTTTCTTCCGTCCGAGCCGTCACCATAATAATGCCCATCTGGCTGATTTTGCGCAGCTCTCGGCATACCTCGATTCCGCTCATTTCCGGCAGCATCCAATCCAACACAACGAGGGAAGGTTGTTGTTCTTTCGCTTTTCGTAAGGCGTCTTTTCCGGTTTTAGCCGTTATAATTTGAAATCCTTCTTGACGTAAAAATGGCTCCATAAATTCCAGCACTTTTTCTTCATCATCCACCAATAATATTCGTTGTGCCACGCTTATTCACTTCCTTTCCCAAACGATCCGCTCGCACTACCCCCATCTTCTTTAGTTTCTCATATCTCAACCCGTTTTCATGTGATTTTTGGAAATTTCATCAAACCCGTAAGCCGTCGTCAAACGATTGCAACATTTTTTCACTAAGATACACACAGATCCGATGATTGGAAATCAAACAGAAGAAATGTAAGGAGGAATCACATATGAAAAAGCGATCCATTGGATTCGCGTTCGGTTTGCTTCATTTTTGGGTCTTGGTTATTTTATTGGGTGCCATAATTTTTGAGACATGGATCATCTATCCGAATATTTTCCATGACATCCCCCGTTCCTTTGAGGTTGGAATGGATTTTATGACAGTGAACGGGCCCCATGATTTTTTTCCGCCGCTCGGGTTACTTTCGCTGGTTTTAGGTGTGGGTTCCTTACTCTTCAATTGGCGTATCAAGTCTATACGATACTTGATTTTGGGAAGTATACTCATCCTATTTGTATGTAACCTTCTTCTGTCGATGGCTTATCTCTGGCCCCGCAACACGATCATGTTTATCGAAGGTGCTGCCGTTCATCCCGTTTCCTTTCTACAGCAAACGGCGTTGGAGTTTCAGCGCGCTCATAAGTTTCGGGTTCTAGGGGTAGCAGCAACTTCAGTGATGGCTTTCCTGGCGTTTTTGCGAATGTATCGCCATGGACACACAACAAAAACCACCCCGTAAGTCCTGGTGGTTTTTGCAGCAAATCAATATCGGTCGAGTCATCATCCTTCGATTTAACCTGATATCCCCTTGATTCCAGGCATACAGGAACCTTTAGAAAAAGTGATGGTACCTAATCTTGTATGAAGGTTCTCTGATGTGCCTGGTACCCCATCAGTAAAAGTTGTTCTTGCTCATAGGCCGGAAAGGATATCCGCCTTTCGCTACATGCAGGGCAGAGTCACTCATACAGAAATCCATCTCTCCCTAAATAGTAGTCAAAGATACCGGATGAGGCCCTAGAGATACTCCCACTCCCGCAGATCATCGCAGGTATGGGTGGCTTGAATGGTTGCCTGTCGGTATTCTGCAGGCGTGGTCACCCCGCTAAATACCAGCAAAGTATCAATGCCGGCGTTGACACCGGCCTGGATATCAGTCATCAAATTATCTCCGACAACCAAGGTCTCCTCCGGAGCGGTACCCAGCCGTTCCAAAGCAAAATCCATGATGGGCCGTTCCGGCTTCCCAATCAAAACCGGTTGTGTGCCGGTAGCTGCAGCCACCCCTGCGATCAAGGAGCCATTTCCAGGCAAAAGCCCCTCATCCGTCGGCAGGGCCAGATCGCCATTGGTTCCGATAAAACGGGCACCGGCGCGAATCGCCAAACAGGCCGTCTTCATCTTCTCGTAAGAATAAGAGCGGTCAATCCCCATCACAACCGCATCGGGCTGCTGTTCACTGAAAGTGCATCCCGCTTCTCGCAAAGCTTCTTGTAACCCTTCTTCCCCAATGGCGTAGACGGCGGGACGGTGGAATCTCTCCCTCATCCAATGGGCCGTTGCCTGAGCCGAGGTAACCACCTGTTCCGGTTGGGCGGGATAGCCAAATGCTTGCAGCCTTTCCGCCACCTGCTCCGGCCTGCGGGAAGCGTTGTTGGTGAGATAGAGATACGGAATCCCCCGTTTTTCCAAGCCCATAATCAAGGAAAGCCCTCCCTCGATCACTTCCCGTCCCCGAAACAAGGTTCCGTCTAGGTCGATTAAATATCCACGGTAGCGCTGATTCATCCTTTTACACTCCCCGTAAAAATCATGCGGGGACTAGTCGCTTCCGCGTAATCGCTTGAATCGAAATCCCCTTTTACCTTCTCTATCACCAACCCGGCCGCAGTCATCATCGTCTCCATCTGTTCGCGGGTGTAAAGTTTCACCCGTTCCAGATAACGCCGCTTCCCTTCGTTATCTTCCACCTCAATCTCTTTTTTGACAAAGCCTTCTTCAGTCCAACGCTTTTCTCGGATCACTACTTCCTCTTCCATACGCTCACTCTGGGGAACCAGCCCCTCTTTTACAACCGCATGATTGAGATAGTCAATCACAAAGCGGCCTCCCGGCTTTACCACACGGGCGATTTCGCGCAATACTCTCTCATTTTCCCGATCATCCGCAAAATACCCGAAGGAGGTAAACAGATTGACCAGACCATCGAACTGATTATCCTGAAATGGAAGATCCCGCATATCTCCCTGGTGAAAAGAGATATCCAATCCCTCTGCTTCTTCCTCCGCCACCTGCAATAATACCGGCGAGAGATCTACTCCCGTCACACAGAATCCATGCCGGTGAAGCGGAATGGAATGACGACCAGTGCCACAGCATAAGTCAAGCAACGAAGTCCCCTGTTTCAATTGCAGCCAGCGCACAACCGCCTCAATCTCCCGGTCGGCCCTCCGTCGGCTACGGTGCTTATACACCAGTAAATAATCTTCCCCAAAGCTTTCCTCATACCAAGGCATCCCAATTCCCCCCATGTTGTTCCTCACTATGTAGCAGCATATCAAAAAACGACACCGCACCGTGTCGCTCCCTAGTGGCCCAATTAGCAAAGTTTGTTTTTGCAATCATTGTAGGGCGGTCGGGCGTGGATTTGCGCCTTCACTCTATGCACTCTAAAAGCACTAGTCTCGCCTTGGTCACTTCGTTCCCAGGTCTCGCTTAGCACTCCAAAGCACTAGTCTCGCCTTGGTCACTTCGTTCCCAGGTCTCGCTTAGCCTGACTAGAGTCGAACAGAAGGAAATCCACCCCTCCCTCAATACCATTAACGTTACCTTATGGGGCACCGAAGTGTGATCAATGGTTGCGTCCCAATTCCCGCTCTAAATACTGTTGTACCCAACGGATAAAAGATCGAAAAAGCTCCTTTTCCGCCATCACCGCCCTCAGCTCATCCGGTGATACTTCGGTATAGTGGCGAAGGCAACGATCGCGCAGCGACACCCATTCCTTTAATTGCCGCGCACCTGCCGCCGGAATTACCCGCTCATCCTCCATAATATCAATAATATCCTCATATCCACCGGGATCTCGCATAATAAACCCATCGATCATTACACTTCCCACATCAATCACACATTCCATCGCAATATGTACCGCGCGGGAGGCGGCGAAAAAGGCGGTCTCATTCGGCAAGTCCTGCACCTGATCCATCACCTGGCAACAGCGCTCCAAATATGCTAATTGTGCTTGAATTCTGGCTGTATCTACTTCGTACAACAGTAACATCCCTTTCCCCGTTTCTATCGATACTCTTATTTCATTATAACCCAAGTCCAACGATCATCGTCCATGCATGATTTAACGCGAAAAACCAAACAATGACAGAGAAGCCACCTTACAAAAAAAGGAGGATATCCATGCAACTCAGCACAAAAGATCTCAACTATTTAAAGGATGAGCTTTCCTGGGAGCTGTTAGCGTTTAAGAAATGTCACCATTATGCTCAGGAATGCCAGGATCAACAGGTAAAACAGTTGATTGACCAAATGGGACGGATGCATCAGCAACATTATCAGCAATTGTTGAACCATCTGAATACCGGTGGCGTCATGCCTACCCCTGCACAGGGACCAACCAACCCTAAGCCGATGAGCCAATAAGGAGGATCGATGATGCAGCAGCAAAACAATCAAGCACAAAACCAACAGCAAGCCACTCCGCAGCACTCCACCGGCCTACCTCAGGTGAAAGGGCCAGAGATGAACGATCGCGATCGTATCAATGATGTGCTCGCGATGGAAAAGTATATGACTACCGCTTACAATATCGCCGTAAATGAAGCCAGCACCGATCCATTGTATCAAACACAGATGAGCATCTTAACAAACCTGCACCGAGCGCAACGTGATTTATACAACGCAATGTCGGCTAAAGGATGGTATAAAACCGATCCCGCCGATGTGCAGAAAGTGAATCAGGCTTTTCAGCAGTTTAACAACTATCACACCCAATTCCCTTACTCGTAATCGACACTTAAAAAACCATAAAAATTTTCGACCCTATTCGCCCGTTTCCAGGGAGCGGCATGACGCCGGTCCCCCTTTTTCTGTTGCCGGTTATACCATCATTGGTTTAGTGGACGTGTTTCCATGGGTATGTTACCATAAACCCGACTTTGCTATCACTTAAAAAAACTCGTTACTGCATATGGCTTGATGCTTGTAGAATAGAGACATCCGCTATCGGCATGGAATGCCACAATCAGTTAGGGGGTTCCGCAAAAAAGATTATGAGCAATCCAAAGCCAGATATAAGTAAAAATAAGGAACGGGATTATTTCTTTGACAATGTCAAATTTCTTTTGATCACCTTGGTGGTGATCGGGCATGCCTATCGTCCTCTCATCGGTGATAGTTCACTGATGAAAACGTTGTATCTGGCAATTTACACCTTTCATATGCCTCTATTCATCCTACTCGCAGGCTATTTCGCAAAAAGCTTCCACAAAGACGGCCAAAATAAAAAAGTGATCGCCACGATTCTTATCCCCTATTTCATCTTTGAAATTTTGTACTCGGTTTATGATCACTTGATTTATCGAACGGACCAGATCGACATCTCCATTTTGGAGCCTTATTGGTTAATGTGGTTCCTGTTCAGCCTATTTTTATGGCGACTCATTTTACCCTATTTCGTCAATCTAAAATATCCCTTGGCCACCGCTTTTGTTTTAGCCATTTTAATCGGTTATGTCGACGACGCTGATCGCTATCTCAGCCTGTCACGTACCGTCGCATTCTTCCCCTTCTTTCTGCTCGGGTATTACCTACAACGGCATCATTTTGACCAGTTATTTCAACGTGTCAAACGGTGGGTTGCCTGGATCGGATTGGCTGCCGTTATTCCCTTGATGTACTGGATGGACTTTCTTGCTCCCATAGACACTAGCTGGCGTCGCTGGTTGTACTTTGTCTTCCCTTACGAAGATGTGGGCCACTCCGAATGGTATGCAGGGTTGATTCGGGTGGGGTTGATTATTCTCGCCTTGGTCGTATCCGCGCTGTTCTTGGTCGTTGTCCCCCGCGGAAAGACGTTTTTCAGCGAATGGGGCGCTCGCTCCATCTATGTATATCTGTTGCACGGTTTCTTCATCCGCGCCTACAGTGGACTGGACTGGTACGATCACATCTCTGGGATTGCTCTATATACCTCGGTAACAGTCACATCCGTCTTGCTTGCCGTCTTTCTCTCATCCAAGTGGGTGATGGCGGTCACTCATCCTCTCGTTCAACCCAAGGTACACTGGATCTTTCGCGAAAAACGGGATCCTCGCCACTTGAACAAACCTAAAAACGTCGTCTCTTCCTAGCAGTAACACCACCGGCCCGATGGGCCGGATTTTTTGCGGATTCCTTGAGGATCGAAAAGTAACGATGTCAACTAAGCACTTTGTTTGTCACAGAGTGACATCCTTTGTCGGCAAGGAAGGATTCCAACTGATTTTCCCGAAAAATGGGTATAAAACCTGTTTTTCGGGGAGGATTCCGCCATGGCTGAACAAGCGTACATAACCACACGGGAGGCCTCCGAACGCCTCCATGTTCACGCCCGCACGATTCGTAAATGGATCGACGTTTTTGAAGAATACATCTCTCCCGATGTAAACGATCGAGGACATTACTTGTTGACGGAGGAAAGTTTTCATCGCCTAGAAATTATTCAACAACGTTTACAGGAAAACAAATCAATGCGTCAAATCCGACAAGATCTCATGAAAGAAGGGGAATGGGAGGTAGAAAGAATCTCCGAGGAATCCCCTCTACCGGAAAAAGAGGAGGCGGTTTCCCCTGCCCTGCCCTTTAATCAAGATATACCCGTTCATCGCATTGTGGGAAGCTTGGATGAAATCGGAGAAATGATGGAAACCGTCTTTACCCGGCTAGACCAATTGGAAGATCATGTATTTACGATTTTTGATGTTATGGAAGAAATGGATAAAAGTATCACTGCCGCCCAAGCTACACAAAAACAGAGCATGGTCCCAGCATCAACCGTTCAACACATGATCGATGAAATCGGAAAAAAACACGACCAGCTCAAAATTGAATTACGCAACGCAACCTTTTCTCATCGACTCGCTTCCGCCACTACTGAACAACAGATTACACCGCGACGACAGAAAAAAGCCCGCTTTCTGGGAATCTTCTAACGAATCCACCCTTGCGATCGTGTATAATGATGGAAGCACGGCATCAAAAGGGGTTAGGGATATGTCCAGCGAAGAAACAATATTTTTGTACGATGATGTAGAAGAGACGCGCACCCGGTTTGTCAGTTTTGTTGGCGACAATAGTCGCTTTGATTTAGGAATTACCACCACGCAACGATTTTACGGTAAGCTGTTAGTTTTTAACATCCAATCCAATCGCTACGCTTTGATTGGTTCAGACGATTTGGAAGAACCGGGTTATCTGGAGCATGTTTATGCAATCAGCGAAGAGGAAGCGGCAGAGCTGAAGGATTTTCTTTACTCCTTACTATGATGTTCCCACACATAAAAACCACCTGTCGATCCAACCTAAGATCGGAGGTGGTTTTTATGACCCGTCGCAAAAATACCCCATACCATGACGTCAGCACGGTTGAATCGCAACATAACGATCTTTTTCCGGAAGAGTTTCCCGAAGGCCCTTACGGCGCATCTACCAATGAGAACGTCTTGGGAAAGGAATCCCCTTGGCGCGCATCCCAACACGCCGCGCCTCAATTTACGTATGAAATGAGACGGCTGCACGAAGGAATCCCTCGCCAACAACCCGGTAGCCATCCCACTCACGATGACCCGGACCGCAATGAAGAGCTATAGGTCCGCAATGCAAAAAAACCGGCCACTACCTGTGACCGGTTTTTTCTGCCTCTTAACGAATATGGGTGGAGTTTTTATGCCGCTGGCGTCCCCGATTACGTCCCCGTTTCTGTGATATGGGCAGTGGTTTCAGTCGACGCAGGACAAAATAGGCACATCCGAAGTTGCAAAACTCGTGCAGGTATTCCTCAAAGTGACCGATTTTGGTTTCCCGTGTGGCACGGGGATGCTTATCGGTAAAAAACCCCTTTAACCGCAGCTGACCGTATCCCCAATCTCCCACAATGAACTCGTATTTATCCAAGACTTCACTGTATCGCTTCTGAAAAGCTTCCGGGTTCCAGCCGTTTTTATGGTTTTTAACCAATTCATACGACGTTCCCTCTATTTCTAATCGCTCCATCATTCATCAACCTCGGCCTGTTCCGGGATTGTTTTTATGTTACCACATCTTTAGGTAAACCATCATGTTTACCTGTTTTCGCGATTGATTTTGAATATCCTTCTTTTCCCATCCGTTCGTATGGCCGGGTAACCGATTATAAAGAGGACATTCTAATGTTAGGAGGTGATTGATGCATGAGAAAAAGAGCGGCCTTTCTCTTGTTTGCTTTGTTATGGCTGGTTACATCCTGTACACCTTCGGCACGCCCCGATGACGGATATGACGAATCCCTTAACAAAGACGGCAACAATGAAGCGTTGGACTTTGTCAGCGACGGTAGGCGCCCTCAAGGAAAACGGTTTAATATGATCGGTTACAGCCGTCAGTCCGGAAATGAACTTTACAATGCCACCGATGGCGGTGCGGTTCCCGGTCCTGATGTTTATATTGATCGGACTGTTTTGGCTCGACAAATTGCCTTTTTGACCAATAAACTTCCCAAGGTGGATGAAACTGCCGTGTTGGTAACCGATGATCAGGTATTAATCGGGGTAAAGGGAAAAGAGGAAAAACCAGATGAAAATACATTATATGAAGCAAAACGAACCGCCCTCAGCCTCACTCCCCGTTATTTTAAAATCAATGTCACCGGAGATCCAGAGGCTCGCGAGCAAATCATCCGCATTGGATCACAAACGGGATCCACTCGTGAGCGTGTGAAATTTAATCAGCAAGAGATGGAGCGTTTAATCGAACGGATGGATCGCACCCCTCTCGACTTAAAACGAGGTCGAGAAGGTGAGTTTTATTCGCAAAAAGGCAAACCGATGAGCCATAAGCGTTTCACTCCGTCTGCCGGAGATCTGTCCCATTAAATGACAAAGCCCTGTTAATGCAGGGCTTATTTCTTTTAGCTTATCAAGACACCCCTTTCATAAGCAACGCCTTAAAAAAAAGCCGATATCTCCAAGGATGGAAATATCGGCTGCAGTGATTTAATCAACCCCGTCAGCGATCAATTTGCTGCAATCGACTTTTTCGCCGATTGTACTTGTTCATGGGCATGATACGAACTGCGTACCAAGGGACCCGATTCCACATGATCAAAACCTCGGTTCATCCCCTCTTCTTTCAACTGGCGGAATTCCTGGGGCGTATAATACTTCTCCAGCTTGAGATGTTTTTTCGTCGGTTGTAGATATTGCCCGATCGTCATAATGTTGCAGTCGACGGAACGAAGATCGTCCATTGTCTCTAGGATCTCGTTCCACTCCTCTCCCACTCCGATCATGATGCTGGATTTGGTGGGAATATCCGGTTGCATCTCTTTTGCCCGTTTTAACAACTCCAGAGAGCGATCGTATTTGGCTTTGGAACGAACACGGTCCGAACGTCGTCGCACCGTTTCCATGTTGTGGTTTAACACATCAGGACGAGCATCCATCACCGTTTGCAGGGCATCACGATCTCCCTGAAAATCAGGGATCAACACCTCCACACTGGTAAGAGGGTTACGCTCACGCACAGCACGAATAGTAGCAGCAAAAATGGCCGCTCCACCGTCTTTTAAATCATCGCGAGCCACCGATGTAATCACCGTATGTTTAAGCCCCATCTGTTCCACTGCTTCCGCTACCCGTTCCGGCTCCTGCCAATCCAGCTCGGTCGGCAGTCCTGTTTTCACCGCACAAAAACGGCAAGCCCGGGTGCAGATATCTCCCAAGATCATAAATGTAGCTGTTCGGTGCACCGCCCAACACTCGTGGATATTGGGGCACTTTGCCTCTTCGCAGACGGTATGTAGCGTTTTACCCCGCATCATTCGCTTAATTTCGCGAAAGTTTTCGTTTACCGTCAGTTTTGTTTTTAGCCATTCCGGTTTTCGTTGAATCGGTGTAGCCAACGCTTCTCTCCTCCTCCACAAAAAAATGAAATTCCCATGTACGGGAACCATTGATTAAGTAATGTTAAAAGCAAACCATATCCAACTGCTCATGTCCAGTTTACCACAAACCATTTATCGATACGCCATCGGTTGTATCAATTAGTCAAAGCCTATGTTAAAGTGCATAATAAAAACACCTTCCATATTAAGTAAGAAAGGCGAGGTTAAAACAAAACGATCATACCATTCATCCCATAGCATTAGTTGGAATCTTATTGTTGCCGTAAATATCGACGTATACGGGTTTGATTTTTGGCAGCCGTACATACTATAATAAGTGTGAGGAACAAAACGGAGTCGCACCCATACGGGAACGCGATCCTAAAATCACACAAGAAGTGACCCTAGGTTGTCAGGCCGGAGGGGTCACTTTTTTTGTGACGTAATGACATATACCACATAAACAACCTGCACGATCAGCGCAAGTAGCAAGATGGTTTCCGCCATTGACATCACCTCTTCCTTGTCCCGGTTGGACAAAGAAGGATCGCGCCCCGCCCAGGCCCTTCCCCGAGTTGCCCCTCTTTTTCCTTAATACGACATCAATCGAGCCAAATCCTCTTTTTGTGACTTAATATTGATAAGCACACACTCCTTTAAAACAGTTATCCACAAGTAATTGTGAGGATTGTGCGAAAATACAGTCGAAATTTATTGCTGAATCGGATCACAATTGGGTGGAGATAAACGTCCCACAACCTTTCGATGTATCGATCCAAAACAATTTTTACCAATCATTACAAACATGAAGTAGCAAAATTACACCCACACTAGATGGAAACAGCATGGAAAACGGTGGTTACTTTTTATGGATAATAGAAATCGAATTTGTCTGGCTGTCTTGTTGGTGTGCACCTGTTTGTTGCAAGGGTTCCCTACTCCGGTAAATGCCGACCCCAACGAAAAGGAAGAACGCCGATACCTGCTGGACAAAGTTGAAACGTTAACGGGTGTTCCTTGGTATGTGTTGGCCGCCATGGATCAATATGAGCGCAACATCCAACGGGTTCGCCGCGATTTAACTGAAAAAAAAGGGCCGATTGCCATTCGCGTTCCGCCGGAACAGTGGAGCGGCTACACCAATCCCGATCCATATGATACCGTACCGGAGTCGATCCGCTTTTTTGGGGGAATCGGCCGGGATGGAAACCGAGACGGCATTGCAGACCCGGATGACCCCATCGATGTACTGTTTACTGTTACCCAGTTTCTACGTGTATATGGTTTGTCCCGAGATGATCTGCGCAATGGGATCTGGCACTATTACCACCATCCTGTCACGGTAGACATCGTTTCTCACCTTGCGGATATTTACCGTCATTTTGGAACGACGGACTTGGATCGACACGCTTTTCCGATCCCGCTGCGCTACAATTACACCTACCATAACACCTGGGGTGCTCGCCGCGGTTGGGGTGGTTTGCGCATTCATGAGGGGAGCGATATCTTTGCCGATTACGGAACTCCGCTGTTGTCTACCTGTTATGGCTATGTGGAACTAAAGGGATGGAACCGCTTTGGCGGCTGGCGTATCGGCATTCGCGATACACGGAACAATTATCATTATTACGCCCATCTGAGCCGGTTTAATAAGCAATTAAAGAAGGGATCCATCGTGCAACCGGGACAGATCATCGGTTATGTCGGCTCCTCCGGTTACGGACCTCCAGGCACCTCGGGCAAATTCCCACCTCATCTTCACTATGGGCTCTATAAGTTTAACGGCCGCACCACCTTCTCCTACGATCCATATCCGTATCTGAAGGCTTGGGAACGGGCGGCGTATAAAAAGCTGCGGGAAGAACGAAAAGCGAAAAAAACGAAGAAATAGGCAGACAGAAACCTACATTCTTTCCCCTTGGGGGGTGTAGGTTTTTTGAATAGAAAAATAGACGTCTAACCCCTTACTTCAGACATATACCTCACTTTTAATTTGGGTATCCCTCGTATTGGACAGCCAACATAAAATAGAAAAGCGATCTTACGAAGGGAGGAAAGATTATGGGGGCCTTTTCAAGATGCAGAACAAAAAGAAAACGACATCCAAAAAAACATTCCAATAAAAAAATGAACCATGTATTGATTTATGGAAAAAACGGAAAACGGACAGTGCCCATCAAAACCGATCCAAAGGGACGGCCGATGGTTAAGTGTTCCAAGCTAAAACGACCGTCTTGCTGGAAAAAAAGGCGATCATTCCGAATCCCAAACAACTTTCGGAGCGATGTCCTTTTTTCTGAGGAAAAAATAGAAAATATCCATGTCAGTTCCAGTATAGCTCTCCCTTCGCAAGACACCTCTCACCAGTTAGTGTATTCCTATGCCATCGTTAACAAAGGGGATTACCCCGTAAAAGCAGTTGTACAGATCAGTCCCGATAATTCCCATTTCGCAAGGGATGGCGATGACGTCATACCTGCCGGTAAAACCAAAGCTCTCGTTCCTAACCGTTTTCTCCGTTTTACCCGCTTAGTTCTTTCTCCAACAGCGGAAGGCCACCCAACGACAGTTGATGTTTATTTCCAAACTCAAACCAATGGAAGAAAAATTCATTAGGAGAGGAGGAGCTCCATGCCCAATCATGCCGTTTTTCAATCTGATCCGGATAACTTACGAACCCTGATTTACGGCCGCGATCCAGGAGGAACGCCACAAGCCATTTTGACAGACGCCGCCGGTCGGATCAACAACATCACCATTGACGGTACACTTTCTAGCATTTTAGGAACGACAATTACTGCTGGGACGTTGGACAGTGTTCTTACGGTTGGCACTATCGAAAGCATACTTGGGGTCACGATCACCGCCGGAACTGTCAGTGTGGGCACGATTAACAATATCGGCACCATCTCCAATGTCCTCGGCGCCACTATTACCGCAGGCACATTGGATTCCGTCACCAATGTGGGCACCATCTCCGATGTGTTGGGGGCTACCATTACCGCAGGCACTTTGGACTCTGTCACAGACGTGGGTACTGTCTCCGATGTGTTGGGCGCCACCATTACCGCGGGGACTCTCTCCGATGTGGTTAATGTCGGCACCGTTACCAGCATCCTTGGCGCCACGATCACCGCCGGGACCGTCGATGTGGGCACAGTCACCAATATCGGCACCATCTCCAATGTCCTCGGGGCCACCATTACTGCGGGGACTCTCACCTCCGTCATCAATGTGGGGACGGTCTCCAGCATTCTCGAGCTACCGTCACTGCGGGCACCCTCAACACCGTCTCAAACGTCGGCACCATCTCCAACGTCCTCGGGGCTACCATCACTGCGGGGACTCTCACCTCCGTCATCAATGTGGGGACGGTCTCTAGTGTTCTTGGGGCAACGATTACAGCCGGTACATTAAACTCCGTCTCAAACGTCGGCACCGTCTCCAGCCTTCTCGGGGCTACCGTCACTGCGGGCACCCTCAACACCGTCTCAAACGTCGGCACCGTCAAAGCCGCTCCCCAACAATTTTGATAATCTTGTCGATCCATTTTCTCATCCATCCCACATTCCACCCTTTTAGCCAATTGCATTGTGACCCCTCCTAAGGTATTGGGATAATACGTTCAATATTCCACAAAAGAAAAAGCCCCGTAAAGGGGCTTCCACTACTCTGTATTCCCTCTTTTACGAAAAGCCACCCACAAAAAGTAGGCAAGACCACCCCATAATCCAACGGCTCCGATGATCAACATCACCCAAGCACTGACTCCCATCAGGCTCCCTCCTTCAAATGGTAGAAGAGATCCAACATCTCCGTATTTGCTTTCCATTGCATTCGAGAAACGATGATCCCCATAAGCAGACTGAGGAAAAATACTCCCCATCCCATGGATAAGTTCCCCATCATCGGATAACCTTCATAGTTCAACATAAAGTTATCCGCAAGGTTTTGTGTCAACATAAACAACAGCATAATCGGAGTGATATATTTGACGGAAATTTTCCACCATGCCCCGATATAAACATCGGATATTTGGTTGATATGACCTTGCATATTATCCAGTTGATTGTTGACCCAGGCTACGGCAGTGATCATGGCAAGCGCACCAAACAATAATCCGTATTGGTTGATGAAATTGTCCACCACATCCAAATACATAATGCCGCCACCCGTGGTATACAAAAGACTGACAAGAGCAGCACCGCCACAAACCCAATTAACCGCCGCAGTTCGGGTGAGATTAAATTTATCGCGCAGAGCGGCTACCCCTGGCTCCAGCAGTGATACCGCAGAAGTGAGACCGGCAAATGTAAGGCTGCCGAAAAACAGTAAACCGAAGAAGTCGTTAAGGCCAGGGAATGTATTAATAATTTGCGGAAAGACGACAAAAGCGAGACCGATTCCGCTTGCCACTACTTCATTGACATTGCTTCCCGACACATGTGCCAAATACCCCAAAGCGCCGAAAATGCCCAAAGCCGCCAAGAACTCAAAGCCGGAATTGGACAACGCAGCGATAAAGCCGCTGTTGGAAAGATCCGTTTTCTTATCCAGATAGCTGGCATAGGTGATCATGGTAGCAAAACCGACACTAAGAGAGAAAAACACCTGCCCATATGCGGCCACCCAGACACTCGGATTGGTCAAAGCGGAAAAGTCAGGCGTCAACAGGACATTTAACCCCTCAGTCGCACCTTCCAGCGTCACCCCACGAATGGTGATCATAATCAACATCACAATCAGCGCCGGTAATAAAAAACGGTTAAGACGCTCAATTCCTTTGTGGGCTTGCTGACGCATGACAAAGTAGACAAAAATCCAAACAAGTATAACCGGAAGCAGCACTTTCCACTGCAGTCCTCCGAAATCCCAGAAAGAATCCGAAGTATTGAGATAGTTGCCAAAAAAGAAGGCGTTGGTATCGTCTCCCCATTGTGTACCGACAGAGAAGTAGGTGTAGCTTAAAGCCCAGCCAATGATAATGGTATAGTAGGTAACGATAAAGAACGCCATAAACACCTGCCACCATCCAACCCATTCCCACTTTTTCGACAGGCGCCGGTAAGAGAGAGGTGCTGCTCCCTTAAAGCGATGACCCAGTGAATACTCCAACAGTAACAGCGGAATCCCCGCAGTCAAAAGGGCGACAAAATACGGAATCAGAAATGCTCCCCCGCCGTTCTCATACACCGTGTACGGATAGCGCCAAATATTGCCCAACCCAATTGCCGAACCCATCGCCACCAGGATAAAGCCGGCGCGTGAGCTCCATTGATCTCGTGTTGCCATTGATCCTTTTCCCCCTTGAGGTGGATGGCTTGTAAATCCATCCCCGTTAAATTTATATTCGACGTTTTCTGAATTAATCCTTTAATACTAAAAAGCGACAAAAAGTAATGGGGGTCCCCCTGCCCTCACGAACAAGGGGACATTTTTTATCCTTGTGAAGCATTACTTTTTTTCTTTTCAGCACGATAAGCGTGAAAAAGGAAATAGGCGAGACCACCCCACAACCCCGTTCCTCCGACGATGAGCATAATAATGGCTTCCGAATTCATCACTGTTCCTCCTTCTGTTGCGTCGATTGCCGCCAACCGATCGATTGAAAGACGAAAGCCAACAGGATGACCCAGATAGCTGCCCCCCAACCCATAAGGAGCAATCCGTTTAGCGGATAGTCTTCATAAGGCGTTTGCCATTCTTGAAAGAGATTAAAGACCGCCATCACTGTCAACACAATCGGCGTAAGGAGGGATAAGGCCAACTGCCACGATTTCCCGACTCGAACATCGGAGACAGCATTGATATGTTGGCGCATATCCACCAGTTTTCTCGTGATCCACGCGATCAAGATCAGTTCAACCAGGCCAGCCAAAGCAATCCCATATGAGTTGATAAAGTGATCAACGGTATCCAGGTAGCGAATTCCACCTTTCGTCGCAAACAACAGACTAGCGAGAAAAGCCGCGCCACATACACCATTAACCGCCGCTCGTCGGGACAGATTTAGTTTCTCTTTAAAACCGGCAATCACCGGTTCCAAAATGGAAACCGCCGATGTTAATCCTGCAAACAAGAGTGAACCAAAAAACAAAACACCAAACAAAGAGTTTAAGGCTGGAAATTGGTTGATAATCTGCGGGAAAACGACAAAGGCCAGCGCCGGACCAGCATTGACGACTTCGTCGACTCCAAGCCCCTGCTGAACCGCTAAAAATCCGAGAGCGCCAAACACACCAATCGCCGCCATAAACTCAAAGCCACTGTTGGCAAGACCGGCTATCAATCCGCTGTTGGCCAAATCGGATCGCTTCGGCAAATAACTGGAATAGGTGATCATAATGCCAAAACCAATACTAAGCGAGAAAAAGACCTGACCATACGCTGCAAGCCACACCTCTGCTTTGGTAAGGGCGCTGAAATCCGGTGTCAACAGCACATTTAACCCTTCCAAGGCGCCGGGCAAGGTAACCGCACGAAGTGTAATCGCCACCATCATCAAGATCAGTACCGGCATCAATACTTTACTCAATCGTTCGATCCCACCGCGCACACCGCGCAACATCGTCCAGTAAACAACCGCCCACACAAGCACTACCGGCAGCAATACCTTCCACTGAAAACCGCCAAATTGCCAAAAATCATCGGTGACCCCCAGATAATTGTTAAAAAAGAACGATTCCGTATCTGTTCCCCATTGTGTTCCAAAAGAGAAAAAGGTAAAGCTAAGCGCCCAGCCGATGATGACCATATAAAAGCTAACGATCACAAAGGAGATAAAGACCTGCCACCAACCCAACCATTCCCATCGGCGTGACAACGCTCGAAAAACATGAGGCGCGGATCCCCGAAAACGATGGCCCAAGGAATATTCTAAGATGAGAATCGGAATCCCCGCAGTCAGCAATGCGATAAAATACGGCAACAGAAAAGCACCGCCGCCATTTTCATATGCGATATAGGGATATCGCCAGATATTACCCAGCCCGATCGCCGAACCGATCGCAGCCAACAAAAAGCCTGTTTTTGTACTCCACTCTTCCCGAACATTCAATGATATTGCCTCCTATTAGATAAAACCGTGTCCATTTCATGTTGTCCAAAAAGGAATGAAATATAGCTTGACATGAAGCGATTGAATAAAATGAAAATTAAAACGGATAGGGTATGAATATGATTCCTTTGCCTCCCACCCTTATAGGTATTTTTATCGAATTTTAACTCAAAGTCCAACCAGTGTCCATTCTTTTTGTATAGCAAATAAGAAGGTTAATAATGCTAATTATTTACAGGCATTGAATCGTCGCGAAAGATCATCGATCCTGCTATAAATAAAAACCCGCACACGGCGGGTTTTTATAGACAAATCAATGAACCTATACAACTATCTATTATCTTTTGGCTTAACAAACCTAATAACGCGGTACAGCAAATAACCAATAAGCCCAATACCGATAACCAAAGTGACAAGACCGATAGGGTTTATTGTTTGTAGTGACATCTCTTTCCTCCTAAGGGTTTCTTTCCTGATTGTAATACCCCAAAGAAACGCTTTAAATCGCTCCATTCCATAAAGGGATGGGGTGATGGGCATTATACGCAAAAATTACGGAGGTTGGTCAATTCCTCGATCGAAAGATGCCGATGATTACCTAAGTATCCTTCAACTCTAAGCAGAGGTGGTAGTAGTGTACAATTCTGTCATTTTCTTCGCAAATGTTGTAGTAACTTTTCCGGCTGTAATCCTTGGATCGGTTCGCCGTTGATCACGGTTACCGGAACGCCTAAGAAGCCCATTGCTTTTACTTCTTCCAGATATGCCGGATTGGAGCCGCAATCCTTCACTTCATACTCCACTTGATGATCATTTAAAAAGCGTTTAACCAGATTGCATTCCAAGCAATGCGGTTTGGAATAAACCGTCACTTTCATCATTTTTCGCTCCTATGCAAATTTATCGATTATGCGTTTCCGCCTGTTTCCGTAAATAGTGCTCAAGCCCCATCGCACAGACGTTCATATCCAATTTTAACCCTTCCCACACCGGGTGATCCAGCCCACACCCTCGTTGTTCCGAAGCAACACGGTAGCGTTCCACCAACCGCCGTTCAATCCCCTCTGCTCCTTCGCCGGCTGTCATCGCCTCCGTTGCAATCGCCACAAAATGATCCAACTCCGCCGTCACTTGGCGAAACACTTCCTTCGGTTCATTCGACATGCCAAAATGGCCAAAGAAGAGACGTTCCGGTTTTCGTTCCGCCATCCGTTTGATCGATTGCTTCATCGCATCAGGATCAAACTGGTTGGGAGAAGTGGAGGGCAAATAAAAGGAAAAACCGAGATCCTCCGTTTGATGATAACGCACTCCGGCGGTATCGCCGGTAAACCAGCCACGGCTAAGCGGATCAAAAAATGAAAAGTGGTGAGCGGCATGTCCCGGTGAATCGATAAACCCCAACCGTCGTCCCCCGCCCAAATCAAGAGAATCGCCGTCTTCTTTGACAATAAGCCGCTCTTCTGGAATCGGAACAATCGGATCAAATAATTGGTCAAACTGTTCTCCATACACCATGCGCGCTCCCTGGACCAATCGGGTGGGATCGGCCAAATGGCGTTTCCCCCGGGGATGGACCACTACCTTCGCCTGAGGACAGCTCTGGAGCAACAACCCGGCTCCTCCCGCATGATCCAGATGGATATGAGTGACGATGATATAGCGGATATCCGCCGGAGAATAGCCTAATTCCTGTAAACCTGCTTTTATATAGGGAATCGAAGGGGCTGGGCCGGTTTCCACCAAGGCAGGCGCATCCCCTTCCAGCACATAAATCCCGGTGCGTCCCGGTATACCCAGATCATAACCGTCGATCATATGAACCCCATATCCCCAATCGAACAATCGGGTTGGTTGCAAATGAATCCTCCTCTCAGTACATTGGACTCTCCTGTCATCATATCGCACTTGGGAAACAGACGGAATGTAAACTGCGCGAAAAACATATCCTCTTCCCATACAAAAAGCGGCCGATATTCGGCCGCTCAGATTGATGACAAAGTGGGCCCGGGTCCCGATTTCCGTCTTCGCGCCTCTTTCCCTTGCAAGGATGTAGGGCTGTCCGCTCCGCCTCCTCCGTCCCCAACCAGCGGCCAAAAGAAAAGCATGTGTGGTCGCTAGGCGGTTGGGGACTGCGGAGACTTCGCTAGGTAGTCGGTCAAAGGGCGCTACACCGGATATCGCTCCCCTCTTCCCAATAAGTTTGTCAGCAGCCTCAGCGACCGATATTCGGCCGCTTACTTATCCTGTGATGCGCGATAGATTTCCAAGGCGCGCTGGATCAATTGTTCTCCTTTTTCCCCATACGGTTTTTTACACTGACTCTCCTCTGAACAGTACATCTTATTTAGTCCCTTAAAGATTCCTTTATCCCCTTGGATAAATTCCTGGATCAACCCCCACCAACGTCGGGCCACTTCCTGGACCTGGGGATCGGCAGGGTCTTTGTCCTCTTCAGCCAATCGCTTTAAATCGGCGATCACTTCATTCCAACGGGCGGCATCCCGCATCGCATCTTCTTCGGTATAATGCTTTTGCCGCTCTTCCAGCTTTTGCACCTGTTCCTCTGTATAATACTTTTTCCACCAATCTTTTTTTGGTTCCATTTGCATCACCTGGATCACATGGATCAGCGATTCCCATTCCGGTTTGCCGTAGCGGGATAAGCCTTCCACCCATTCAATCGCCCGAATCACGCGATCCAAGTGGTGACGCTGCTCTTTCATCATCTCTTTTTGTCTTGCCAGGGAGTCAAGGATGTTATCCGGTTCTTTCTGTAAAAACTGACTGATTTCATCCAGGGAGAGCCCCAAGAACTTTAACGCTAAAATCTGTTCCAGCCGTATCAGATCATGATCCGTATACAGCCGGTGACCCGCATCCGATACTTGGCTGGGTTTTAGTAAGCCCACCCGATCATACCAACGCAACGTGCGCACCGTTACTGCTGCCCGAGAGGCAAATTCGCCGGTCCGGTAATGCTTCCGATCCAAGGTGTTTCCTCCTCTCTACCGTGTATTATATCGCAGGTCTCTGCCTGTCACTTACCTACCTTCGCGCACCGCAATCCCCATGTTACGAGCCGTTCCTTCAATCATGCGCATCGCCGCTTCCAGATCGGAGGTATTTAAGTCTGGTAGCTTGATGCGTGCCACTTCTTCCACCTGTTTCCGGGTCACACTGCCGACTACCTCGGACCCTGGCCGGGCTGCACCTTTATCCACACCCGCCGCCCGCTTCAGGAGAAATGCGGTAGGAGGGGTCTTCGTTTGTATGGTAAAGCTGCGATCTTCAAAAATGGTGACTTCCGCCGGAATCACCAAGCCCTTCTGTTTGGCGGTCTTTTCGTTGTATTGTTGGCAGAAACCGAGCAGGTTGATCCCTGTCGGCCCCAAATCTTTCCCCACAGTAGCCGGATTGGCTGCTCCGGCTTGCAATTCGATCTTTAACGTCTTGACGACTTTCTTCATGTTTGTTCACCCTTTATCCTTTCAATTGCAGGCTCAAAATCTAGGATAAAGGGTGACGTAACGTCAGCCGCAAGTTTTTGTCTCAAGTTTTTACACTTAGTGGTCAACCATCCGGATCGGAGTATATGTGTTGTTCACTTCACTCCAACATTGTCTACTGCGATTATTGCCCGTATGACCCGTTCCAGCATGTTGGAAGTGATGGGTTCCGACTACATCCGTACGGCACGGGCCAAAGGGGTGAGTGAAGGGATCATTTGCTCGGCTTCTGCCTAAGAATGCCGTCCCAAAGCATCGAAAAATAAATTTAGTACCAACCTTTAATACCAGGTGATATAATTGTAGCAAAGTGTGAAGGAGTGACAGCATTGCAATCAAAAGCGACGATAACGGCGATTGGAATCCATGTACCTGAAGAAGTAATCGGCAATGATTACTTTGAAACGATTGTCGATACCAGTGACGAGTGGATCGTTCAACGCACAGGCATCCGGGAACGCCGATTTGCTGGGAAACAGGAGTTTACTTCCGATCTTGCGATCACAGCAGTCACAAACATGATACAGCAATACGACATAAAAGTAGACGATGTCGATATGATCCTCGTCGCCACCTCCACTCCTGATCATGTCTTTCCCAGTGTCGCCAGTCGGATTCAATCCCATTTTGAGATCAAACATACGGGTGCCATTGATCTCCACGCTACTTGCGCCGGGTTTGTATATGGGCTCAATATGGCCAATGCCTTGGTCACAGCAGGGATGAACCGGAAAGTGCTGGTGATCGGTGCGGAAACGTTGTCAAAGACGACCGACTTTAGCGATCGGACAACCTGTATCCTTTTCGGTGATGGGGCAGGGGCTGCTTTGGTGGAATACACGGAGGAGAACCCTGGATTTCTTGCCAGCTATATTGGTGCCACCAAAGGGGAAGGGGGAATTCATCTATACCGCACCCACCTATCCGATCAGCTGGACGGTCAACCCGTAAAAGATCACGGACAGATCGTGCAAAACGGGCGTGAGGTTTATCGCTGGGCTGTCACAACGGTTCCAACAGGTATGCACAGCCTCATGGATCAGACAGAGCTTTCCCTGGATGATGTCGATTGGTTTATCCCTCATAGTGCCAATGCCCGCATGATTGAAACCATATGCGAAAAAAGCGGCTTTCCATTGGAAAAAACGCTCATGAGCATGGAGAGATACGGCAATACCTCTGCTGCCACCATTCCGCTCGCTTTGGCAGGCGGCATCCGAGAAGGTAAAGTTCAATCAGGGGATACCTTACTCCTCTATGGATTTGGTGGTGGACTGGTACACGCAGGCCTATTATTAAAATGGCTCCCAACAAAAACCCCTCGGTGACCATAGGATCACCAGGGGTTTTTGCTCACTGTTTCATCCGCGGGTCAAACACATCACGTAAACCGTCGCCCAACAGGTTGAATCCCAAGACGGTAAGCATAATGGCTAAACCGGGAAAAATCATCGTCCAGGGAGCCGTTTGGATAAAACCGCGGGAATCCGCCAACATCTTGCCCCACTCCGGATCCGGCGGTTGTGCGCCTAAGCCGATAAAGCCGAGGGCAGCAGCTTCCAACACAGCTGTGGCAAAACCGAGCGTACCCTGCACCATGATCGGGGTCCAGGAGTTAGGGAGAATGTGGTGAAACAAAATGCGTGTATTCCTCATTCCCACCGCTTTAGCCGCCAAAACGTAATCTTCATTTTTGATGCTGATCACCCGGGATCGCAGCAAGCGGCCAAATGTGGGAATGTTAATAATAGCAATGGCGTACATGGCGTTTTGTAGATTGGGACCCAGCATGGCTACAATCGCGATCGCCAGCAGAATGGATGGAAACGCCAATAGGATATCGAAGATGCGGGATATCACGGCATCACGCCATCCCCCGTAATATCCTGCGATCAAGCCGAGAAGCGATCCGACCACTATGGAGCCGGTAATGGCGAATAAACCCACCCACAACGAGATGCGGGCGCCGTACACCACCCGAGCAAAGATATCCCGCCCCATATCGTCGGTTCCAAACCAGTGTTCCGCCGATGGAGCTTCCAAACGGTTATTGGCGTCGATTTGGTTGTATCCATACGGGAGGAGCAACGGTGCGATCAAGGCCATGATGACAAAGCAAAGGATGATCATACCACCGATCACCGCAGAACGATGGCGCAACAGTGCACGCCATGTATCGCGGATAGGAGTCTCCGCCAGTTGGCTTTCTTCCTTTGGGGACGGATCAGGCAGGATCGTTGGAACATTAAGAGACATCCTCTTCACTCCTTCCCATAGTGAATACGGGGATCGATATAAGCATAGAGTAGATCCACGATCAAATTGATTAAGACAAAGATTGTCGCCACCACCAGGATGCCGGATTGAATCACCGGGTAATCACGGGCATTGATGGCGTCATATAAGTAACGTCCTACCCCCGGCCAGCTAAAGATTGTCTCTGTCAACACCGCTCCACCCAGCAACATTCCCATCTGCAGACCAAACACCGTCACAATGGGGATAAAAGCGTTTTTTAAAGCGTGCTTATAAACGACGATTCCTTCACTAACCCCTTTGGCCCGTGCCGTACGGATATAATCGGAGCCCATCACTTCCAACATGCTGGAACGGGTCATACGGGCGATAATAGCCAACGGAATCGTCCCCAGGGCGATGGCAGGCAACAACAGATGACTGAGCACTTCTTGCAACGCGACAAAATCTCCTCGCAACAACGCATCCAAAAAATAAAAATTAGTGATCGATTCAAAGCCCATCCGCGGGTCAATCCGCCCGTTGGAAGGCAGCCACCCCAGTTCTTGTGCAAATATCCACTGTTCCATTAACCCTAACCAAAAAATCGGCATCGACACCCCGACCAAGGCGATAATCATCCCAGTGTAATCGATAACGCTATTATGACGCCAAGCGGATAAAATACCGAGATTGACACCAAAAAAAATGGCAAAAGCCATGGCGAAAAAAGCCAATTCAAACGTCGCCGCCAGATAGGGCCCCATCTCTTCCACGATCGGTCGTCCCGTCTTCAGCGATGTGCCGAAATCCCCTTGGAGCAGGTTGCCGACATAGCGAAAATATTGAATCGTTAACGGATCATTGAGTCCCATTTTTTCGTTCAGTTGCGCTATCGCTTCCGGAGTGGCGCGCTCACCCAAGATCGCCTGAGCGGGACCTCCCGGGATCGCATGAACGATGGAAAACGTGATGATGGACATGCCGATTAAAACAGGTATCAGCATTAGCAGTCTTCGTATGGTGTACGCAATCATCGGCTTTTCACCATCCTCCATTTGTGGGATGTCCTGTACTGCCACGTTCCAGTTGCCATTTTGAAAAGAGGCGATGGCTGTCCGCTCTGAATCTTTCAGTCGGGCAGGGGCAAAACCTTGCGAAAGCATTACAGAGAAGAATGCTGCCCCTTAACGCCCTCCTTCCAGATTCTTCGCTGAGTAGAATGGCGAAAGGTCGTTTTAGCAATACACGACTCCCTCCCTTTGATAAAAAGAAGACAGCGTTGCGGTCAGCAACGCCGCCCTGTTATTGTCACTGACCGATGTCCACTTCTTTCAATTTATCGGAACCTTTGGGATGGGGGGTGAAGCCTTCCACATTGGATTGTGCTGCCAAGGTGGGATTGGCGTAAACCAACGGCACCCAGGGTGCGTCATTATTGATGATTTCCTGCGCTTCCTGGTACAGTTCGCTGCGCTTATCCTGATCCGTCTCCCGCTGTGCTTTGATCAGGATATCGTGTAACTTGTCGCTTTTGTAGAAAGCAATATTGTTGGCCGGTTTCCGGGCGTTGTCTTTGTCCAACAATACATACAGGAAGTTGTCAGGGTCGCCGTTATCTCCTGTCCAGCCAAGTAACGCCATATCATGCTTGCCTTGATTGGTCTCTTCCAGATAAGTAGTCCACTCCGGGCTGACGATTTTTGTCTTTACTCCGATTTTTTCAAAATCGGCTTGTATATACTCCGCAATTTTCCTGCCGTCAGGCATATAGGGGCGGGGAGCTGGCATCGCGTGAAACTCCACTTCAAATCCGTCTTTATAACCGGCTTCTTCCAACAGTTCCTTCGCTTTCTCCAAATCATACTCATAACCTTCGATATCCTGATTAAATCCCCAGATCGATGGCGGCATCGGATTGGTGGCCGGTTCCGCCTTACCGCCGTAGAAGCTCTTAATCAATCCTTCTTTGTTGACGGCATGATTTAACGCTTGCCGTACTTTACGATCCTTAAACGGTTCCTTTTCCACATTGAAAGCAAGATACCCCACATTCATCGGTGGCCGCTCATACAGTTGAAATTGGTCGTTGGCGGAGACCGTCTCACTGTCGTCCGGGTTGAGACCGTCCATGATGTCGATATCACCGGATTGTAGTGCAGTCAAACGGGCCGAATTATCTGGAATCGACTGAAAGATTACCTTATCTAGCTTGGGCAACCCTTCTTCCCAGTAATCTTCGTTTTTAACGACGGTGATCGTATCGCCCTTTTTCCAGCTTTCAAACTTGAAAGGACCGGTTCCTACCGGATTTTCTGCAAACTTCTTCGGGTCCCCCTTCACTGCAGTGGGAGAAGCGAGCCCAAAGGGAGACATCGCCAGGTTGGCCAAAAAGGGCCCTTGGGGTTCTTTCAGTTTAAATTGGACGGTGGTTTCATCCAGCGCTGTCACGCTCTCGATGATGTGACCCTCGTCTCCTTCATAGCCGCCAAACATGGAACCATAATAGATATAAGCATCTTTCTCGGTGGGGAGGAGTTCCTGTTTCGCCCAACGCTCAAAGTTAAACACCACCGCATCGGCATTAAAGTCGGTCCCGTCGTGAAACTTTACCCCTTCCCGCAGTTGAAAGGTCCACGTTTTGCCGTCATCCGACTCTTCCCAGGACTCAGCCAACGCCGGCACGACTTCCATACTGTCCTTCTCAAAGCCGAGCAAACCGTTAAAGACGTTCTCCGTCACAATAAACGATTCTCCATCTGTCACCAGCGATGGATCCAACATGGTGGAATCCGCCCCGCGCCCATAGATCAAGGTTTTTCCGTTATGATCTGCGCCACTCCCGCCGCCACAAGCGACCAATACTGACGAACAGACGAGCAAAACTGCCAATGATAGCATCCAGCATTTTTGTTTTTTCATGAGATTGATTGACCCCCAAACTGATCATTGATAGCATCCTTCAAACACAGCAAAACTGCTTTCCCTTACAAAACACAACTTTCTGTTGCGGATACAAACAAAATTGTTGAACCATCCACCATTAAAACAAAACCTCCCCCTGCCCGCCCAATTTTCCGGCACTCCTGCTACTATCTCGGTCCTGTTTCCCTTTCTCACCTCCTCACCTGCCATTTACTTCTCCGTCAGATGACAAGCGGCGAAGTGTCCGCCACCCTGATTCCGAAACAAAGGGCGCTCCTGGCGACAAATCTCCATCACATAGGGACAGCGGGTATGAAAAGCGCATCCGCTCGGCGGATCTTTCGGGTTAGGAACATCCCCCTGCAAGACGATGCGCTCCCGTTTGGCAGCGGGATTGGGTATTGGCACCGCCGATAGAAGCGCTTGGGTGTAGGGGTGGATCGGATGATCGTATAGTTCATCCCGTTCTGCCAGTTCCACCATCCGCCCCAGATACATCACACCGATCCGATCGCTGATATGACGCACCACACTTAAATCGTGAGCGATAAAGATATAGGTTAAATCGAATGATTCCTGTAAATCTTCCAATAAATTAAGCACCTGCGATTGAATCGATACATCTAGCGCGGAAACCGGCTCATCTGCGACGATCAGTTTGGGTCGCACCGCCAAGGCGCGAGCAATGCCGATACGCTGCCGCTGCCCTCCGCTAAACTGATGAGGAAAGCGTTCTGCGTGATATGAATCAAGTCCGACCACATGCAAAAGTTCTTGCACCTGTTGCCTTCTTTCCTTAGCGTCTCCGATTCCATGCACCAACAGCGGCTCTTCGATAATCGCCCCCGCCTTTTTGCGCGGATTGAGCGAAGCAAAGGGGTCCTGGAACACCATCTGTAACTGCCGTCGCATCTGTCGCATCGCTTCGGCATGGAGGGAAGGAAGCGATATCCCTTTAAAGCGAACATCTCCCGCCGTCGGCTCCTCCAAGCGTAAAATTGCCCGTCCGGTTGTGGATTTCCCGCACCCTGATTCCCCTACGATCCCCAGAGTTTCGCCTGCACGGACGGAGAAGGAGACGCCATCCACCGCTTTTACATCACCGGTGCGGCGACCGAAAACCCCACCGCGAATCGGATAATATTTTTTTAGACCTTCTACCTCAAGCAGTGTCGGTGTGGCTGTCATGTTCCGTCCCCCCTTGCCCGTCATGGAGCCAGCAACGGCTAAGCTGTCCCTCTCCCAATGTAAAGAGGGGAGGCTCCTGTTCACGACAGCGATCCATCGCCAATTCACACCGCGGCGCAAAGCGACACCCCGACGGCATCTGCCGCGGATTAGGAACATTTCCCGGGATGGAATAGAGGCGTTCCTTCCGCTTGTCCAATTGTGGAATTGATTGCATCAATCCCCGGGTATAGGGATGACGGGGATCGCGGAATAATGTGCGCACATCCGCTTCTTCTACGACCTGCCCAGCATACATCACAACGATCCGATCACAGATCTCCGCCACAACCCCCAGATCATGGGTAATCATCAGAATGGCGGTACCCGTCTCCCGATTGAGGCGGCGCATCAGATCCAATATCTGAGCCTGGATCGTCACATCCAGCGCGGTGGTGGGTTCATCCGCAATCAACAACTTCGGTCTACACACCATCGCCATGGCAATCATCACGCGCTGCCGCATCCCGCCGGACAGCTGGTGGGGATATTCGTTTAGGATACCTTCCCGGGAGATTCCCACCTCTTTCAACGCAATAAGCGCCCGTTTGCACGCTTCCGTTTTACTTTCGTCATGGTGTTGCCGGATGGCTTCCACCATCTGATTGCCGATGGTAAAGACAGGATTGAGGGAAGTCATCGGTTCCTGAAAAATCATGGAGACCTCATTGCCACGAACCTGTTGCCACTGTTTACCGCTGAGCGAGGTTAACTCTTTACCCGCCAAGCGGATAACCCCACCAGCAACCTTACCTGGAGGTTGGGGGACCAACCCCATAATCGACAGGGAAGTGACACTCTTGCCACAGCCGGACTCCCCCACCAAGCCCACCACTTCTCCTTCGTTTACCGTCATATCGATACCATCGACCGCCTTCACTACTCCCTTATCCGTATGAAAGTGCATCTGAAAGCGGGAAATCTCCAATAACGCCTCCGCCATGAAGTCACCTCAAATCTTGTTGAAATTTAAAGGATAATTAGTTCAAGACAAAATATGAAAAAATTTTATAAATAAATAGATTCGCGATCAGCCGCTCAAATCCCTTGGTCTTTCGCTGTAAAATACACAATTGGACAGGTATGTTAATCATCCAAATGATTGAAGTGTGATAAGCAGATAGGCACCTACAGTCTTTATAATCAACCTCAGTCCGTTTGCACGGGAGGCAGAATTGGAGGAACCGGCGGATGCTCTTGTGAAGAGGGTGTCTGCCCCTGATTTCCCGCCCCTCTTCCCGTGTTTCCTTGGGAAGGTGTCCCTTTTTGGATGCTGCCTCCCATATCGTTGTAGTAATAGAACTGCGGTACTTCTCCTACAACCACAGCTTGAGCCAGCGGAATCTCTGTATCGACATTGACGGTTTCCGTGGTAAAGGGAACCACCACACTCATCTCAATTCGGATATCCATCATCAGTGTCACCATGACATTGTTTACCCCTGCCGCTTCCATTCGGGGGTGCAGATCGATATGTGGGGCTCCCTTGGGCCACATTTCAACGGGAATCTGCGGTCCGTATTGCGCCAAAACATTACTCTGTAATGCTTGCCCCAACGTAATTCCGACACTTTCATTTTCCAATCGGTGAATCACATCCTGTATACTGGTTCTAGTCCGTTCATATACTTTGGCTTGCACTTGCTGATCGATCTGCACAAACGAAATCGTGTTATCCTGGTTCCGTTCAACCACCATGATATCGTTCATCTCTTCCCCCATCGCCACTTGTTCTCGAGCGGCTTCAGTCACTGCCTCTTCTGCAATCTGCTTCACTTGTGTTTGGGCGATATGAATCAACGTTGGTTGCAATTTGGTCTCCAACAGCCACAATACTTGAAAGAGTACCGCGAAGAGAATGGCGAAGGCCAAAAACCAAATGCCGCCCCGCCTGCGCCAACGCAAGCCGCTATAGGATTGTTTTCGCAAGCGGAACCGCCGAAAACCCATTGTCCATCCCTCCTTGTACCACTGTTATGCGGCTGTGCCTGTCCTTTTTCCCAAGGATTGAGAATAGGCTTGGCCGATACCCCTTGATACAATAAAAGGGACTGATCTGTCGCTTCCACAGAAAAACAGGCCAATCGGGAGCAAAATCGAGATGTTAAACCCCGAGAAAAGGGATTGGATGGCTGAGAAAGAAAGAGTCTATCATAACCGCTTGTCAGTAATCTCGGGATGACACAGGGCCATTACAATGGAACACAGGGAAAATCCAGTTTTTATTTCCCAGGAAACGGAGGAGAGTCATTAATGGATACCCAAGCTAACAGAGTCGATTTAACCCGTTATGTTTCCAATCTGGATCGCAATGTTTATGCCATCTATAATTTGCCGGAGGAAGTCATCGCTGTCATCTTCGCCTATGTCAGTCGCAGTCCGGCCAGCTTCCGCGATAACCTGGCAAAGCTCTTACAGGATGAGGAGCTGGCCGTCAGTGCAACCGCCGGTGGCATGGCGACGGTAAATTCGCAAAAAGCGGCGCGTTTTCATGAAAAATGGGTAGTAGGTTATGGACACAGCAGTGTGGCAGAACATGCCGTTGCCCACTTGGGTGTGGAGCAGATCAGCCGTTTGGCTTCTGCTGAACTGGAACTGGCCAACACTTTCAACAGCTTTACCGAATACAGCCAGCGCTACCAGCGCCCGCAGCGTGGAGCCGTCTACATACCTGCCTCACTGCCGGAGCGGGAACGGCAGGAGTATCTCGCATTGCAGGAAGCAGCCTTTGATACCTATGAAGCGCTGTTGCAAGGGTTGATCCCTCATTTATCCCAAACACTCTCCCGTCAAGAAGGAGAATCGGACAAACGCTTTCAATCCCGGGTGGAGAAAATCGCCTTTGAGGACGCCCGTTATGTTCTCACCCTTGCCACCTACACCAGTCTGGGATTAACCGGCAATGGACGAGCCCTGCGTGATACCCTGGTTCGACTTTTATCCAGTCCCAACCTGGAATCGCGTCAATTGGCCCAAGATCTGGAACGGGAGATCAGCCAAGTGATCCCTACCCTGCTCAAACATGTCAAACCGAGTCAATACCACTTGGAAACCCGGCGTGAACTGGATCAACTGCCGTTGAATCCACCGGGCTCCGATTTACAAGGAGAATCGTTTACCGGCCCCCGTGCCCGTTTTGTTGACCTGATCGATTACGATCAAGCTTTGACTCATGTCTGTATCCAGCTTCTGATCAGCCATAAAGGGATGGACCGTGCTACGGTGGCTGAAACGGTACAAAGCTGGAGCCGGGAGCTGAAAGAAGATTGCGTAGAGCGGGCGTTAAAACACTTGCGCTTTTTTGATAACCCCCGGGACGAATTTCGCCATCTCTCTTACCATATGGAGATGCAGTTGTCGGAAGCAAACTGGCACCAACTATTGCGTCACAATCGGGGTACGCACTTCTCCTTTGCTGAACCCACCATTCGCTTCGGTTATACCATCCCGCCTCATATCCGGGAAGCAGGCTTAACGGAGACTTATCAACAATTTATCGCGCGTGCGGAAGACCATTATATGCGCATCAAAGATGAGCATCCGGAGGCGGCTCCCTATTGTGTCACCAATGCCCATCATCGCCAAATCACTGCCACGGCCAGTCTGTGGGAAATGTATCACCTCATTAACCTTCGCACCTCTCCTGAAGCGCAGTGGGATATCCGAGAAACCTTTGCCCAATTGCACCACCAGCTGAGTAAACACCACCCCGCTCTGGCACGGTATGCACAACGGCGAATGTAGACAATAACAAAAGAGGCGTGTCGGCACATCAGCCAACATGCCTCTTTTTTTGTAAGCCGGGAATCCGCTTTATGGAGATCTCCACTAACGCATGTAGCCGACTCGATATCAACAGCAAAGGTACATCTCGGGAATACTCGCATCAAACTTCCGCTACTCACCATGCGAAAAGGTCACCTTTCCAAAGCCTGACTTTCACTTAAGCACTGCTCCATCCCCGTTCGGAGGAGTGTGAAGTGGAATCGACCGTTGGCTTTCCTTTTTGCAGCTTGCCCACCAAATACGATCCCAAGGGCATTTGATTAAGCAACCATGTGAGGGCGATCGGAAGTAATATTCCAGCCGTAAATAAGATGACGGCGTAGAGGGACATCGGTAAATCAAGCGGCAACCAAGGCTTGATCATACGGTGTTGAACCAAAGGATGCAACAGATAGATCCCAAAGGAAAACTGACTGATCCATACGATCCAGTGCGGAATCTGACGCAGTTTCATACCGATCCAAAACAGAAGACAGAACACCAAGCATGTATAGATCATCACATCGGGACGTTTTGAGGAAGTGGAAAAAATCATCCCCGAACCCTTCAAATAGACAACGATGCCCATGGCGAGGATCACACCGGCAAATATCCACGCTTGATAACGCTCCACTCCCCGTCGAAACGCCGCCAGATTGCGACCGATATAGTAAGAAGCGGTAAAATAAAAAATCCAACCTGGAAACGGAATATAAGAAGCCATTCCAAAAGGCATGGAAGTAGGTGGATTTTCCAGATAAAGAACATTGATAAAAAACGACACCAACAAGATCGGCACCATCCACCGGTTTTTTACCCAGCGGATAAAGAATAGATGCAATAGATAAAACTGAAAGATGATTATAATGAAGTAACCATGCCATTTACCCAACAACACCATATCCGAAAACCGGTTCCACAGCGAGAGCGGATCAGTCGGATGTTGAATAAGCGCATATACAAATGCCATTGTAAAAAAAGGGATCAAAAGATACTTGACCCGCTTGATCCAAAACGATTTGGGCGCCTGATCCGGATAAGCATGAGCCAGCAACAGCTCCGAGATACAGACAAAGAGCGGTGTTGCGTACATAAAGATGATCTGAAACGTTTGTACCGCCAAAACCCCACGGTCTGACAAAGGGTATTGTCCATAGGTGATTGAGATGGCATGAATCCAAACAACACTGAGGCATGCCACCATTCGCAGCAAATAGATTTCCTGAATAACTCCTTTATTCCCGTTAACGCTCATGCTTTCACCCATTTACCATCGGAGTTTGTAATCTAACCGTAACATGGGTGAGGCCGGTATCATGGGGTTTTAATAAAATCTTTACAACATCTTTTCAATTTTAAGGAAATATTCCGCTATAGGGGTAGGGATTTTTAACAGCAAAGGCACTTTGCTTTCAAAAACCCCTTCTATCATTGAGAGCGTCGTTCACGGTTGATAAACGGATAAAATCTTTTCCGCATGCTGGATCAGCATTTTCCGAAGGGAAGCCGGTTCTTCCACTACCACCCGATCGGCGAGAGCGACGAGATGGACACAAGCATCCTCTTCACAGTCATATCGCACCTCCACCACTTTCCATCCATGAGAATCCCCCTTCATTTCATAAGGGAGGCGACGAATATGGGCCAAGGCATTAGGATGGATACGAATGCGGCAGCGATATTGACGCAATCCACTGATAAACGCCGCTTGGGATTTTTTCCAATATGCGGCTAGATCAAAGTCGGCGGGACGGATAAACGCCTCTGGTGTCACGGTTGCCTCTAAGATGCGGGAGGCGCGGTAAGAACGGAATCCGTCATCGGTATGCGCCACCAAATACCACGTTCGCCCTTTGACCACAAGCCCCAAGGGATCAACGGTCCGTTCCACTTTAGTGCCATCCCCGCGTCGATAAATCATACGCATGCGTCGCTCTTTCCAAATCGCCTCCTGTAACACCGAAAACAACGGAATATCTTCGCGACCTTCGTGCCAGCCCGGCTGATCCACATAAATTCGTTGCCGCACCTGCTCTCCCACCCGTCGAAATTCCGCCGGCAGAGCAGCCAACAATTTGACATATGCCCCTTGCTCCGTCCCTTCTTTCCACCCCAGATCCGCCAATACCTGCGGAGGTACCGATAAAAACAAGGTCTGCACCTCTGGTTCGCGTAACCCCGTCAACTGGGTGCGATAACCTCCCATCAAGCTCCAGCCTCCGTTTTTCCCGCGCTCGGCCACCACCGGCACCCCCGCCGCCCCCAATGCCTCCATATCACGGTAGATCGTGCGCTCCGACACTTCCAACCGCTCCGCCAACTCGGCCGCCGTCATCCGTTGATAGATTTGCAACAACAATAGGATGGAGATCAATCGATCCGCCCGCATTACCCATTCCTCCTTCTCATCTTATTGTAACCTGAAAAGTTGACAATAGTTGTCATGAAGGGGAGGGCAAGAAATCTCCGCCTCTTAGCGTTAGCGCAGGCGGGGGAGGCTCATTTCGGTTTTATTGCATCGATGATCAACGATACAAAAACTAGTTTTCCCTTTTGATTGCGAGGGATCGGTAGATCATACCCTCGTCTGAATCCCGGAATGGATTTTCATTAAAATTTACTCCCCTTCATAATGGAGAAATTTTAGGCGAGATACCCCCTCACAAGTTGAATCATAATCAAAATCTATTTATGATATCCTTGAGATAACATTTACTTATATCATCACTTACAAAGGAGTCATCGGATGATGGAGTTAAGACAACTTCGATACTTTGTAGAGGCAGCCCGATTGTCCAATTTTACGCGGGCGGCGGAGCGGCTCCGGGTAGCCCAGCCGGCCTTGTCGCAGCAGATTGGAAACTTAGAGAGGGAGCTGGGGGTTGCTCTGTTTGACCGCTCCCGTCGCGGGGTGAAGCTTACTGAGGTGGGAGAAGCTTTTTTAATCGGGGCCGAGAGGACCCTCACCGAAGCGCAAAGAGCGGAAGACGAGGCAAAAGGATTTGTGGGACTGCCACGCGGGAAGGTTACTGTCGGCGCACTGGGATCGTTGGTGCAAGCCAAGCTCCCGCAAATGTTGGTAGCATTCAGGCAAGCATACCCGGAAGTGGAAGTATCGATCTGGGAAGAGACCACATTTCTGTTGTTTGGTGCATTACAGACCGGTGATCTGGATTTGGCAATTATACATGTTTTAGATGGAGCATTCCCCCGTCAAGTCGCTGGCCTAAAGCCACCACCAGGCGTTGTGGTCACACCTTTGTATGAGGATGAGCTGGTATTGGTGGTTGCAGAAAATCATCCATTGGCAAAGAGGGAAAAAGTTTCATTCAGGGAATTGCAGGAGCAACCTTTCGTCTGCTTTCGGGAAGGCTCAGGAATTCGGGCGATTTTGCTGGCGGCGTGCGCCGAGGAAGGATTCCAACCCCATATCCCCTATGAAAGCACGACACCACGATCATTGGTAGCTGCAGGGCTGGGGGTTGCTGTGCTTTCACGTTCCATGGTTAAGCTACCCGGTCCGCCCGTTGCAGTCGTATCGTTGGAGCCACCCCTTTCGCGATCCGTTGCCATTTTTCGTATCAAGGGACGTTATCTTTCACCTGCAGCGGAGACATTTCTGCGTTATGCGGAAAATTACCTCACGTCCAAGCAACTTGGTTAGTATCCTGGGGACAAAGGTAATGATTAAGTGCTATGGGATTTTCCCCTTTCGTTCCAACTCTCACGATGCGTTGTTGCGTCAATCATTCAAAGATTAACCCTCAGGGATTTACCCGATACAACGAGATACCGAGCCTTAACCCCAAAGATAGTTCTCGATTCCGCCGGTTGGATGGTTGAAGTCGCTTCGCCGTTTGATCGACATCAAACAACCTAATGTAGCCGTATTTTCAACTGCTGGCGCACGCTTTGTTCAATCGCTTTCCAACAGGGATACTCTTCCTTTGAAATCAGCGAAATAAAAGCAGGAGGCATCTCACCACGAAAATGTTCCGGCTTCTTTTGGTTCTTTAATTGAATTTGGATATATCCTTTCAACCAAAACACCGGTTTGTGGATTTCAAAAGTTACAATATCCTGGATCAAAAATGTATGCTTCATCTGATTTTGATTCACCAGTACCAAAGTCCCATTCTCCACGATGATCATCCATTTTTTTGAAATCATCGATAACCGTTCCATGGGTTTTAAGGCTCTCCTTTCCTGTTGCCGCGCCCCCATGATACTACGGTCTTTCAAATAAGTGAAAAACATAATTGCGATATCAGATATAAGGATTACTTATCATTAATCAGCCTCATCCATTTGCATGAATACCCCTTTCCGTAGAGAACGGTATTGCTCCTTGTTTGTATCGGCAAACGCCTCTGTACGATCGGAGGGGATATCCTGATAATCGATCATTTCCGTAAACTGGGATGCACTAAAATCCATCCGTCTTCCTTCAATCTTATTGTAAAAATGCCACCCTTCAGGCAACGGTGTTTTTAAAATTTCCCCACCCAAAATATCGTGGACGACAAGCGCTGTCACGCCACATTGTCCCCGTGCCGGATTGTCGGTAGTATACTTGGTGCTCGTTTGAATGGACCAACTGTGAGCCAGTACCTGCTGCAATCGCTTTGTGTGTATTCCCACTCTTTTTCACCCTTTTATCAAGTGTCTTCATTAAGGTTCTAATCTTTCATTATCTATTGTCAACCACCGCCACTACTTCGGCGGTGGTTCGTTTATTACAGCGACTTTCTCTTATGTTTTCTATCATTATTATTGACAAAATTGAAGCGAAAATTAATAATATACGGCGTAGTAAAAATGAGAGACTGTGGGAGGGGAAGCGTTTGAAACGAAAGAGTTGGTTTTTCGGGGTACTCACGTTGGCCGTGGCTTTGATCTTTTCCCAATCGGCATATGCTGCACCGGTATATACCGACAGTGTTGCGAACAACGTATCGGCGGATCGTATTTACGACCATATCGACCAATTGACGAAAAACCCGCGTGTCACCGGTTTTCCGGAAGAGCATGAGGCAGCGGATTATATCGCAGACCAACTGGAAGACTACGGTTTGGAAGTAGAACGGCAAACCTTTCCGGTTGTCGCTTTTAAGAGTAACGGCGCCACTTTGACGATCACTGCACCGGAAGAGCGCTCTATCGAAGCAGAACCCTTTTCTTATACCCCGGCAACACCGGAAGAGGGATTAACCAGTGAAATCGTTTATGCCGGACTGGGACGCTCGCAGGATTTTTCCGATGTAGATGTCAAAGGGAAAATCGCCCTGATCCAGCGGGGGGAAATCACCTTTTATGAAAAAGCAAAAAACGCCGCTGACGCCGGGGCCGTTGGTACGATCATCTACAATAATGTGGACGGTGAGCTAAACGGCACCTTGGGCGAGCCCGGTTCCATTCCCACGGTATCTTTGAGTAAAAACGACGGTGAAACATTAAAAGGAATACTCGATTCCGGGGAAACGGTTGAAACACATCTGATAACCGATGTGGAACTCAACCCCAGCTACTCCCAAAATGTGATCGGCACGATCAAAGCGAAAAAAGGGGATACCCGTAAAGCAAAAACGATCGTGGTAGGCGCTCACTATGACAGCGTTCAAGGTTCTCCCGGCGCCAATGACAACGCCTCCGGCAGCGCTACTTTGCTGGAACTGGCACAAGTGTTGTCCAAAGAGAAACTGCATCATGATGTGCGCGTCATCTTCTTTGGTGCGGAAGAGATCGGGTTAGTCGGTTCCGCCCGCTATGTACAATCCCTTGATGCAGATCAATTGGACAATATCGCTGCAATGATCAACCTGGACATGGTGGGTGTCGGTGATACGATCCATGTGCTGACCGCCGCTGAAGAAGATAAATCTTTTGTCGCCGATTTGGCGGAAGATTATATACAGACTTACGGTTACCAATATGAACGGGGCACT
Source organism: Desmospora activa DSM 45169 (assembly GCF_003046315.1). Taxonomy (NCBI): domain Bacteria; kingdom Bacillati; phylum Bacillota; class Bacilli; order Caryophanales; family Thermoactinomycetaceae; genus Desmospora; species Desmospora activa. The sequence goes on along the minus strand of NZ_PZZP01000001.1, from coordinate 205,471 downwards.
TCTTTGAGCAGCGATCATGTTCCTTTTGCCGAAGCGGGTATTCCGGTAGCCTTCCTCCACTACTCACCGGATCCCAATTACCATACCCCGGAAGATTCACTAGACAAGATCTCCAAGCAAAATCTTTATCGAGCCGGCACCTTGACCACTTTGCTCACTCACAATCTCGCCAATGACACCAAACTGAGCAAACCGGCGAAAACGAAAAAGCAGAATCAATCCTCTTTCCACAATCCTGAGTATGATCAGCAGTAACATCACAAAAGCACCGGTTACCCCGGTGCTTTCGTTTATCATTCTTTTCCGTGGAGACCGTAGATCAGTCCCCTTTTATTTTGCCTTATATACTGGCGGGGGTTCTTCATCAATCTCACAACCGAGAAATGTAAAAGAAGATCCATACCAGAGGCAGAAAAACTCATGGGCTCTATAATCTACTCTTCATATATCATCTTTACCGTCATCCCCCCGTCCACCACTAGGTTGGTTCCGGTAATAAAATCCGCTTCCGCCGATGCTAAAAAACGGACCGCCTTCATAATATCCTCCGGTCGACCGACCCGGCCAGCAGGGTGCTGCCGGTGATCTTCCCGGGAGAGTTTACTCAACTGACGATTGGATCGTTTCTGCCACGATGTAACATCGATCCAGCCTGGACTGATGGCATTGACACGGATGTCCGGTCCGAGAGAGACGGCCAAGGCATGGGTTAAGGCCAGGATACCCCCTTTGGAGGCGGCATACGATTCCGTGTGTGGCTCCGACATCAAGGCACGGGTGGAAGCGATTTGGATGATGCAGCCTCCACCCCCTTTGCGCAGTAGAGGTGCCGCTGCTTGTGCAGCTAGAAATGCTCCCCCCAGATTCACTTGTAAGACGCGGTTCCACTCCTCCCACGTCAACTCCTCCAAGGGGCGATTCACCATGATGCCGACGTTATTGACCAACAGATCCAACGCCCCTTCTTTTTCCCCTATGGTAGCCATCCACCCTTTAACATCCTGCGGCTGAGATATATCCCCTTGAGTAAAGAAAGCTGTTTTGCGCTCAGCTAACTCCGTCACACATTCCTCCCCTGCTTCCCGGTCCACCTCCAGAAAATAGACGCGATCCCCCTGCTCAGCAAAAGATTCTACCAGACAGCGTCCAATCCCCTGCCCTCCACCAGTGACGGCAATTCGTTTCGGTTGTGCTTCCACTTTGTTCCCTCCGTTTATCGAGCAATGCATCACTTACGATTACGATTTTGCAACAGGCGGATAATCAATTGTGATCATTCTACTTCCCTCATTTCCATGATACCCCGATAAGCGTGTGATTGGTATAATAAGGTTAACTTGAATGAGGAGCGTGATGGACATGCGGCAATTGAACAACATACGAGAGGAGAATTTGATGAGAGAAACGAGGAATTATTTGAATGAAAAGTATCAACATTGGGATTGTGGCACACGTAGACGCTGGAAAGACAAGCCTGACTGAGCGCATTTTGTTTGAGACCCAAGTGATCGATGCGATTGGGCGGGTCGACCACGGCAATACCCAGACCGATTCGCTGGAGTTAGAGAAAAAAAGGGGCATCACCATTAAGTCAGCGGTTGTGTCGTTTACCGTCAACGGAATGAAGGTCAATTTGATCGATACCCCTGGGCATGCTGATTTTATCGCCGAAGTGGAGCGTTCGCTCTCTGTCCTGGACGGCGTTATCCTAGTTGTTTCCGCTGTAGAAGGGGTGCAGGCGCAAACCAAAGTATTGATGACGGTCTTGCTGAAGTTAGGCATACCCACAATCATATTTGTCAACAAGATCGATCGCATGGGGGCTCAATCCGATTCGATCATTACCCAAATTCAGGAAAAGCTCACTTCCAACGTCATTCCCCTCTATCGAGTGGAACAGATCGGCACCAAACAGGCTTCTCTAGTGGAAAATCGCTTTGATTGGTCGACCGATGCTTCTTTTTTGGAGCTGTGCATTGAACGGATTGCGGATACGGGCCAGGAACAATTATTGGCGTCCTATATCAACGAGGAAGCGATCAGGGAAGATCAGGTTAAAGTAGCGTTAGCGGATCAGGTGAGGAGTGCCCATCTCTATCCCGTTTATTTTGGCTCCGCTGTCACTGGAATCGGGGTGCCAGAATTGTTATCCGGCGTGACGGAATGGTTTCCGTTCAATCAACAGGAAGCAGAAGCCCCTTTAGCAGGAATCGTCTTTAAGATTGAGAAAGAAGATTCAGGCGAAAAAATCGCTTATATCCGACTGTTTTCCGGCCGCCTACAAGTGAGAGAACAAGTCCACCTCCAACGTGAAAACCAAGCGGGGAAGGTGGCGGCACGCATCGATAAGGTGAAAAAGCTCCATACCTTTTGCAATGGAAAATCGGTCATCGCCGATGAGGTACACTCTGGTGATCTGGCAAAAGTGTGGGGATGGCGGGATGTACAGATCGGGGATATCGTCGGTACACGCTCTCACCACATCAAGCGCGTCCGCTTTGCGGCTCCGCATATGGAAACACGCGTAGAAGTAGCGGACAAAAAGAAGGCATATCAGCTGTATCAAGCGCTTCATAATCTTGCCGATGAAGACCCCTTAATCGAAGTGATAAAAGATCGGTTGCACCAAGATCTCACTATTCGCATTTTTGGTGAAGTGCAAAAAGAAGTAATCGCCGCAACACTGAAGGAACGCTACGATGTCGATGTCCGCTTTTCACAATTGAGAATCGTCTGTATCGAAAAACCGCGCAGCCATGGCCATGCCTTTGAGGTGATGGGAGCGGCGGATAATCCGTTTTATGCCACCGTCGGTTTTCGCATCGAACCCGGCTATTCCGACAGCGGGGTGGACTACCGCTTGGAAGTAGAGCTAGGCTCACTTCCGTTGTCTTTTCACAAAGCAATTGAAGAGACGGTGTATGATACCTTAAAGCAAGGGCTGTACGGCTGGGAAGTGAACGACCTCATCGTCACCCTGACCCATACCGGCTATGCAAGCCCGGTCACGACAGCGGGTGATTTTAGAAAGCTGGTTCCGTTAGTGTTGATGGAGGCGTTGACGCAAGCGGGTACTGATGTTTATGAGCCGATTCATCAATTTGAAGTGTCAGTTCCCGCCGATATGATGAGCAAAACCATCTATCAATTAACCGGTATGAAGGCTACGATCACCGAATCGACCGTACACAAAAACACCTGCCTGATCAAAGGTACTCTCCCCGTGGCAGCGGCAGAAAAATTTAGAAGAAGCCTGCACTCGTTTACCCAAGGCGAAGGGGTGATGGTGGTTGAGCCCGGTGGTTATACCAAAATCGACGGCAATGTACCGACAAGGGCACGAACCGACTATAATCCACTCAATCGCAGCGAATACCTGCTCCATATTTTTCGTGATTATTGAGGGGGTTGGAGTGGTACTCAAACGGAAAGAGAAGATGGTGCAGGAAGACGGAAAGCGGAACTCGGCCCACTTTGTCATCGGTTGACCGATCCTTGGCTGGATCGGTTTTCCTTATGATCGGAGTAAACAGAAGGAAATGAAACCAAGCACCCATGAGCTGATGGAATTACATGTTGAAACACTGTATTGCTAATTATTCTCAATATCTACCGCCCGGCATATACATTGGTGATCGCAAGATCACGCCATCTGAAATCAAAAAGGCGGGTTGGATATGGATATTGAAGTCGAAAATGGAGTCCGCATTTTTGTGCATGACCTTAACCCGGACGAAGGAAGTCGTCCGGTATTGTTTATTCACGGCTGGCCCGTCAATCACAAAATGTTTGAATACCAGTTCAATGTGTTGCCTCACTATGGATACCGCTGCCTCGGCCTGGATGTTCGTGGCTTCGGCCGCTCCGATAAACCCTGGCACGGCTATTCGTATGACCGACTGGCCGATGATTTATATATGGTCCTGGAAACGATGGCGTTACAAGATGTCACGTTAATCGGTTTTTCTATCGGTGGGGCGATCGCCATCCGCTACATGGCTCGTCACCATGGACGCCGAATCGCACGACTTGCATTGGTGTCAGCAGCAGCCCCCGTTTTTACAAAACGACCCGATTATCCGTACGGGCTACCGGTGGATCAGGTAAACACCTTGATCCGTCAAACCTACAAAGATCGCCCGCAAATGCTGGCAGATTTCGGCCGAATGTTTTTTAATCGAAGTAGCAGCTGCCCGTTCTCGGACTGGTTTCACACTCTTGGACTGGAAGCGTCCTCCCATGCTACCATAGCGGCCGCAACATCACTCAGGAATGAGGATTTACGGGCTGATCTTCCATGGATTCGGGTACCGACCGCTATTTTTCACGGACTTCATGATCAGATCGTTCCTTTTCCATCTGCCCAGGCATTGCAACGGGGAATCGCCGGATCATGCCTTTATCCCTTCAGCAACAGCGGCCACGGTGTGATCATTGATGAAATGGACTCGTTTAACGCCGCTTTACTCGGGTTTCTTTCGTAGCGTTTAAACTTAACCCCATATTAGAAAACAATAAACAAAATAAAAAACGCCCCCCACTTTATACGTGAAAGACGTTCCTTCGCCATCCAGTCATTTCTTTTTTAACGCAAACACTTCCGGATCGATCTGCTTCAAGCCTCGATGGGATCGGATATACTCCTGCTTTAAGCGATCCCAAGCCACTTGGTGCGCGATTTGTTGCCGTTCCAATCGTTCCCCCTGGGTATGAACCCAGACCATATGAAAAGATGACGTATAAATTTCCCTGGCCCGTTCAGTCAGATGTGCCGCAATGGTATCGTGTAGCGGTAACTCTTCCACATCCATCGTCAATCGGCTCACTCCTCGCAAAGCTATGTTTCATCTTTTAAAAATCCTATTGCCAACATGATTATTCGCTGTCGACTGCTTTCATCCTCCCATTAAATCGAAAATGTTTCCAAAAAACAAGGCACCTTTTTAAAACCGCTACCAGCTACGAAAGGGAAGCCAGCACCGATGCCCTGTCATCGCCTGTAGTGATTGAGGAATATTTGGCTGAACGAATCAGGCGGTTCGATCGCCGGAGATGTGTGCAAGAGACCTGGGGCTTGGTGTGACCTAGACGGCAGAGTGGCGGCGGACGTCAAGAATATTCGTTCGATTGAGGTGGAAAACCTCGAAAAGCATGTCTGCACCTTCTTTTTGGACAAAGTCGACCTCAAAGGCGGTGATTGGTACCAGGGAGATAATCTGTAGGGTAGGGGTGTTGCTGTCTGGAAAAAGGTTGAGAGCCTCGTCGAACAGCGGGCTGGTATGTGCGATCACGGCAGTAATCTCGGTTTCCTCGATAATGGGTTGTCTGTTGTCAAATATCGAGCCATACTCCATACCCTGCTTGTTTCGGATGATCAACGAAGCGATGGAGTCAACGAGGTAATGTGCGATGTGTAGCTGATCGGAGCGAAGGGAGCAGACGAGTTCTTCAGGAAGCATCGAGGTGATGGACTGAAACCGCAGTCCATTCGTTACAACTGTGGTGATAGGTGGTTCATCTACCCGATAGAAAGCCAGATCGTAGCCACGATTTCCTTGGTCCGACCTCGCAGATTCCACTTTCTGAACGGAGCCAAGGCGTTGTTCAAGGTGTTCGAAAAGCCCTGGGAACGGCTGGTTCTCCAACACGGGTTCTCTCCTCCTTTCCCGGTGGTGTCCGTCGTCTAAGGAGTTTGACTTCGTTCGTTATGAGGAAATTGGGCTAGCGATCAATTCGTTGACGCTAGGTGTACGCTTCAGATAGTACGGTAAGGATTTGAAAATAGCAATAGTACGCTTCGCTTCTATTTGAGCGATATATGTCGTGGCCGAAATATCAGCCTTTTTGCATATTCATAAGAAATCCCGATGGGGTTAAATACAAATAAAGACAGACAAACCGAATGGATTAGCCGATTGGTCCAAGAGTTATCCGAATTTCTCAATGAGGAGGTAGAACTTGTTGATCAATCGTTTCCCTAGGATGAGTCATTCTCCTGTTTGATTCGAAGTTGGCCGCCGTGGGTTCTCAAATCACCGATATTATGGTAACTGATCGCCGTTTAAAAACCCCTACCGACTGCGAAAGGGAAGCCAGCGATGATGCCCTGCCATCGTCTCCTGGTAATCGGTATACTCCGCTAGAGCCGCCTCCTCTGTTGGAATGCGAAAGCGCATCAATACCCACAGATTGAGCAACGACACCGTGATCGCGGTCACCCACGCCCCCAAGGCTAAGGGCAGGGTCAATAATTCAATCACCACCACCACATAGTTGGGATGGCGCAAATAACGATATGGCCCTCGGGTGACCGGAGGATGAGCGGGAATCACCCAAATGCGTGTGTTCCAGTAAGGGCCCAAAGCGACCAGACACCAGATGCGAAGCGCTTGGGCCAACAGGAATAGCGCCAGCGGCAGCGGCCACCAATCCGGTGGGGATGTCGCAAACCCTATCACTTCTACTGCCAATCCCACAAAAAACAAGAGATGAACCCCCACCAACAGCGAGTAATGTTCTCGCCCCGCTTCCACGCCTCCCTGAGCACGAGCCCAAGCCGAATGACGGCGCGCCACCCACAATTCTAATCCCCGTTGCAACCCTAACACTGCCAAAATCCAACCGATTCCCGCACTCATGGCATCTCCTCCTTTAATCCCACTCCAGCAACATCAACTCTGAACTAAACCCCGGTCCGAGTGCCGTCAGCAATCCAACCGTACCCGCTTGATGGCTTTCCTGCAACTCCCGCTCCAATACAAACAAAACCGTAGCGGAAGACATATTGCCGTATTGGTTTAAGACGGTGCGGGAATGATGCATCGACTGCGGACGCAACTCCAGCGCTTCTTCATAGGCGGCCAATACCTTGGCACCACCGGGATGGGCAATGATGCGCTGCAACCGCCCCAAACTTAAGCCGCTTCGTTCCAAAAACGCCTCCACCGCCGGACGTACTTCCCGTTGTACAATTGCCGGGATATCCCGGGAGAAAACCACTTTCAGCCCGTCATCGACGACATCCCAACCCATTACATCGAGGGAGTCAGGCCAGGTGGTGCTCATGGCGTCCACCACACGCGGATATCGTTTCGCTGAATGCGGGAGACTCACTTGATCCCCCGCCACCAATACCGCCGCCGCTCCATCTGCAAACAAGGATGTGGCCACTAGATTGCTTTTGCTGTGGTCACGTCGCCGAAAAGTTAAACTGCACAATTCCACCGCCAGTAACACCACCATACTATCGGGAAAAGCGCGAGCATACTCATATGCCCGGGATAGACCAACCGCACCACCAGCACATCCTAGTCCCCAGATGGGTGTTCGTTTGATATGCCGCTGAAACTCCAGCTGATTCATCAACCGAGCATCCAAGCTGGGCGTGGCCAACCCTGACGTAGAGACAACGATCAGGTGATCCACATCAGTCGCAGAGAGTTCTACCGCTTGCAAACACCGTCGGATCGCCTCTTCACCTAGATGGCAAGCCACTTCCGTATAAATGCGGTTCCGTTCCGCAAACCCGTGCTCCTGTTCAAACCAGGTGCGCGGGCGGCTAAAGCGGCGCGTTTGAATCGCAGCATGATCAAAGATCGGGAGGTACCGTTCGATATCGGAAAAAGAATCGTGAAAGCAATTATAGGCAAACTGGCGCGCCTCATGCTGATTTAACTCATATTCAGGTACCGCTGTTCCGACTGCGAGGATACGGGGCATACAGGTTCCTCCGTTTCGCTGGGATGATCGATCCCAGCCCCTATTTCCTCTTATCATGGCCTGCACATCTGGAAATATACGGTATGAATTTATTTAAGCCCTTTAAACAATGGATTCCTATCGACTTCATCCACTAACTACTCATCCTGGTAGATTCCCTATCAGGATAACGTTTAATATTTACAAGACTAGGAATGAGGATTTCTGATGGGATAAATAGAAAAAAAGACTCTGCCGTCATGCTTTTTGATAAAGTAAAACTGCCATCTGTGGCGAGGTCTCACAGATAGCAGTTTTACTGATTGGGCATAGATACATCAATTTGATTAGACATTACTCATCCAATGTCAACTGATAAAAATAAACATCCTGCCATGCACCAAACTTCCACCCCACTTGCTGCAAGCAGCCCACTTCGCGAAATCCAAATCGTCGATGTAGGCGAACACTGCCGCCGTTTCCCCCTGTTATCCCCGCCAGAACCGCATGATGTCCTGCTTCACGAGCTCGCTCCAGTAAATCCGCCATCAAAGCAGATCCCACTCCTTTTCCCTGAAAAGCGGGATCGACATATACGGATAACTCTACGGTACGAGCGTATGCCGGCTTACTGCGATAGGGTGACAAGCACGCGTATCCCGCTACTGCTCCCTCCATTTCAGCCACCAACAGTGGATAAGTATCGAAATTAAAGCTCTCTATCCACTTTTTCCGTTGCTCCAACGTTTGCTCTTCTAAATCAAACGTAGCCGTCGTGTGAGTAACTGCATGGTTATAAATCGCTGTCAGGGAAATAAGATCTTTTGCTTCTGCATGACGAATCTGGATGTTCATCTTTTTCTCTCCCTCGGGCTTATTTTTATATCTGTCATTCTATCATGTGTTTCTTTTGATCGTGGGTTTTCCATGAAAACATTATGAAGGATATGCTTTTAGTAAAGATTTTGATATGGTAGAATTTTATCGTTGACTTAGGAAAGAAATTTCTTCTTGGGGGTATTTTGAGGTGAAACTCAGCTTTTTTGCGAAGGATGATTTTGCTCGCCAACCGGTTCCACTATCGGAAAGGCGGAGTTGGATTCCGCTCACGTTGGTCTGGTTTGCCTTGGGAACCGACATTATTGCTGCGTTAATCGGCGCTTCATTAGCAACAGGGCAGACTGTCGCGAATGCGATGATCGTAGTCTCTGTCTCTAGCTTAATCCTGGGTTTGCTTGGTGGGCTTGGCTCCTATGTGGGCAGCACAACGGGCTTATCGACCGGTCTTATTTCTCAATTTGCTTTTGGCAATATCGGTGGACGGATCGTCACTACTTTTATCGCCATTGTGTTCTTTATTAGCTTCGGGGTATATGTCGGCGCTTTTGGTGAATCATTTCAGCACCTACTGCAAAGCGTGTTTGGTATTAATCTATCGGTATCCTGGGCTGCTGTGATCGGTGGAGCCATGATGACGATCACGGCCACGATTGGCTATAAAGCAATTGAGCGGCTGAGCGCGATTTCTTTTCCCTTGATGCTGTTTCTTTTGAGTGGATTAGCTGGAACCATTATCGGAACTGAGGCGAAAGGGGAATGGTTTTTCGTTGAACCCGCTGGCGGGACCACCATGACGATCTTGGCGGGGATTTCTTTCATTCTGGCGGGATGGGCACCCATCGTCGTCATTTCCCCAGATATCGCACGTTGGGCCAAATCGCCGCGAGACGCTTTTTTATCCGGTTTTCTTGGGTTCTTGTTGGGTAACTTTTTTATGATTAGCCTAACGGTGATGATGGTACGGATCACAGGAATTGAAAATGTAATTCAGATCATGTTGTCATTGAATTGGGGTATTCTTGCGATAACCATTTTGGTTCTTGCCCAATGGACCACCAATGATAACCTCTTATATTCCAGTGGTTTGGCTTTATCTAGTCTGATCCGAAACACACCGAAATACATACTAACTTTGATCACGGGGGTTGTGGGGGCGATCCTTGCCTATTTCCAACTTCACAATCACTTGTTGACGGTTTTTTCGATCACAGGCGTTTTGATCGCACCGGTAGCCTCCATCTACATGGTGGAATTTTTCCTGCTGAATCGTCATCGGTTTATGTTTACATTCATTCAAAATAAAAAAATCCCTTCGATTTACTGGACTGCGATCGTTTCCTGGATTATTGCCAGTACAGTGGGATTAATGACAATCCCCGCTGCTGATTATGGGCTAGAACTATTTGAATTAACTGGCGCTTCAAGCCTTGACACCTTTTTGGTTGCCGGTTTGGTGCACTTTCTCCTCGGTAAACTAGCAATACGAAACGAATCACAAGAAAAGGGTGTAACCAATGCATAATCGTTATCGAGCCGTTACCATTGACGATCAACCTGATTTGCTTTTACGGATCGATCAGTTAGGGCGTCAATCTTTCCCTCGATTTCTCTTTGAAGGGGATTCCGTCTTTAATGCCGGGTGGGATCGGATTTTAAAGGAGTTTCCAGTGTGCCAATTTGCCCTATTTGAAGGGGAAGAGATGGTGGGAGGCGGGATAACCGTACCGCTATACTGGGATGGCACGATGGAGGGGTTGCCAAATGTGATCGATGAACTATTCCCTACGGATCAGAAGGAGCCCAATGTCCTTTGCGCCATCGCTGGTTTGGTGGTGGAACAACATCAAGGAAAAGGCATCAGTCGGGATATTTTGGTCACAATGAAAAGGATCGCCGAAAAGCTTCGCTTCCGCTCGCTGCTGGCTCCCGTTCGACCAAACTGGAAGGAAAAATACCCCTTGACACCCATTGAAGACTACATGCACTGGAAACGGGAGGACGGGTTGGCTTATGATCCATGGATTCGGGTTCATCAGCGGCTTGAAGCACCCTTGCTCCGCGTGATGCCCAAGTGCATTGTATCGACGGCGACGATTCAGCAATGGCAAGAATGGACGGGGTTACGCTTTTTTCAGAGCGGTTCCTATGTGGTGCCCGGTGCACTCAATACGGTGGAAATCAATGCGGAAGAGGACCGGGGAACATATATTGAACCGGCGGTGTGGATGGAACATACCGTGCGGAACGGTTAGATCATTCGTTTGACGATATTAAAGACAGCCCCTGCCGGGATGCCTGATTTGAAAGATGGCAGGGGCTTGATATTTTGTGATGGGTGTCAATAAATCGCGTCAACTGCTCAATACCAGCATGGATTCGATGCTAAGGTCCAAGTGAGTTGCTACATCAGTAGGTAAATGTGAACGCAGTTTTTCTAGTTGGTTATCCATTTCGGTTAATCATTCCTTATTATAGAGCAAATGGAATTTGAACTGATGTGATCAAATCAATCCCCCTAAACTTCCTTCATCATGATCCCTTCCGAATAATCGTCTAAACGATCCTCATTGAGCCAAGAAGGGCCATTTCGTTTCTTGTAAAAGCGAAGAATAACTTCCTCATAATCACAGGTCAGGATAAAGACAAAATGAGACAATGGATATTCCATTTTTATTTTACAGGGCCATATCTCTAACAATCTCATTCCAATAAACAACTTTTCATAAACAGAGAGGTGATCATCATCAAGATAATCTTGGAGGTGTATGTGATTCACAAATGACTCAACTTCAATTTCATCAAAAAAACGTTCATAATCTAATTTTCCGGCCTTTTTATATTCCTGCGCCAAAAATATATAGCCATCAACCTCAATAAAATGGGGCCAAAATAACTGACAGAACTCTTTCATTTCATCATCCGTTTTACTTTTCGCTTTTTCCATCAATGCTTTCATCTTTTTATTTTCCTTCACTTGAACCACCTCCTTTTCAAGGCAAAATCATTCCTATACCACACTGCACTCACATCAAAAAAATTGACGCCTGCAGAGTACAGACGACAACAGTTGCTTGTGTAAAGCTTCCCTTATGCCTACCGCAAGCGATAGCGCCGCTCGGGACGGCCGATACCGCCATAGGAGACATCGGCGGTCGCTTTATCGATGGCGACGAGGTATTCCAGATAGCGACGGGCGGTGGAGCGGCTGGCACCGATAGCCTTGCCGGTCTCTTCCGCCGTTTTGCCGTTGGAATCCGTTTGTAGCGCTTGCTTTACTTTATCTAAGGTGATGGGATCGATTCCCTTTGGTACTGGTGGGGATTCGTCTGCTAAAGAACGGGTTGCTTGGGTGACACTCCTCAGGGCGTCAATCTGATCCTGATCCATCGATCGCGTTTTGGCGAGCTGTTCTCGGTCCATACGATACTGTTCCAAACTGGTGCGGAAACGCTCAAACGCGATCGGTTTCACCATATAATCCACCACACCTCCCCGCATCGCCTCCTGTACCAAGTCGGTTTCCCCCGCCGCCGTGATCATAATCACATCCGTTTTACGGGTATACTCCCGGATAAACCATAACAAATCAGTCCCTTTCATATCCGGCAGATAAATATCCAGCAATACCAAATCCGGTTGAAAGATACGCAGCCACTCTTGTGCTTCTTCACCGCTATGAGCCGTGCCAGCGACATGGAACCCTTCCACCTTTTCCGCGAACCGACGGTGGATTCCCGCTACGCGCCGGTCGTCTTCTACGATTAACACTTCAATAGGATCATTTCGATCAGCCATCGGTATTCCCTCCTTCTCGCCTCTCCCCACCATGGATACGGGGTACGGCGACCACAAACAGCGCCCCACCCAATTCACCCCGCTCCAGAGCAATATAGCCCCCCATATCTTCTACTGTTTCCTTTACCTTGGGGAGGCCGAATCCCCGTTTCTCCCCCTTTTTGGTGGAATACCCCCGCTCCCAGATCCGAACAGTGTCACCATCCGTTATTCCCTGTCCCGAATCCTCCACTTCCAATAAGATCTCTCCTCCCGTATCACCGATATACAGTCGGACTTGGCGTTGGTCTGGAGGATTTTTGTCGACAGCTTCAAAGGCGTTGGTGATCAAATTACCGATGATATGGACCAATCCTTGCCGATCAAAGTCAGCGGGCAATGGCTGCAAGCGACTGTCCTCATCCAGGGAAAAGTCCACCTTTCGCTCTTTTGCCCGATTGAAAAAACCGAGCAGAATTCCGCCCAGGCGAGGATCGGGGATGCCCTTGACGATTCGCTGAATCCGATCTTGATTTTCCACGGTCTCTTGGTGGATCATTGCCAACGCTTCTTTGTAGGAACCCAACTGGATTAAGCCGGAGATGGTATAGAGCGTATTGTGAAACTCATGGGTTTGTGCACGCAATGCCTCGGTATACCGGGAGACTTGGGAGAGCTGTTCATTTAACTCATCCATATCCGACTTTAAGCGGAAGCTGGCTACCGCTCCTACCACCCGCTCCCCTTCCGGTGAGCGAATGGGATAACGGTTGACTACGATTTCACGCCCGTTTATTTGGATGCGCCGATCCAACTCCTTTTCCCCGCTTTCAACCACATAGGGTAACCGTGTATCGGGCAAGAGCTCTTTCAACTCCCTCCCTCGCACATCTGCTCCCTTTGACAAGCCGAGTATACGGGAAGCAGCCCGGTTTACCAGGGTAACTTTACCATCCCCATCCACGACAATAATCCCTTCCCGCACCGCCTCAATCACGGCGCTTCGCTCTTTATACAACGATGCGATCTCATCCGGTTCCAAGCCCGATGTGGCGTGTTTAATGCTGCGTGCCAGCCAGATCGCTCCCCCTACTCCCACCACAAACGCCAACAGAAAAAACCACACCATTTTCATCAGGTAGGCGAGGGTCATATCGGCCACACTCTCCATCAAAAAGCCGACAGAAACTAACCCGATCACTTCCCCCGATTCATCGATAATCGGCGTTTTTCCGCGCAGGGAGGGGCCTAAACTGCCCGTCGCTTTAGAGACATATGATTCTTTATTCACCAGGGCACGGTCATTGTCCCCACCCACCATCGAGCGGCCGATACGCTCCGGAATCGGGTGGGAGTAACGAATCCCCTGCCGGTTTCCCACCACCACAAATTGTGCACCGGATTGTTTGCGGATGCGTTCTGCCATCGGTTGAATCTTTGTCCAAGGCTCCGGCTCTTGAAAGGCCGCAATCAACTCCGGATCCCCCGCCAACGTCTCCGCCAGGTTTAATGCGCGCTGCCCCGTCTCCTTTTCGACGATCGCCACCATCTGCGAGTAAATGGATACCCCCATCAATCCCACGATCAACAACAACAAACCCGACACCATCAGAATGGTGCGCGTCTGCAGGCGCAGCTTCCACCGTTTACCCATCGGTCTCCCTCCCTTCCTTATGGAAAAACGCCCCCGTCCGGAGGCGTGATCATCGCTTATTTACAAAGAACCAAAGCGATTTCGATTCATCCACTCACCAATTTCCGCCACTCCGGCCAGCCCACGGATATCCTCCGCCTGCATCGGAATGTGCAACTGCTGCCGGTTGGAAAAGCGCTCCGCGATTTCCTGTAGATACTGTGCCTCCTGTTCCCTCCGCTTCGCTAGGAAGCTGCCGTCAACATCGGCGGGTAACACCCGGTTGACGATTACTCCCCCGGTTGAGACGCCGTATTTCTGCAACAACGCCATCGCTTTCGCGGACTCCAGGATAGACAGGCGTTCAGGATTGAGTACAAAGTAAAAGGACGTCGCTTTTTCATCCAAGAGGCGCTTGCGCGCAGCGGCAAAACGATTCTTCCGCCGCTCCAACAACTCATACACCTGATCCCGCGGCTCCTCCACCTCGCTCACACCGGCTACATTGTGCCACATGCGGTGCAATTCCTTCGTTTTAGCGCGACGGGCTAACATTCCCTCCACCCAAACACTCATCAGCTCCGGCAACGACAACAGACGCAACGTATGCCCTGTAGGCGCGGTGTCAAACACAATACGATCGTATTCCGACTCCGCTGTCAGTATAGTGGAAACCATATCGTCAAACAAGGCCGCCTCATCGGCGCCGGGAGAAGCGGCGGCAAAATCCATTTGCCGCTCCACCTCTTTCCATAAAGAGGGGGCCGCCAGCCCGCGCATATTTCCCTTTACTTCATTTAGATATCGATAGGAAGCTTCCTCTGGATCAATCTCTCGTACCCACAACTGATCGGCTACCTCTACCGCTTCCGGCCCTGCTTTCACTTCCAGCAAATCCCCGACGGAATGAGCAGGATCAGTGGAAACCAGCAAAGTCTTTAACCCTTTATTTGCTAAGGCAAAGGCATAGGCGCTGGAGCAAGTCGTCTTCCCCACACCGCCTTTGCCCCCGAAGAAAGCGATCGACTCGGAGCGTTTGCTCAACAACATTTGAACCCGTCCAAAGGCGATCGTTCCATCCCCATTCGCTGATGCCATTCATGGAAATCCTCCAACATAAACGGCAACAGCTCCATGGTGTAATAGGAAACGGGATTGGGTAGACCCAGCATTTCAGAGAAAGCCAACAGTTTAAATACATCTTCCTCGTTCCGAATCTCTCTTAACATGGTACGGCGGTACGGGGCGAAGTACATTTCTTCGTAAAAGATTTTAAACTGCTCCCACATCTCGCGGGCCCGATCCGCAGTCCGTTCCATCCGCTTCACTCCTCTCAAGCAGAGGTTCCCGGCTTAATCGGCACATCACGTCCGCGCCGCCATGCCAGAATTCCCTCCAACACCAACCAAACATTAAGTGCCAGCACCAAAATCCCCACCACCGTCAACAGGGTATTTCCTTGGGAAATGTAGTTCATGATGTTTAACACCATTCCCCATGTCGTCATCCCAACAATAAACACTAGCGGGATTAGGGAGATCATGTAGTTGCGCCCCCATTTCCACAGCATCAGTGTAATCACGATCAGGGAAAGACCGGCGGTCAATTGGTTGGTGGTACCAAACAGCGGCCACAGCACCATTCCACCCTGCCCCGGATTGGAGGGATCGGCGAGAAAAGCGAGAGCGACACAGGCCAGAAAGGCGATCACGGTAGCCACATCGATGTTTTTCAGCGGAGCCACTTTGTACTGTTCCCCGATCTCACCTAGAATAAAGCGTTGTAGACGCATCGAGGTATCGAGGGTAGTAGCGGCAAACGCTACGATCATAATGGAGATAAAGGTAGTCCCCACTTCCGGCGGAATTCCCAAACTGGCGATAAAGTTGCCGGCACCGGTGACGAAGGCGCCTACACCGCCGCCATTGGCCGTCTCCCATGAACCGTAATGTTCGTTCCAATTGTCGATGGTGGCAAACCCGGCAGCCGTTGCCATGATGGCGATCAGTGCCAACAATCCTTCGCCCATCGCCCCAAAATAGCCGACAAAGCGAGCATCGGTCTCTTTATCCAACTGTTTGGAAGAGGTTCCCGATCCGACCAAGCCATGAAAACCGGAGATAGCACCGCAAGCGATCGTCACAAACAACAGCGGCAACAACGGTGGTGTCCCTTCCGGTACCGCATCATTGAAGAAAGGGGCGTTAAACTCCGGCTGTGTCACAAACAGACCCAGATATAACACCGCTAATCCTAAAAACAACATATGAGAATTAATATAATCCCGCGGTTGCAGCAACAGCCATACCGGCAAGCGCGATGCGAGCGCGCCGTACAAGAGCATCACGATGACCCAAAAACCGGTGGAAGGAATGCCAAACACCGTCTCCGGCATCGATACCGGATTGGATACGCCAACAAAGATAAATAGAAACAAGAGCGCAAGCCCCGCCAACGACGGTCCCAACAGTGGAATCCCCCGTTTATACACCAGATACCCGATTGTCATGGCCACCGGAATCTGAAGCCAATATGGGATGACGCTACTGGGAAAACTGGTAAACAGATTGGCGATCACCACTGCGAATACGGCATTAACCAGCAACAATAAAAAGAAGATGATGAGCAAAAATAGCCCTTTTGCCCTTTCCCCCATCACGGTATTGGTGATGACGCCGATTGATTTCCCTTTATTGCGCACCGAAGCCCACAATGTGCCTAAGTCATGCATGCCGGCAAAGAAAATCGTCCCTAGCACCACCCACACCAGCGCCGGTCCCCATCCCCAAATAACGGCGATAGCCGGACCCACGATCGGGGAAGCCCCGGCAACAGAACTAAAGTGATGTCCCCACAAGACAAATTTGTTGGTGGGTACATGATCCACCCCGTCCCGAAATTCATGAGCCGGCGTCTGAAAATTAGGGTCCAACCGATAAATCCGTTCCGAAAGATAGCGTGAATAAAAACGAAAGCCCAAAAAGAACAACAGCAATGAACCGAGCGTTAACCACACTGGTCCTGTCACAGTATACCCTCCCCCCCAGTCTGAAAGCGATTACAGCTTATTATACAGAAAAATAGCGCAATCAATTTACACCTACCCTTAATATTAATGAACGGTTAGACCGAAAGCAATAGAAGACGCCTAGAAACCGATTGGGGGAGCATCGGAAATCTTTGCCGACCCTAACTCCTGGGGAGAGCGCCGTTCACGACATTTCTCTTTCATGTAAGGTTGGTAGGAAGCTGGGAGCGGATAGAATTTCGATTATCGCATTTCCAGTCATACGTTCAGCAAGACCGGTAGTTATCCCCCTGCAACCTGCCCTTCAACGAAGGTTTGAAATCCGCCCCCGGTATTGGGCTACCAGACGCTGATTGTGTTCATCCGCTCCTTCATTGTTTCCGCTCAACAGAATGGGAGGGGTAAATCCTCGTTCGGCCATCATTTGAATCGTCTCTGCAAACATTCCTTGCAAAATAGCCGCTCCCACCACCGTCGAACCGGAGCCAAAGGGGACCTCGACTTCCGGATGCGACAACAAGGCGTCTCCTTTGGGTATATGATTATCGATACTGAGATCCACACATTGATAGAGGAGCTTGCCACTTTTGTGCCTGGATGGCACTTGTGCGTAATCAGCGGAAGTGATGCCGATCACATAAGCACCCCGATCCTTTGCGATCAGGGCAACATCGATGGGAACAGGATTGCGGCCGGAGGTGGAGATGACGATCACCACATCCTCCTTCCCGATATCCTCCTGTTCCATAAACTTTGCAGCATAATCGTTTTGCCGTTCCAACTTAGAGGAGCTGAGCGCCCCTTCATGCAACATCAAGGGTTCATGCAGAATGGGATGGATCGGGACTAACCCACCCGCCCGGTAGAAGACCTCTTCCGTCAACAGGTGGGAATGGCCACAGCCGAACAAATGAATCAGCCCTCCCTGTTGAATCGCTTCCGCCACCCGCTCCGCCCCTTGCCGGATCACGTCTTGTTCCGACTCCAGGATTTGTTTGAGCAGCAAATCCACTTTGGCAAAATACGCTTCAATCACGTCTACACCTCCGTTTGAATGGACACTCACAAGAGCTGGCATTGTCCACTGAACAGGCCCCCGAGGGAGGAACACCGCGCTAGCCGCGATCAAGATCCTCCAAGTCCTCTTTGGCCTGAAGCACGATCTCCGTCATGCGGTCCAATGCAGTTTCAATCACGCGCTCTCCCTTTTCTCGTGTGGCTAACGTGGCATACCCCAATACAGCGGATTGGGTGAAGGTACTCCAGGGGGTCGGCGTCACTTCGGATTCCGGCGGAATATCCGGAACATCATCGATCGCTTGGGACATATCCACTTTTTCTCCAGCCAGATACAACATATAAGAGGTCTCCATCTCACAAGCATGAAAATAGGTGGGATGAACAGGCGGCTTTTCTCTCACTTCCGAGATGGCCGCTTGTGTTCCCGGGTAGAAAAAATAGAAAACCCGGAAATCCGGGTGACATTCATACAGTTGCCGTGCCGCCTCTTTGACTGCGACGGCGTTTCCGAGGTGAGCATTCAGGATCACCCAGATGCGAAAGCCTTGACGAACCAAGCTGTCCCCCAGATCTGTCAACAGACGGATGAGGGTTTCATTCGATACAGATAAGCTTCCGGGAAAATCGGACAAACTCCATACCTGTCCATAAGGAAGGGTAGGCAAAACCCAACCGTTCACTCGTTTCGCCAGCCGTTTGGAAAGCTCCTCAGCCAAGTCGTTATCCGTTCCCAGAGGTAAATGCGGACCATGTGCCTCCACCGCTCCCAAGGGAAGAATAGCGAGCGGGGAGGATTGAATCTGTTCTCGGATTCGTGCGGATGTCTGCTCTTGAAATTGCAATTGCAACCTCCCCTTTCAGTCCTTAAATGCAAAGCAGCGGGCAGGGTTTTCCACAAAGAATTTATTGACCAACCGCTCCCCGTCCAACCCTCTTTGCTCCGCTTCATCGATGAAGCGCGGAACCCAACGGTTGATGATATACCCCAGTCCCAATCCATGATCGTAAGTTTTGTAATAGCTTTTTCTGGCCGTATCGCCACTGATCAAAATTTGATCCTCATATCCTTTTTCCACTAGCCCCAGAATGCAATCAATACGGGTACTTTCCGGGGCGTACTTGATTTTGGCGATGCCGTCAAAGCAGAGAAAGGCGCCGGTACGGGCAATCTGTTCATGATAAAAAGGATCGGGATTGCGATCCATATGACCAAAGCTGACAAAGGCGGGATTCACATTTTCCTGACGCAGGATCTCCAGTTGCTCCAAAGCCATCGTCCCCGCTTCCGTGTGGGAGTGAATCGGAGCACGAGTGACATGGTGTGCCCGGGCGACCGCACGAATCGTTTTTACTTCCAAGGGGGTGATCCGATTATAACCGGTGCCAAACTTCACCTGTCCCGCCCGATACGGTGTTCCTTCCAGCCCTACTTCCACTTCCCGCACGACAAAGTCCGTCAACGCTTCCACCGTCGCCTCGACGATCCACTCCTCATAAGTGGAGTAGTCTCCGACCAACCGCTTTAAATCATCTTTGAGCGGAGCGGTCCATAAAAAACTTTTATTAAATCCAGCCGTCCCTAGGATGTTGAGGCCGGTTTCACGCGCCAGTTGCACCACAGCTGGAACATCGCGACCATAATCGACCGCTGTGGCGTCCACAACGCTGTTTCCGCCACCTTTTTGAAACTCCAACAGATCGGATCTGGTTTTTTCTGGATCATCCAGGAGCAGGTCGTCCTCTCCTTTTTCCTGCCAATAGGGAGGACGGCATACCAAATGCTCGTGGGAATAAGTAAATCCGAGCTGGTGTGGTTCAATCTCCCCTGTCAATGTTCGTATTCGACCCATCGACCTTTCCTCCAATCAAAAGAGAAGCTCAGCCAACAGTTTGACAATCGGCCCCAGGATAAACATATCCGAGTCTGCCGCCCACATGGCGGTATCGGGAATGGTGTCAGGCAGCAACATCCGCACCATCGCAAACTGACCAAAAGCGACCACTGTCGCTGTGGCAAACCCGCCCAACAGCGCACCGCGAACGCCACCGGTCGTATTTCCAAAGACCCCCGCCGCAGCACTGTGGAAAAAGAGGACGATCATAGTGGGCACAAACACATAACCGATGGTTTGACCCAGTACCAACAGCCACAACAGTGCGCCGACCAGCGTACCGAGAAAACCCAGGGTGACCGCATTGGGCGCATAAGGAAAGACAACGGGAACATCCAACGCCGGTTTTGCTCCCGGCACAATTTTGGTGGCGATTCCCCTAAAAGCCGGTACCAGTTCACCGATAAACATGCGCACCCCCATCAATACGATGGCAATCCCCCCGGCAAAGGTCAGCGCCTGCACGATTGAGTAGACCAAGAAATTTTGCTCCCCTGCCGCTGCAATCAACTCTTGCGCTCCCGGCGTTCCCTTGGTGGAAACCATAATCGCCCCCACCAAAAACAGCACACCCATGGATAGAGCGGTAATCACATTGGAATCACGTAAAAATTCCAACCCTGAGGGTAATTTAATCTTCTCCGAGTCGTTTTCCCGATTACCAAACAGTTTCCCCAGCCCGGCTCCCAACAGAGCCACTGACGCCGACGTATGCCCAAGAGCAATCTGATCGTTTCCGGTGATGCGACGCATCAACGGTTGGGTTAAAGCCGGTTGCAATGTCCAATAAAGGCCCATAAATAAGCTTAAAAACAGAACCAACTTCCAGAAGGGTGCATCTGTACCCGCCGATTGGATAATGATTCCCGCAAAGATGGTTGTGGTCCAAAACATCATATGCCCGGTTAGATAGATATACTTAAAGCGGGTAAAGCGGGCCAAGGCCACATTTAACAAAAATCCGAGAGCCATCGCTAAAGTGACAGCGCTTCCAAAACGGTTATTGAACGCTTCCTGTCCGATAAAGCCGGAAAAGCTCTTATCGGTGATGCCAAACACTTCTTTCCACATCGGTTCAAACAAATTTAACGCGCTGATGATGACCTGGGCACCGGCCCCGATGATTAAAAAACCGATAATGGCCTTAAAGGTTCCGCTAATCACCTGGCTGACATTCTTCTTTTGCAGCAGTAGCCCGATTAGGACGATAAAACCGAGCAAGATCGCGGGTGTTCCAAAGACATTGGTTGCAATCCAAACAATCACATCCATGACCATCCACCACCCTCAATCGAATTAGAGATGTTCGTTTAGCGCTGAACGTATCTCATTGACATCGAAAAAGTTTTGTACTGTCACCACCCGAGCCTCCCCGTTTTGCAGGTTTTGCGCCAACTCCCGGCTGGTTACGATCAGATCCGCCGTCATACTGGAGGCGGCGGAAACATCCACATGCTCCACCTCCGCTTGTACGCCTTCTTCACTGAGAACTTGCTCAATGTTCATCTTTAATATCAAGCTCGTTCCTTGCCCTAATCCACATACCGCCAATATCTTTTTCATATGGAGTTCTCCTTCAAAAAATTTCGAATTTCATTGGGTGCCTTTGCGTTTCGCAATCGCTCCACATTTTCTTCATTCCCCAAAAGAAGGGACAGTCTCTGCAACAATTGTAGATGGTTTTGATTGGAATCTGCAGCCAGTGCAAAAATCAGATAGACGGGGTCATTGGCTTCACTTCCAAAGGCAACACCCTCTGTCATTTGCACCATGGAAACCGCTGCACGAATCACCCCGTCTTCCGGTCGAGCATGGGGAACCGCGATACCGGGTGCAATGACAAAATAAGGACCATGCTTCTGATAGGCAGCCACCATGGCATCTACATACCGCGCCTCTACATGATTGTTTTTCTGTAAAAGATCACCGGCGATACGAATCGCATCCTGTGGCTCACCTATCGGTTCCTGGAGTCGAATCAAGGAAGGTTGTAAAAAAGCCATAAAACCCCTCCTTTCAAGGATAAAAGCTTCTCAGTTTTTAGAATATCATTTAAACGGCTAGTTGTCTATACCACTACTTTTGCTTTATAATGGAAGAAAGGTTTTGATCGATGGGCACAAAGATTCGTTGTAGTGGAGGGGTATGGACATGCGAGTCATTCAAGTTCCAAACGCACAGGAGATGAACCGCTGGGCTGCTGCGCACATCATCCAGCTGGTTCAAACTCAACCACCTTCCGTGCTGGGATTTGCCACCGGCAGCACTCCAGAGGGGATTTATCGCGAATTGGTAGCGGATCATCGCCAAAACGGAACGTCCTACAAAGAGGTGGTCACGTTTAATCTAGATGAATACGTCGGCTTGAAACGAGATCACCCCAATAGCTATCATACCTATATGCAAACCCGTCTCTTTGACCACCTGGATTGTGTGTCACATCGGACGCACATTCCCGCTGGAGATGCAACCGATCTCGCTGCGGAGTGTCACCGCTATGAACAGCAGATTTCCCGTTATGGCGGAATCGATTTACAACTACTGGGAATCGGCCGCAACGGACATATCGGATTTAACGAACCGGGTACTTCCTTTGACTCTCGCACACATGTGGTTAAACTGACGGAATCTACCCGCAATGCCAATGCCCACTTTTTCCAGCGAAAAGAGGAGATCCCCACCCATGCGATCACCATGGGAATCGCCTCGATTTTAAGCAGTCGCCAAATCTTACTTTTGGCCGCGGGCCACACCAAAGCGGAAGCAATTGCCCGTCTAATCGAAGGGCCTGTGGATGCAGACTTTCCTGCATCAGCCTTAAAACAACACTCGGATGTTACCGTCTTAGCCGATGAATCTGCCTGTCAGCACCTCGCAAAAAAGGGGAAGATCTTTGATGTTGGATAAAAACTCGCCCATCCCGGTTTACTATCAGTTGGAAGAACGCTTAAAAGACTCGATCGAAAAACGGGAACTAAAAGAAGGGGATATGATTCCGTCTGAACGTGTCTTATCGGAACAATATAGGATCAGCCGGATGACCGTGCGACAAGCGATTAACAACCTGGTCCGCGATGGGTATCTCTACCGAATCAAAGGGAAAGGAACGTTTGTCGCCAGCAATAAAATCGAACAACCACTGCAAGGTTTGACCAGTTTTACGGAAGACATGCTTTCCCGCGGGCTAAAGCCGGAAACCCGCTTACTCCAGTTCACCGTAGAACCGGCACAGGGAAAGATCATACAAAGGTTAAAATTAGCGGAAGGGGAGCCCGTCAATGTGATCAAACGGGTTCGGCTGGCGGATAACCTGCCCATGGCTTTAGAAACCACTTTTTTGCCGGTAAAATTGATTTCCGGTTTGACGGAAGCCCACGTCTATGGATCGCTATATGAATATATCGAAACCCAGCTAGGTCTCAAAATCGGGCATGCCACGCAAACCCTAGAAGCGACGGTGGCACGAGCGAGTGAAACCGAACATTTACAAATTCAAAAAGGCTCTCCTGTTCTACTGATTGAGCGCTCCAGTTACCTTGCGAATCAACACCCGCTTGAACTGGTTAAATCCGTCTACCGCGGCGATCGATACAAATTTAATGTTCACTTGCAACGGCCATGATCTTTTCTTCATTTTACAGTAAGTTACCATCTGAAAGCCCACTGTTTCAATCATAGATTGGAAAACGGCATTGCTCGAACCCCCTTTTTGGGGAGTGGTAAGAGCAACTCGTTTCTTACCAGGGTTCAACAATCTTAGCCTACATCAACCCTCTTCGGACACACAAAAACGGGGATGCTCAGATCTGAGCATCCCACATTTTATTGGCAAAGCTTGATCATTCCTAAGAGGTAGGGCCGTTTCCGACTCTACACTCCCTCACCCCACATCCAATACCCGAAACTGAGCGGTGACGAGGTTGTGGTATTCACCTCGCCGTTCCATCAGCTGATGATGATCACCCTGTTCAATGATGCGACCGTTTTCCAGGACGACGATATTGTCGGCGTCGCGGATGGTGGACAGCCGGTGGGCGATCAAAATGGCGGTACGTCCGGCCAAGAGGGTTTTCATCGCCTCTTGGATTTTTAGCTCCGTCTCCGTATCAATGCTGGCTGTCGCTTCATCCAGGATAATAATGCGCGGATCAGCCAGCAAGGTACGGGCAAAGCTCAACAGTTGCCGCTCTCCGGTGGATAAGATGTTGCCACGCTCTTCCACTTCGGTGTCATAACCTTTGGGCAGACGCTGGATAAAGGCATTAGCTCCTACCGCTTCTGCCGCCGCTTTTACTTCCTCATCAGTTGCTGCCGGACGTCCAAAGCGAATATTTTCCATGATCGTACCGGAAAAGATAAACGTCTCCTGTAACACAATACTCACCTGGGAGCGCAAGTCATCCAGTTTGAGATCGCGCAGATCATGACCGTCGATACGGACACTTCCCGCTGTCGGATCATAGAAGCGGCAGATCAAGTTAACGATGGAGGTTTTGCCAGAGCCGGTATGGCCGACCAGTGCCACTTTTTGTCCCGGCTGGAAAGTGAGTTCGATTCCGTCCAGCGCCCGCCGCTTGCCGTCATAGGAGAAAACCACACCATCTAGCTCCACCCGGCCTTGGATTTGTCCCAGGGATTGGGCGTCGTTTTTCTCCGGCACCGACGGCTTTTCATCCAGAAATTCAAAGATGCGCTCAGTAGAAGCCATCGCCATCAGCAGTTGGTTATACACTTGACCCAGACGGGAGATCGGCTCCCAAAAGTTGCCGATGTAGATGGCAAAGCCGACCAATGCCCCTACAGTAAGGGCGTCGACTCGCACCAGATAAGAGCCGTAAACGATCAGAATCGCTGTACCGATGGCCCCTGTCATCTCCACAAACGGGCGAAAGACGGCACTTTTTTTGCTAGCGTCGTTCCAAGCATCAAAATTGTCTTGGTTAAGCCGCGTAAAAAAGCTCATATTCTCCTTTTCTTGGGTAAAGGACTGGGTGACGCGCATCCCTTGAATGCTTTCGTTGAGATGGGAGTTGATAATCGACTGTTTCATGCGCACATTTTGCCAGGAACGGCGGATTAGGCGGCGCAATTTGACCGAGATTAAAAACATCAACGGCAGTACCACAAGGATCGCCGCCGTCAGGTTGGGACTGAGCACGGTTAGCATCACAATAATCCCCACCAACAGGAGAATATCCATGATCACATTGACAATCCCGTTGGTCAGCAACTCCTGAAGCGAGTTGATGTCGTTGGTGATCCGTACCAGAATCGACCCTGCCGACCGCTGATCAAAAAAGCGGTGGGAAAGGCGTTGGATATGTTGAAACAGATGCTGGCGCAGATCGTAGATAACCGACTGCCCCAATTGTTGCGTCCAGCGGATGCGGAGTGTGTTGGCAAGCCAGTTGAGAATGTACATCGCGGCGATTACACTGACAAAAATGGTCAACAGTTGCCCGTCTTTATTCACCAAAGCATGGTCAATCGCCAAGCTGATCATCAACGGAGCAAACAACCGGGCCGCGGTGGAGACCAACACCGCCAGGATCGCCAGCGGCAACAGGCGGGTGGTATACGGTTTAATATATTGAAACAGGCGGGCCATGAGCGACCAGTTGAAGGGTTTGTCGATTACCATTTCATTGGAGTATTGGAACCGTTCCCGCCGTGGTTTGGATGGTGTCATCCTTTCACCCCCTTAAGTAGTGTGGACCGCTTGCCGGTCTTTAAATTGAATATCAAAAATACGGCGATAGAGACCTTCGTTTTGCAACAATTCGTCGTGAGTTCCCCGTTCCACAACCCTACCCTGATCCAGCACCAGGATTTCATCCGCTTGTTTGACGGAGGAGATACGGTGGGCGATGATAAATGTGGTTCGCCCTTTCATCACTTCGCGGAAAGCAGCTTGAATCTTGTGTTCTGTCTCCATATCGACCGCGCTGGTAGCATCATCCAGGATAAGGATACTGGGGTTGATCACCAACGCGCGGGCGATTGCCAGTCGTTGCTTCTGCCCTCCGGAAAGACCCAGCCCCCGCTCGCCCAACATGGTGTCATATTGCTCGGGAAAGCCCATGATAAAATCGTGAGCCTGGGCACGCCGGGCCGCTTGCTGGATCTCCTCCATGCTGATATTGGGATTGCCGTAAGCAATGTTGTCACGGATGGTGGAGGAAAACAGGAACGACTCCTGGAACACCACCCCGATGTTTTTCCGAAGCGAATGGAGATCGTATTCCTTAATCGGGCGGCCATCGATCAGAAGTTCACCGGAGGTCGCCTCATAGAAGCGGGAGATTAACTGGGTAAGCGAAGTTTTACCCGCTCCCGTGGATCCGATCAAACCAATCACTTTGCCGGGAGGCGCATCCAGATCGATTCCTTGCAATGCCCACTCTTCTGTCCCTGGATAGCGATGGGAGACATTACGGAACGTGACATGCCCCCTCAGGCGGTCCTGCGTTACCGCTCCCGCTTCGTTTTGAATATCTTCCGGTTCGTCCAACACCTCCAGCAACCGTTCACCCGCCGCCTTGGACTGGGAGAAGGTGTTGATGATAAATCCCAGGAACATCAACGGCCCGATAATATACCAGACAAGGCTGAAAAAGGCGACCAGCTCTCCCAGCAGCAGATTCCCTTCAATCACCATCCAGCCGCCATAAGCCAGTAAAACGACGACACAGATACTGCCGATCAGCTCCATCAACGGCATATAGGTGCCCCAGATGTTGCCGGTTTCGATGTTGGTCTGTTTATATTGCTGGTTGCGTCGATGGAATTTGTCTATCTCAAAATCTTCCCGCGCCATCGCCTTCACTGTGTTCATCCCGCTGATGTTTTCCTGCACCTTTGTCGTCAGATCGGCAAAGGAGCGGCGGATGCTTTTAAAGGCGGGATGCACTTTTTGATCGAAGCGATACACTACCACCGACAAAAACGGTAGTGCCAACAGTGTCACAATCGCTAACGACGGGCTCAGCCACAACATAATCCCCAGTCCAAAGGTAACCATCAGGATAAAGTTGATAAACTGGGCAAAGCCAAAGGAGAGAAAGAAGCGAAACGCTTCCACATCCGCGGTTAAACGAGACATCAAGTCACCGGTCTTGGCGTTATCATAAAAGCGAAACGGCAACCGCTCCAACTTTTGATACAATGCATTTCGAAGCTCATATACCGCACGGATTCCAAACAGATCCCCGTAGTACTGGTGAAAAAAAGACGCCACCGCTTTTAACCCCATGAGGAGTAAAAAGCCGATGGCAATCCAGGGCACCAATTCGTATCTTCCCGCCCCGATCACGTCGTCAATGGTGACTTTTAACACCAATGGATAGACGACCGTAACCCCGGTTACCAACAACAATGTAAAGATCGATATGAGAAAATTACCTTTGTACGGCCAAAAAAAGGCCTTCAATCGCTTGAAGGTGTTCAAACCCCGTCACTCCTTTTATTCGTATCGCATCGATCAGCGCTGTTGTGGTATTGTGGTATCGCTCGCCAAACGATGCTATCGTGTTCCATTCCCACGTGATCTCTCATATCAGCATCACAAGGATAAGAATCAGTATCAAGTTCCTGCCTGCTTGTTACCTAATTACATTTTCCACACCTAATCCCTCTTTTCTATGGTAAACACCATCACTAAGCTACAATCATTGTAACAAGCGTCAATCATTGACGCTTCCGGCAACAGGACGACCAGCGGCTACAACAAAGCGCTGATTCGTTTGTAAGACCTTGACTCAGACTTAAGTCTGAGAAGGTTTAAACTCCTCAAATCACAATAAATCCTCCTCATTTTCGCGTCGCTATTTATTCGACGAACGAAACGGTATTTCCTTCAGGAAACGAGCAAAATTTCCTTTGGAAAAAACAAGAATTTATCCCAATCGAAAACCGATAAGCTCTTTTCAAAGATATGACAGGATGGTGATGACATTCCTGTCTGATATGAAAACAGCTGCATCCCACAAAAATAACCCGAAAAAATTTCGGGTAGGAGAGAGACATCGATTTCAGAGGCAGTATGGTCCTTGTAGCCCAAACCCCCTCCGTCTTTTCGTATGATGGGGGATGTTCACTGAAATAATCCTTTTATCAATCGAACCATTCCTTTTAATATAAATCCGATTCCCCTTACAAGCAACTCCCACCAAAAATGGTTTCTTATCTCTCGTAGGATATAACTCATCAATGATCCTTTTTTCTCGTTCTCGTTTTCCTTTATCGCTGCCATCTTTTCTTCCCTCTCGTTGTTTAAGAAGGTTTTTTGCGATAGGTTTCAGGATCGGCATTTTCATCGTATTTCGGCCCCGCTTCCCGTTCCTGTGGGGTTGGTTCCTGTTCCAAGCGATAATTTTTCACGAGAGAGCGGATCGCTTCCAGCAGTGCGGATACCACCGGCTTATCCTGCGCTTGTGCCGGTGGAACAAAGCTGGCCAAAGTAGCCACCGTATCGATATAGACAGGACGTGTTCCTTCCGCCATCTGATACCAGGCATTTAAAGCGGATACCGCTTGTTCGCGGTCGATGGTGGTAAGGAGCGTAGCATGAGCCAAAATATACCCTGGCCGTTTGGATGTCAGCCCTGCCGGTCCGCCTTTCCATACCTGCGAAGTGCCGACGATTTTTTTCCCCTGCACCACGACATTAAAACGGCCGTCGCAAAAAGAGCCAGGAACCTCGCCAAAATAAGGCTCCAATCCGTAAGCATCCCGCAACATCCGTATTAGAGGAAGCCCCAACCCCCGATAGATATCATCGATGGTCCATTCGATTTTGCGGGGGCGCGGAAGAAATAAGGACAGATTCACGGTTCCCGCCCCATGAGGCACTGCTGTCCCGCCGCTTTGCCGCACATAGACAGGCCAATCCACCTGCTTCATCATCCCCGCTGCATCCACCGCTCGCTGCTGACGCAGATCTTTTTTGGCCACCACCAACGCCTGTGGCCCCCGCCAGATTCGCAGCGTCGGAGGTACCACTTCCCGTGCCACCGCTTCCCCTACCGCCTCTTCTACACCGTAGGCAAGCGGGGTAGGCTCATCCAGCGATTCCGCCAATACTCGCCAGGATGGGTATTGTTGATAGATCGATTCTGCTACAGAGAAATCCTCGTCCATGTCGTCTTCCCACCCTTTCCACGCAAATCGTCATCATTATACCTCATGGGAGACCGGAGATCACCTTTGCGGTTTCGTTATGCAATGTTACAGAATATTAAAGGTGGATTACAAATGATCGAACCCCCTTCCCCTCACACTTTGAACCGATATAATAAAAATAACAAACGACGGGGGTGTCTTTCATGAACCAAGTCATCGGTCTGATCAATGCAATGATGCTAAGTATTCCATGTTGGCTGGCAATTGTTTACACCCTGCGAATCTTTTTATAAACCCGCTCCAGCTTCGATCCGTAAGGGAAAGCCGGGTGAACCCCTTGCTGATCCATTAGACGGATGTGTGACGAAAAACGGCCGACCCGGAAGGCATGCAGGTGCAATTCCTGCCATCCGTAATCGTAAAAAACGACCCCACAATCCTACGGGATCATGGGGTCGTTTTTCGGTTGCGCGTATAATAATTCTTCCAACACTCGTTCTAACAACAACGATTCATCACGATAACGCTTAATACTTCGCCCCAAACGGTCCCCTTCCATCAATTTACGGCGACATTCGCGATAACGCCGTTCAATGCAAGCGACAGCCGCGTCATACTCATCTCTGGTAAGGTTGATCTCCACTCTCATGCCAACGCTCCCTCCCCCGGTCAATCCTGTACCAGTGTATGAATGCAGCGCAAAAAAGATGGGATATTTTTGTGCTAAATGTAAATTAGAGTTGGATGTTTTAACTGAATACTAACTTTAAACTACCAAAGGGGAGGTGGGATGATGAGTCCACCTCCCCTTTGATTTGATTCAATTGATTTACAAAAACCCTTCCTCACTCCGCCTCTAAAGCCTTTGCCAGATTATCGGCATTGGCTTCCATCAGGGAGAAATAATCTTCCCCATCTTGTTCCTGCTTTTTTGTCAATCCTTCCAGCGGATTGAGGACAAGGGCTTCGGCGCCTACTTCATTTTTGACGGCTTCTGCCACTTTTCCACTGACCAAGGTTTCAAAGAAGATATAGTCGACCTTTTGCTCCTTCGCCGTATCGACGATCTCTTTCATCTTTTTGGCGCTGGGTTCAGCGGAAGGGGATAAACCAGAGATGGCTACTTGCTTAAAACCGTAGCGGTCAGCCAGGTAGGAAAAAGCGTCATGGGATACAACAATGGTATCCTTTTTCCCCGATTTAACCACTTCTTCAAATTTGGCATCCAACTCATCAAAGCGGGATTCCAATGCTTTGTAATTTTCCTCGTAAGTCGATTGATGATCCGGGTCTTTTTTGATCAACACATCGCGAATCGCTTCCGCCTGTTGCTTGGCGCGATTGGGATCCAGCCAGACATGGGGGTCGGTATCACCATGGTCGTGGCCATCATCATGATCAGCCTCATCGGCATGTTCTTCATCGTCGTGGCCGTGTTCATCGTGCTCATCAACGGCAATCAGATCCACGTGTTGGGACAGGTCGACCACTTCCGTCTGTTCTTGATTGACGATTCCTTTTGCTTTATCGACCCAGCCTTCAAACCCGGCACCATTATATAGAAAAATGTCTGATTCACTCAATCGGGCTAATTCTTTAGCTGTCGGTTCAAAATCGTGTGGATCTACACCTGCGGGAACCATGTTGATCACTTCTACCTGGTCTCCGCCGATTTTTTGTGCAAAGTCAGCCAGCGGATAGACACTGGCGTAAACGGTCAGCTTTTCCTTTTGCTCCGACTCCTGAGCCCCGGTGCTACATCCGGCAATCATCAAAGTGACCGCCATAAATAATATGGTGAGCGCTTTAACGCTTCTTTCCAATCTTTACACCCCCGTTGATTACTGGAACGACGTTGTTTTCATTTCCAACCCTATTATAGAATGAATACGATTTGTTGTAAATCGAAATTATTACGATAAACTTGGATTCATACTTTTGACGGGTATAATAAGAGCGACAGTTCTTGTACAATTGTGTTGCTTCAACGCAATTTCGTTCTATTTTTCCGAATGTCTCTTATTTACGAGAATAGAATAGTACCCCATCAACAAAAGTTGGGCGGTCGGGAGTGGATTTCCGACTTCGCTCCATGCGTGGCAAAGTCGCTCATTCGGAAATCCATCCCTCCCATAACACAATCAAAGATACCAGATGGGGCACTAGTAACAAACAGGCAGCGGGAGGGTTAATCGGCATGTTAAAATGGCTACGGGAATATTATGTGGAGATTACGGGTCTACTGGTGTTGCTGGGCTTTCTCTATCTGATTATGTTCGGCATCGATACAATCGCTCAGTTAAGCTGGCCGGATGCTTGGTCTCTGCCTGAAATGCCGCTAAAAGTACAAACGGTGGCGACAATCTTTCTCAGTATCTTTATCGAAGGTATTCCTTTTATCCTGATCGGCGTATTGGTCTCCAGCCTAATCCATATCTATGTAAATGAAGAGATGGTGTGGCGCTGGGTGCCGAAAAACCCTTTGCTGTCGATCCCCTTTGCTTCCTGTCTGGGGCTGTTGCTGCCTGTTTGCGAATGTGGCGTGGTACCCGTTAGCAAACGGCTCATTCAAAAAGGATTGCCTCCGTATATCGCCTTTACCTTTCTGTTGGCCGCACCTGTAATCAATCCGGTCACCATCGTATCCACGTATATCGCTTTCGGCAATGCATGGGATATGACCTTGGCTCGCCTGTTGTTGGCCGCCTTTGTCGCCTGGGTAATGGGTGTCCTCTTTTTCTGGTTTTTTAAGCGGGACGTATTAAAGCCGGAAGTATCAAAAGTACATACGGATCAGTGCGATCATGATCATGACCATAACCATGACCATAACCATGATCACGATCATCATCACGACTGTCATGACCACAGTGGCATCAAGAAAGACCGTTTTGGCCATGCGCTTTATCATTCCGTCTTTGAGTTTATGGATATGGGCAAATACTTCGTCATGGGAGCTTTGATCGCCGCCTCCTTTCAAACCTTTGTCGGGATGGGTGCCATCCGCGATTTCGCTGAAAACGAATGGTTAGCCATCCTGCTGATGATGGGATTAGCTTTTGGGATGTCCCTCTGTTCCTCTGCTGACGCCTTTGTAGCCGCTTCGTTCCGCACGGCGATGGGGCCGGCTCCCTTGCTGGCATTTATGGTGTATGGACCAATGTTGGACTTAAAAAATGTATTGATGATGTCAGGCACCTTTAAGCGAAGTGTGATGCTGTTTTTTATCGTCGCATCCACGCTGTTGACGCTGGTTGCGATCGGGTTGTACATCTTAATGGGATTCTAAAGGGGGACTTCTCTGATGGGCGCTTTCTTACGTATCGTCATCTGTTTTGGAACGGCATTGATGTTAATGACGTTAGTCGTCAGCGGTCAGATCGGCCTCTTTATCAACCCGCGGCTGCTTCCCTTTGTCGTTGTGGGCACCGTTTTGTTAATGTTGTTGGGCATGGTGCAGATATGGAACGTCAAAAACGCCGCTCTGCATCCTGTTGGAAAATGGGGCTATTTGATGCTGCTATTGCCAGTTGCCGCCTATTTATTTGCCCAACCCGGTGAATTGGACGCCTCGATGGCTAGCAAGAAGGGAGTCAATTACCTTTCTCCCGAAGCGATGCAACAACAACAACGCGTCCTTACAAAAGAGGAGACAGAGATGCGGCAGGGAGAACGGAGCCCGGAAGAGGTGTCGGACTCCAACCCCTCCACAGACGCGGACACCCAGCCGCTCGATGCCAATTCTTATTATGACGACTTGTTGAATGAACTAAAAAGTGCCAACGTGATCACCTTTAAGGATGATAACTACATCGACCGTCTCACTACCGTTCAGATGTATACCGATGAATTAAGCGACAAACCGACACAAATCAAAGGTTTTGTCTTTCGGGCGAAAGATATGCCTGATGATGTAATTCTCGTCTCCCGCTACGCCATGACTTGTTGTGCCGCTGATGCCAGCGTCATCGGGATCTTTGCCTCTATTCCCGGCTCCGATTCGTTAAAAGAGGGGGACTGGATCGAGGTGACGGGGCCGTTGGGTGAAGTAACGACGAACCAAGGTCAGCTCCCCCGGATCAAGGCGGTGGAATACCGCAAGATTGAAGCGCCAAAGGACCCCTATGTATATGCCAACTATTGATGAAAACAAAAAAATCCCCCTTCAAGCCGTCAAGCTACTTGAAGGGGGATTTTTTTGTGAAGACAATCCAATCGCTTTTTACTGTTTCTTCGCCATCAATCCATCCGCTCCACCTAAAGCCATCACATCACGGACGATGGCATCCATATCCGGTTGCAGTCCATCATAGCTGGTGATCACACGACCAGTGGGATCCATCACATACAGACGGGTGGAATGATCGATCGTCAACGGTTCTTCGCCCGCGAGTGATGTTACCTCTACCGGTGCCTGAAACGACGTCTGTAAAAAGCGATGCATCACCGTCGGCTCATCATGGGTGAGGAAGTTCCAGTTGGAAAAATCGGCACGTAAGTTATTTCCGTACTGTTTCAATACTTGTGGTGTATCATGGAGTGGATCGACACTAAAAGAGACCAACTCCACTTCCGCTCCCTCTTCCTTTAACTGCTCCTGAATTCGGGTCAAATTGGCCGTCATCGGTGAGCCCACATCCGGACACCGAGAAAACACAATGTTGGCGATCCACACTTTCCCCTTCAACTGGGAAAAACCAAAGGCTTCCCCATCCTGATTGGTATACGTAAACTCCGGTATCGGTTCACTGTTGATCCCGACTGCACTTGTCGGCTGTGTGATCGGTTGGGGTACGTGATCCAGCCACCACCAGCTTCCTACCACAATCACGCCTGCTGTCAACGCCAACCAAACGCTCCATCGCTCCCGTCCCACCTTCATTCCCCTCTTTCCTCAGGGAAAGGCGCTCCTATTTAAGGCTGGACAGACACTTCGACCGTATCCATCCGATGATCACCCCGAGCGGTGATATGGTACATCACATGGTACTCACCCGCTTCAGGAAAGGAGTAGGTCCCTTGGTAAGCACCATTCACCAGCTCAGTTTCCACTTTTTCTCGTTCTTCTGCTGAGGTACCTTCAGGCCAGACGTCGAAGCTAACTTGATTCGCATCCTTAACCGTTTCTCCGTTTTGCGTGATTTCGATTCGGACGGTCGTCTCTTCTCCCGCTTGTACTGTTTCCGGCGCAAACGTGACTGTTGTTTCAAGGGGCGCTTCCACATCGGCATCCTGCGTTTGCTCTTTTCCATGATCCTGATGATCATGTTCTGTCGCGGCACCACAAGCGGTTAACACTACCACCGCCACCATCCAGCATAGGAGGTGCAACCCTTCCCTTTTCATCAAATTCATCCTATCCGATCCTTTCCATTTCAATCTATGGACGTGCCTGTGGGATTATTCCTTAAATGTGACCAAGGGGCCCCTAATCATCCTGAGTCTATCCTTTTCCTTTTTTTCCTGCAATCAACCCTCTCACTCTTTCTGTGAAAAAGTGTTGACGTTTGCATCAAATGAAGCTGAATGATTCTTTCTATCCGCCTCGATCTGGGCAGCCACTTCCTCTTGCCATTGCTCCATCCATTTACAGGTATAAGGCCCCGGCTTCCCGCTATCTATCGTTACACCATCCACCGCCACACAGGGAAACGGCCCCCAGGTGGAATTGGTAAAAAACAACTCATCGGCTGCCGTTAATTCACCCGGCTGGAGCGATCGCTCCACAACGGTAAGACCGAGACGTGCCGCGGTGGCCAGCACCCACCCCCGCACCACACCCGGCAGCGGTCCACAAGCAAGGGATGGAGTATAGCAGACTCCTTTTTTCACCAGAAACAGATTGGCGGAAGCCCCTTCCGACACCGCTTCATCTGTAGTGAGAAAAATCGCTTCGTCCGCCCCACGATCCCGTGCTTCCTGTTTGGCCAGCACGTTTTCTAAAAAGTTGAGGGACTTCACTCGGCGCAAGCGGGAATGAGGGTTTAGGCAGGTGGAGGCGACGATCGCTTCTACCCCATGCTCCAATACACCCATTTGCAATGGCATTGACCGTGCCTCTACCCACCAAACCGGCTCTGTCAACGCCGCCAAGGGCTGAGCAAATGAACCCGTCCCCCGGGTGACGGTAAGGCGGAGATAGCCGCTCTCAACGCCATTCACCACAAGAGCCTGCCGGATTCCGGCGATAAGCTCCTTCTCATCCGGCATCACAGCAAATCGTAAGATTTGCATCCCTTCCCGCAACCGCTTCAGGTGTTCCCGCATAAACAACGGTACTCCTTGCTCCACCCGAAAAGTTTCAAACAGCCCGTCCCCCAGCAGTGCCCCTCTATCTCCAAACGATAACCCCGCATCCCCTTCTGGTACGATTTCTCCATTGACGATCCACTTCATTGTTTCACCTTTTTCGCCGACCATTGCTGAATCGCCTCCAACATGCCACGCCCTTTAGCCAGGGTCTCCTCATACTCCGCATCGGGGTCTGAATCCCACACAATCCCGCCCCCCACGTGATAAGAGAGATTCGCTTCCCGGCCGCCGGCCCAGATCATGGTACGGATGGCGATATTCCATTCGGCGGAACCACGGGGGTCGATATATCCAATCGAGCCGGTATATATCCCTCTGCGCCCAGTTTCCATATCGTGAATCACTTGCATGGAGCGCAATTTGGGTGCCCCAGTGATGGAACCCCCCGGAAATATGGCACCAAAGATATCCCTGGGTTTGACCCCAGACTTTAGCCGTCCTTCCACTGCCGCCACTTGGTGCCATACCGTCGGATGGGGCTCCAACTCAAACAGCCGCGGCACCCGGATCGAGCCGATTTCACACACCTGCCCCAGATCGTTTCTCTCCAGATCGACGATCATCACCAATTCAGCCTGATCCTTTTCACTGGCAGCCAATCTCGCCTTCTCTTTCGCATCTGCCACCGGAGTGGCACCACGGGGACGGGTTCCTTTGATCGGTTTGGTTTCAATGTGGTCTCCCGACCAGCGCACAAATTGTTCCGGCGAGGAAGAAAGGATAGCGTAACCTTCCCCTTCGATATAAGCCGCATAGGCACCGGGGTTGGTACGGCGCAACACCTGAAACAATTCCCACGGTGTTCCCATCACCTGCCCCTGTACACGGTAGGTAAAGTTGGCCTGGTAAATATCCCCCCGTGCAATCGCATCTTTAATATGTCCGATTTGGTGACGATAGTGCTGGCGGGTAATCACGGGTGTCACAGGTGTCAGAATTTCCCCAGTCTGTTGGCATGCCTCCGTTTCTCCCTGCAACTGAAGTAGCTGTTTTGACAGGTGCGCCAGCTTCGTTTCCGGGTCTGTCTCATCCAGCACACAGATCCATGCTTCATCCAAACGGGCATCCAGGACAATCACTTTGCGCGGAACCATCCACATTCCGTCAGGCAGGGGGAGGTGACGGGGTTTCGGCTGTCCGATCCGGTGCCAGCGCCAGGCCAGCTCATAGCCCAGCCAACCAAGCACTCCCATTAAAAAAGGGGGCGCCTCCTTCGGCGCATTTACACAGGGAAGGTGAGCCAACACCTCTTCCAACGCCTCCATCGGATCATCTCCTCCGACATCCCACAGTGGTATCTGCTTCCACGGCTCCCACGCCATCACCGTATAGCGCCCTTTGCCACAGCTATCCAGCAGCCAACGCTCACTACATCCCGCTGTGATTTGCTGAAACAGCAGCTCTGTATCCCATATCCCCTTGAATTTATCCACAGCTACACGCATCTATACTTTCACTCCCATTCCAACATTACCTGTTCCCCATTACCGAATATTGTTGCGCGACAGCAAACATGTTTTTTAGAAAGCTTATCATTCCCTGAATTCGTTCTCTCTCCAATAGAAAGGCGATCATCTTTCCTATGATGTTGCTCCTATTGTACACAAAAAAAGGGCCCCATCATGAATGAAAGAGAAGAGAAGGAGCGAGGGCTTCTTAACAGGAAAGAGCTGGTCAAGCGCTACTTCAAGCGTCTTTGACGTAAAGAAGCATATAGAGAGAACGTTCTACCTAAAAGGAGGTTAGAAGATGGTTCAATCAACGAAAAAAGAGGTGAGCTGACGGATCAGAACTTAAAGTCTGATCAACCCTACATATATAGGGTTGAGGCGTATGATGAAAAAAACAAGATTGATGAAATTGTGATGCATACATCAACGTTGAAAGATGAACAACAAATAGCTAAAGAGTTGGAAGCGAATGAAGATATGTTTTCCAAATCGTCGAAGAGTACAGCTAATACATCAAAGGTTCATCATGAGATGGTTAACAGTAACATCAATACCGTTGTTGGATCAGACCATATTAAGATCACATGGTCAGGAGTACCAGATGAAGATGGTGTTTACGAAATTCATCGTAATGGTAAGAAGGTAGTCAATGTTGAGGGTAATACGTATATTGATAAGAATATAAAGGAAAATGAGGTCTATCAATATAACGTAATTGGTCGCAAAAAGCTTCCTGAGGAAGAAATTAATAAAATAAAAGAGGCACTCGGAAAGAAAGTAAAGGACATTTCGGAAGAGCAACAAGAAATGCTATTTTACGAGAAGAAAGTTGCTGGAACAGTTATTCGTTCCTCTACAGAAACTGCAGTTGAATTTAGATTTGACAAACACAAAAACAACAATAAAAAGTCAATCAGCAAAGCATCTTCCAGTAATGTAAATTGGCCAGTGGATCCAGGATTTTGGTTAAGATATAGTACATTTATCCCTATGGATAAAGCACCTAACCCATTCTGCGAACTTTTAAATTTGTGTGGGTATGAGGAGTTTTCTGGGGATAACCGATCGTTCGACCTGATGGGGACTTCTTATCGTACTCGAACAGATGCTTTCATTACTTACAATGTTGGAGGATCAGGGGGGATTACGCCAAATGAAATCGAGTTTTATCCGCAAACTGGGATAACAAAAGGCTATAGAAATGGTGAAGAAGTTGATGAAGGTAAGGCACCAGAGTCTGATATGGAGATTAGAAATGTAGAGTATGGCGATAATTATGTTTATCACAGAATGTTTATGGCTTCCGGAAATCCCCTGCTTCCTCTTGCTCCAGACATTGACGCGTTTTATTATGCAAAGGTTTTTCAAGATGGACGAGGTGAGTTTTATGGTGTCCATGACCAGGCTCCATCTCATGAATTTTACTTTGTATTGTATTGGGGTGGAGGTGGTGGTTTTTGGGAGGAAGACATTATAGAGGTCCATACCCAAGAACATGTTGATTTTTTTATGTTATTTCCTTTCACACCTAAGACAGAGTTTAACGTCAATGTAAGCCTATAAAGCAAAAAACCGGCATTTAACGCCGGTTTTTTGCTTTGGTGTGCTTGGGCATAGGCAAGATAAAAGCCTCAAGCGGTGAGGGTGCAGTAGCGATTAAATTAAGCGAGTGTGCCATATGAGGTGACGACCCCATTATTTATTGGGGAATGCTCTTTTCATTCCTTGGTCAATAGCCCAAAAGGACATTGAAAAGAATGAAAAGAATATAGCGAAGTGGATACTTAGTTTTGTTATCGATTCAAGATCACCCTTTAGCATTAAAATAATAGCTGGAAATATGAAACCTGCTATTGCATGATATAAAAGCGAAAGCCATACATTTTCATTAGAAAGCTTGTCAGCTAAGAATGACATGGGTACTCCATAGAGGAATATAGAAATAGTAGATAGAAATACAACTATAACTATTGGAAAAAAATTAATGTTAGATGATCCGAAATAAACATAAATAATTGTCCACAATGAGAGGATCGAGGCTGATACAATTTTTCTTTTGAACAATTGATAGGCCTCCTAGTTCAATTGAATCGAATCTAGTGCCCCTTTTTGCAATCTGGATTGCGTTATCTGGGGGGGAGGCTTGGTTTTCCGGCGAAGTGACTTACCACTGCATCGGAATGGAGACGGATAACCAAGTCGACCGACTTCACGGCGTGATCGGGAAAGAAAAACAGAACAATATTGCCTGATGGGGTACCGCGAACAAAAGGTAATGTTTAATCGTACTCTTAGTTTATCACCTTGGGTATCGATCCACCACAACGAAAGAGTTTAAATGGACAATAAAAAGTGCGTAAGACGTTGAATCTTTGTCGTCGATCACCAGTAGCGTAAAAACCCCTGGGGATAGACGAACAATATCTCGGTCGTGAAAAAGCTTGTGGAATGCCTGTTTTCAAAAATTTGGGGTGTTAATTAAGTGAGGATTGTGGTATTCTGCATTCGACGGGAAAAGCTATTCGTAATGGGCTTTTGATGGGTTTAGAACGTACCTATAAGGAATTGAAACCCAATCCACAGTGCCGTGGCTTTCCTCCTTTGCGGTGTTTAGAACGTATCCATAAGGAATTAGGTTTATTTTCTATCGCGGAAACTGGCAGTAAGAGTTTAACATCCTCCAATTTGTTGTCTTTCGTGATACACGGTTAAGCGGCGCACTCGTAATGAAGGGGTCGGGGGTTCAAATCCCTCCATCAGCACCAACCGAAGAACAGGGGAAACCTGAGAGCCGTAATGGCTCTTTATTTTATCCTCCAGCTTTCACCCCGTCGACATATGGAATCGGATCGATCGCTTCCGCATCGGCAAAACCTTTGCGACGAAGGCGGCAGCTGTCACAGACACCACAAGCTACCTCTCCACCTTGGTAGCAGGAGGTGGTCAAATGATAAGGAACATGCAAACGGAGACCTTCCCGGATCGTCTCTCCTTTGCTGAGGTGGATTAAGGGTGTTACCAACCGGATCGGGCGGCCTTCCTCTCCCGCTTTGGTCGCACGGCAAATCGTCTCTTCCAAGTGGGAAATAAACTGGGGACGACAATCGGGATAGCCGCTGTAGTCGACAGCGGAAACCCCGGTGTAGACCGCTTCCGCCTCGATTACTTCCGCATAGGCGGCAGCAAGGGAGAGAAAGATCAGATTACGTGCCGGAACATAGGTGGTGGGAATCCCTTCCTCTTCTTCCGTCGGCACGGAGATGGAATCCTCCGTCAAGGCGCTGCCGCCAATCTGATTGAGAAAGCCGATGTCCACGATACGGTGCTCTTTCACCTCGTAATGGTGGGCAATCGCCTTGGCCTGTTCCACCTCCCGGTCATGGCGCTGGCCGTAATCGAAGGTGAGTGGGTACAATTCATACCCTTCTGCCTGTGCCAAGCCCATACAGGTGGTACTATCCAGCCCACCTGACAACACGATAACTGCTTTTTTCCCCATCGTTACACACCCCTTTCCGCAGGATCCCAGATAAATTTATGCAATTGCAGATTGACACGGACATGAGGGAGAGGTTCAGCCAACACCCACTCCACCAACGTTCGCGGCGGCAAGGTCTCAAAAACAGGGCTAAACAGAATCTGCCCCCGCTGATAGTGACGATTGATCACATCGACGGCAGCACGAAAATCCTGCTCATCTGCGATCACCAATTTGACTTCATCCCGCTGGGTGAGACAGTTGAAGTTGTCAACCAGCATTCGGCTCTCTTCCTTTGACCTTGGCAGTTTCCAATCCATGATAAAACGGACTTTCTCCCCCCACGGTCGCTCCCGGCGTAAGGCATCAAAGGGAGTGAGATCAATCGCGCCGTTGGTCTCGATATGCACATCCTCGATCTTTTCCGGACACGCCAATGCTTCCAGCAGTGCAGCGGACTTCTCCCGATGCATCAAAGGCTCACCACCGGTAAAACAGATGCGGTGGCTGGCATAGCGATGCGCTTCCGCCGCGATTTCCCCCACCGTCGCTTCATACTCCGGTTGTGCCGGTGCATAGCTGTAGGGAGTATCACACCAGGAGCAGCGCAGATTGCAGTGGAAGACGCGGACAAATACCGTTGGCCACCCCGCTGCTGTTCCTTCTCCTTCTACCGTTTCAAACACTTCCACCATCGGCAGTTTCCATTGTCGATACACTGATGGCTCCGGCAGATTCCATCCTTTATTCATCGCCTTCCATCCATTCCCGCCTCAAAGTCGCATAGCTGGTGGGCGTCTCATACAGCACCAGCTCCTCCAGTCGGTGGCCTCGTTTTTTCAACCCCTCCTGCACCAAACGTTCATCCAGGCGTTCCCATATCCAGACAATCATATTTTCCGCCGTGGTATTCATATTGGGTAAAACCTCGTTGAGATAGCGGTGATCCAGACGGGCCTTGATCTCCTCTTGATACATCCGTTTGATATCGCCAAAATCGACGGCAATCCCCACATCGTCCACAAAACCGCTGATAGAGATCACCAGCCGATAGGTGTGTCCATGTAGATTTTTACACTTTCCTTCATACAGATGAAGATGGTGGGCAGCGTCAAAGGTAAACGACTTTGTCACCGCCACCCGCTTTCGATGGTAGCGAAGCTCTTCCCGCTGAATGTCGACACCGAAGCGCTCCACTCGTTCGGGAATTTGAAAATCCATAAAAATACCCCTTTCAAAAAGGGGAACAGCGGAAAAAACACCCGTTTTTACGAACAAACCGATCCGGGAACGGTCGGGTTTTTTATCACGGGTATGGGTATTCGTTTCCGGTTCCCTAGTTTTGTTTAAAGAGTGGTGGGTTTACGACACTCTTTCAGCGGTTATTGTAACATATTCCGGTATGTCTTTGGTTTGATCTTTTTTATATAACCTTCTCGTTCCACAAACAAGCCACAAAACGAACACGACAAAACCCCTGCCAACTATAATTGGCAGGGGTTATCGCTCTTGTTATATCAATAAGCTACATACGGTAAGCAGAGTTAGCGGCTAC
This sequence comes from Desmospora activa DSM 45169, assembly GCF_003046315.1. Lineage (NCBI taxonomy): Bacteria > Bacillati > Bacillota > Bacilli > Caryophanales > Thermoactinomycetaceae > Desmospora > Desmospora activa. Next base: position 163,670 of record NZ_PZZP01000001.1, on the reverse strand, counting down.
CGTCATGGTAAACAAGCCGGTAAATCAATCCGCCCTTCATCACCCCGCCCCCACCCCAAAAATCGCTAAGGGTTGATACATGGGCGAACGATAGACATGGGTTTGGTAGAGAATCAGTTCATCCACCGTCCACGGCTTCAGTCCTGCCGATTCCGGGCGAAAGGTGGTATCTACCTCTTCATGGGGGAAATCGTTGCGCTTATATTTTTTGGCTATAGTGATATGGGGGCGATAAAGTCGTTTTTCCTTTGCAAAGCCGACTGGGGAAACGGTGTCCGCCACCGCTTGGTAGAGCTGGTGCAAGCGATCCAAATCTCCATCCAGCCCCGCCCACAAAATACGGGGGTGATCGGCTACTCCAAACCACCCAATTGGGCCCAACGAGAGGGAGAAGGGTTCCATTTCAGTCATCAGGAGCCGAACCCGCTTTTTTACCTCGCGTGCTTGGCGGAAGGTACACTCTCCCAAGAACTGGACGGTAATATGGTAGTCCGATGGATGAACCCATTTTTTAAAGGGCCACTGTTCGGACCGCTCCCGACACCATTCCGCCATCCACTGTCGATGGGGGTCAGGAACGGGGACCGCAATGAACAACCGGTAAAGAGAACGGGAAGACACCGCGATGCACCTGCCTTTCAATTGGATCGGTCAAACGCTCCGCCACAGCGACAAGGGCGTGCCTCACCTCTTTCACAGGTGCTATCTTGTGTTCAATCTTATCCGATTATACAACATAAGCCCAGGACAATCCTGGGCTTATGCTCCATTATGCGCGTTTGGCCGCTTCCACTGCGGCTTCATAATCCGGGTGGTTGGTTGCTTCAGAGACCACTTCAACATGAACCAGCTTATCATTGGCATCGATCACAAATACGGCACGCGCCAGCAGACGCAGTTCTTGGATTACCACTCCATATGCCGTGCCAAAGGAAAGATCGCGATGGTCGGACAGTGTCTGCACCCGTTCGATGCCGGCAGCACCACACCAACGCTTTTGCGCAAAGGGAAGGTCGACGCTGACGGTAAGTACGCGCACATGTTCACCCAGATTGGCGGCCTCTTCGTTAAAACGACGGGTTTGCGCATCACAAACACCGGTATCCAACGACGGAACCACACTGATAATCCGTACCTGACCACGGGTGTCAGCAAGGGTAACCGGGCTAAGATCGTTAGCCAGAACCGTAAAGTCAGGGGCGGTGTCACCCGCTTTTAATTCAGGCCCCACTAGAGTGACGGGGTTTCCTTTAAATGTGATGGCGCCTTCACGTGTTTGTGCCATTGGATCTGCCTCCTCTGTATCGTCTTCGCCTTAATCTTACCACAGAAAAAGCCAACTGAAAGCCAATGTTTTGCCTTTTATCCCACTCTTCAAAGAGCTAAGATTCCCGTCGGCAAAATGAAAGCGCCCCTTACACCTTGCCATTATCAACTAACCGTTCACCACCACACCACCATTGGGGTGAAGCACTTGTCCGCTGATATAGGAAGAGTCAGAGGAGGCGAGAAATACATAACTGGCCGCCAGTTCCGCCGGCTGGCCTGGGCGCCCCATCGGCGTGCTGGATCCAAAAGTGGCCACTTGTTGGGCATCAAAGGTGGAAGGGATCAACGGTGTCCAAATCGGACCTGGAGCGACACCGTTAACGCGAATGCCCTGTTTGACCAGCGATTGCGATAACGAACGCGTAAAGGAGACAATCGCTCCTTTGGTCGCCGAATAATCGAGTAAAACCGGATTTCCCTTATAAGCAGTCACCGATGTTGTATTGATAATGCTCCCGCCTGTAGGCAGATGGGGCAGCGCCGCTTTCGTCAGATAAAAAAAGGAGAAAACATTGGTACGAAAGGTACGCTCCAGTTGCTGCGCGTCGATTTGGTCGATTCCATCTTGGGGATGTTGCTCTGCGGCGTTATTCACCAGGACATCCAACCCACCCAGGCTGTTGACGGTTTGTTGAACCGCGTGCTGACAAAAGATCTCATCACCGATATCGCCGGGGAGCAGTAACGCTTTTCTTCCCAGCTCCTCTACCCGGGCTTTAGTTTCCTGGGCATCACCGTGCTCGTTCAGATAGAGAATGGCGACATCGGCTCCTTCCTTGGCAAAAGCGATGGAGACAGCGCGTCCAATCCCACTGTCCCCTCCAGTGATCAATGCTCGCTTTCCCGCCAATTTGCCGCTTCCGCGATAATCGTCGTCCTCCGCCGTCGGGCGGGGAACCATTTCCGACTCCAATCCTGGTTGTCGATGTTGGTGCTGGGGTGGCTGCAACGGAGTTTGAGACTGCGCCTTTGTCTGCTGAGGCATGATTGCTCCTCCTTTGTCGGTCAAATCAAAGCATACTCTTCCCCCTTTTGCATCCAACCATTCGAAAATAACCCGCTAAATTGTTTCATTCTCCTCATGCGAAATGTTGTAAGATGATATCAAGAAAAAGAAAAGAGGCGAGACGATGACTGCCTTTGAACAGATGCCAAATACTCATCCCCAGGGACAGTGGTTGCGCCGACTGTTACAGGGAAGTCGTTCGATTCTGATAAACGTGCTGCTCCTTACCCTGCCGGTAGTTGTCATCATCCAAGGAATGTCCTTGGTGCGGGTTTGGTTGTATCAAGAACAAGACGCTCTTTATTTCCACGCATATCGGGATACCGCTACCAATTCAGCCTTTATGGTTGCCATTTTAATTTTGTGCCTTTTTTATATACACAGTTTACGCTCAGGGATCCGCGGGTGGCAGGAGTCGTTGCGTCGATTCTTCTTTCCGTTGGCGGTAACGATCCCGTTGCTGGCAATGGTATTGGATTCCTATGTGATGATCAATGAACATGAAATCGTCCATTCCCCGTTTTACTCCCTCGGTGTGGAGCGCATTCATTCCTGGAACGATGTGCAATCGATCAGTGTCAGCTATGCCATCGGTGAAGAGGATGAACTTTTTAACGGCACTTATTCTTTTCATTTTCAAGACGGAACCAGTTTGGAAATATGGAAGAGCGGTGGCATGAATACCCAAAGCCTACAAACGGTCGACCGGGAAGCGATCAAACGGGGAATCCCCTTTTACACAAGCACCCCGCTGTCGGATCAGGCTGTCAATATGCTGAAGGAACGGGGCTGGACCATGGAACAGCAACATTTCATCACAGAATTATTCCAACGGCCGACGAATACACCCTAAACCTCTCCCGCTTTCGCTAACGCGAAGAAGCGGGAGTTTCTTGCCATCGGAAGCAAGAAGCTTTCATGCAACAGAAGGGTTAGTCTTCTACCAATAGATACAAAAGCCACTGATAAAGGGAAAATACGAGTAACCGGCTTAAGCGATCGCCAGACATACTCGCTACCGCAATCAGTGGCAGAAACCCAATCTCTACTTCTTCATAAAAACAAGAACGCAAAGACCCAATGCCCCCACTAACTTGGACAAAGGGTTAAAACGGTACATTCATATAAAAACGATTGAGCAGCCGACGCTTCAGTTTTTGATAGTACGCATCGCTCACGGTCCCATAAGAGCCCCGCAAAATTTCGCGGGCGTAGTGCTCGGGAGGCGCTGTCTCTTCTTTTTTGTCGATTACGAGAAAGGTGAGGGCATCATGGATGCCGTCCTTCATTTCTACTGATACCATCGCCGGACGGTATGTGCCTTCCTGCACTCCTTCCCGCCAATAGAGATAATCCAATCCCCGCGCACCGATACGATAAACTACTCCTTCGGCAATCGCCCCTTTTTTCTCTACCAGATCGGCACGGCCACCGTCGGGGTATGAGAGGGTATAGCGCATATCATACCCGGTTAACACCCCACGACCCAATCGTTCCCGAAACGCATCCGCCACTCCTTGCAAACGAAACCGTTCATCATCCATACAAGATCCATAGGCAAAGTAAAGCAGTGGCAACCGACGCCGCAAATGGTATAACCGCCAATCTCCAAAAGGGATTTCCTTCTCCCTGGCCAGCGATTGTGTATAGAGATATGTCATCGCTCGGCATTCTCCTACATCGGTTCCCACAGTGACGGTAACCCGTTTATACTCATTATCTGGAGTGCCGGGAGTATAATCCTCCAACTCGTCAATCTTCGGAAGCAAACGGTGCGGCACCCGATATAACTCCCCATACACACGCTCCATCCCTTGTAAAAGCAAAGCCGGATACCCCCAACCAGTATCGAGCAGACGACCGTACACCCAAGCCTGGGAAGCTAAGCGTTCAGCCCCTTTCAAATAGTGATGGTTATTTTCACCTTGGCGCAATGTTCCGTACACAAACAAAATGGTGCTCTCCTCTGGCAATGCAACTCACCCTTCCTCTGTTTTGGCTACAATCTGATCGACATGTTGTAACACTTCCCCTGCCTTACCGCTAATCACCAAATCCAATTGACGATCCATCGCCGTCTTGTCCGCATTGATCAATACCGTTTTACCCGGGCACAGCTGCGGCATCTGATTAACCGGATACACTTCGAGACTAGTTCCAATCACCAGCAGCAGATCCGCTTGTTGTACCGCCTCCATCGCCTCGCTCCACGTCGTTTCCGGCAACCATTCGCCAAACAGAATAATATCCGGTCGCAGACGCCCTCCGCAATGCACACAAGGTTTCTGTTGCAAAAAACGGGATCGTTCCGCCGCCTTCTTGCAATCATGGCAGTGAAATTGCAAAATATTTCCGTGCAACTCCCATACCTGCCGGTTACCCGCCCGTTGGTGCAAACGGTCCACATTTTGGGTGGCGATTCCCCGGATGTAGCCCTGCTGCTCCCAGCGGGCCAACACCTGATGACCGGGATGGGGATGGACTCGCTCTAATCCTCTTATGCGCAGACGATAAAAATGGTGAAAAGTCTCATATTCCTCCTCCAAGGCGGATACGGTTGCCACCCGCTGCGGATCGACCCGCTTCCAGAACCCTTCGCGGGAGCGAAAATCGGGAATGCCGCTTTCTGTCGACATACCCGCACCTGTTAAGACTACCGTTCCTTCCGCTGTCTGTATCCACTCCGCCAAACGGTGAATGTTCGTTTCCAATTGGGATTCGCTCCTCATCGTTCTTTTTGGAAAAAGAAAAGGAATTGATCCTTTCGTTGGTGTATAATCAACAACAGAGAAAGAAATTGGGAAAGAGGGTCTGAGAAAATATGAGTGAGTGGCCACCACAGTTGATCATTGGCTTGTTTCTTGGCGTGGGGCTTTTGTTCTCTATCATGGGAACATGGGGGATCGAGCGAATGCTTAAACGGCGAAAGCACTCCCGCAGTCAATCACATTCCGACACGATGGATACTCTGATAGACAACTCCTTGGAACAACACCGTTCTTAACGAAAACGAACTGCCATGAGGCAGTTCGTTTTCTGTTATCCATCCTGGCGCCGTCGCAACACCACCAAGTTTGCTGGCAGCCCTTCACCACCGGCATCGGATACCAAACGTAGCGGCAAAACGGGCCCCCGTTCAAACCATTCCCCAAAATGGCGATCTACCGCCTCCGGCGTCACCGCTACAAACCGATCCCAATTCGCTTCATTCATTCGGCATCCTCGCAAAAAAAGCCGCCCACCGGGTTTTAACACACGAGCTGCTTCCACGGCATAACGATTGCGATCTTCCTCGGGAATCAAGTGAAAGCAACCACGGTCATTGATCAGGTCGACGGTTTGATCGTCCACTGGTAGCCGCAGAACGTTTCCGTGATGCCAATCCACCTCCACTTCGGCTTCCCGCGCACGTTTTGCGGCGATGTGCAGCGCTTCCCGGCTCAGATCCACTCCAACCACGCGGAAGCCGTACTCGGCTAAAAACACTGCCTCTCGACCGGCTCCACAACCCACATCCACCGCACAGGCATCCGGGGGAAAAGCGATGGAAGCGACGAAAGCGACCAACTCTTGTGAGGGATAAGCGTAATCCCAATGATGACTGTACTCTCCACTGGCATACATCTGATCCCAATCGTCAATCATGCATAAATCCCCTTTCGATTCCTTTGCTTATTCACCTATTTTCCTTCGTCACCGCCCCGATCCGTTCCTTCCGCTGGAAAAGCAAAAGCCAACCCTATGGTTGGCCCACTACTCAATAATAAGGAGAGATCATCAGGTAAATGATCACACCGGTAATACTGACATAAAGCCACAAGGGCATCGTCCAGCGCGCGATCTTGCGATGTTTTTCCACTTTCATGTTGATCCCACGGAAAAAAGAGATTAAAGCCAAGGGTACGATGACCGCGGCTAAAATGATGTGTGTGATCAGAATGAAATAATAGATCGCCGCCAGGATGCCACTGCCCCCATAGCGGGTGGACTCCGCCAACCCATGATAAATGAGGTAGGTGATCAAAAACAGGCTCGTCGATCCAAATGCCGCATAGATAAAGCGGCGATGCATCGTAATGTTTTTCCGTTTGATAAAGAAAAGCGCCGCTGCCAGGAATACAGTGGTGAAGCTGTTAAAAATGGCATTCATCATCGGCAGAAAGGTGAGATCGAGGTGGCTAAATCGATCTGCTTCCGGCAAGAGAAACAAGATCAATATGATCAGATTGATGGCAATGGTGAGGCCCACCACCCACGGCGTATAGTGAAACCCTTGATTTTGGTTGTTTTCTGTTTGTTGATCCATTCTTATTTCACCCTTTAATCCGTTCTCTTGTCCCCAGTATATCACGTGTGGCGTCAACCATTTCTCCCCTGTGTCACAAACCCGTGTCAAGTACAGCTCCCCGCGCAGGTGACTGCTGTATGGTCAAATTTCCGACTTCGCGCCAATGTTCCTCCCAACAAACGAAAGCCTGAGCGAGCGGCTCAGGCTTTGATGGTTTATCATCACTCAGTTTGCTCTATTCCTCTTCCCGAAATAAAGGGTACGCCTGGACGTCCACTTCGGAGACTTCTTTTATCGTATCGGCAGGGATGTTTCCACTTCGCAGCTTAAATGCCTCTTTTTCTTCCGGTTTAAGGGAAACATTTAGATAGTCGTTTACCACACCCAGCAATTTTCCTTCCTCATCACGGAGTGAGGCGGTAACGAAGAGATCAGTGACATGTTCCCCGCTACTGTTAATCAAGGAGCCTTCCACTGTTCCCATCTGATCTTGGCCCATTTTCCACTCTACCTGCTTCGCTTCCACATTGGCAGGATCTTTCCATGCCGGCTCCGCTTCAATCGTAGGAGTAACTGTTTCCAGTCTATCCGGATCGGACACCTGCAAATCCGTCGTTGCGCCAATATGCACATTTTCACCCGGTTTGACGATTTTGGGCACCACGGCTAAAATATCTTCCTTTGCCAAAACCTTTCCTTGTTCATCCTTAAAATCCAAGCGCACGGAATGAACCTCAACCGGCGTCTTCCCTTTGTTTTTCAACACAAGCGCTCCGTGTGCTTTTGTTTTACCCTTTTCTTTCCATGCTTGGCTTACCGCTTCATCTGTTTCCAGCTTAACTTTAGGCGGCTCTTTTTTCATTAACTGCTTTCCAATCGACATCTGATCGTCTTCAGTACTCGTTTTGCCGCAACCTCCCAATAACAAAGCACAGGCAGCTACTCCAAGCCATAACCGTTTCACACACTTCTCCCCCTCAACTGACCATCTCTTTCTGTATATACATTCTATATAAAAACGCTTGCTGGAACATATCCAACATCTTACCGAGTTCGTCTGTTTTTGGCAAGTGAGCTCCAGTTATCCATTGAAAAAGAATCGATTACACTTTACTTAGACAAATGAACCAAAGTACGGCCTCGGATTTCGCCCTTTAAAATGGTGGACAGCGAATGAGGCAGCTCTTCCAGTGTCACCTCGGCGGTATGAATCCGTTCCAGCAAGGCTTGGGGCTTTAGGTCTGAAGCTAATCGACCCCATATGCGACGGCGATAATCATTGCCGATATGAGCGGAATCGATCCCCAATAAATTGATCCCCCGTAAAATGAAGGGAAAAACCGTACTGGTAAAAGAGGTTCCACCCGTCAACCCGCTCACCGCCACCGATCCACCAAAACGTGTGGTACTCAACAGATAGGAGAGCGCCTCCCCACCGACAGGGTCCACCGCTCCTCCCCATCGCGCTTTGGCCAGGGGACGCTTGGGGTTCGGCTTTACCTCATCCCGCCGCAAAATCTCAGTGGCGCCTAGATCACGCAGAAACGCATCGGCATCGGTTTTTCCCGTGCTGGCGGCCACGGTATATCCTTTTTGCGCCAGCATGGCAACCGCTGTACTTCCTACACCACCAGTGGCACCAGTCACCAACACTGGTCCCTTTTCCGGAGTCAGTCCGTTTTCCTCCATCCGTTCGACTGACATAGCGGCGGTAAAACCGGCGGTGCCTAGGACCATCGCTTCTTTCAAAGTGAGACCCGCAGGCAACGGCACAATCCAATCCCCCGGCACACGGGCGTATTCACTGTAGCCGCCAAAGTGGGAAACCCCCAATTCAGCACTGGCCACAATCACTTCCTGCCCCACGTGATAACGAGCATCCTGGGATTCGACCACCCGACCGGCCAGATCGATTCCCGGAACCATCGGATAAGATTCCACCACGCGTCCACGAGGTATACTGGCCAATCCGTCTTTGTAGTTGACCCCGGAATATTCCACTTTTACCAATACATCTCCTACAGGCAGATCATTGAGGGTCAGCTCCTTTAGTTCCATGGAAAAGTCATTATCCGCCTGATTCACCATCCATGCGCGAAATGTTTGGGGGTGGCTCATCATCCCGATTCCTCCTTTTATTTGTTTAGTGACTAGTTGCCGCGCTCTTTTGCCCCTCTTCGATATCTGCTATAGTAACGTTGAAGCTGATACCTTGTTAGAAAGCGGAGAGGATCGCGCATCATGAACATTCATATCAGTCAAATGGCCGCCGCTCGTTTAACCGCCCTCTTAATGCAGGAACCGGACGCCGATCGCTTGGCAATCCGTGTGGTACCTCTCACTTCCGGTTGCAGTACCCCCTCTTTTGCCCTTGAAATGACGGAGGTACAACCGGGCATGTTTCAAACGAAAGCTTCGGAGGTTCCTTTTACTTGCCTGCCGCATGAGAAAACATGGCTGGATGGAATTGTGATCGACTGGCAGAAGGAGACGAACACATTTTCCGTCTTTCATCCCCATCCTCCTTTTACTTCCGCTTGCCCGACACCGCGAACGGAAGGGGTTAGTGAGAAATGAACGGGTGGTGGTGGTTTGCCCCGGCAACGCTTCTCTTCCTATTCGTGTTTTTACGGTTATACACCCGTGTTATCGCGTTTCGCCAACAGGCGTTAACCGGATCTACACGCGAATCGGGAATCGTCCTGGGAGCGGCGCTACAAGGCGATCAACCCAGCCCTGCCCTGCAGGAGCGGCTGGATTACGCCCTCGCCCTGTACCAGGAAGGGCGATTTTCCACCTTTCTCTGTTGCGGCGGTTCCCTCCGCCGTCAAATCAGCGAGGCGCAAGCGATGAAGCGATATCTGATCGAGCGCGGAATCCCCGCTCCCGCTATTCTACTGGAGGAAAATTCCGTCAACACCGCGCAAAACCTCGCTTTTGCCCGCCTGATTTTGGAACGGCACCACTTGCGGACATGCTTTTTAATCACTCACGACTATCATATGTACCGTGCCTGTCTACATGCCCGCCGACAGGGAATCGATATCGTGCCGGCCCCTTGTGCCAGCAAACGTCTATGGATCCCCTACCACCGTGTCCGTGAATGTTTCGCTCTCATTCGTTGGTTCTTGTTGCGCCCTTAACATCGAATCCGGCAGCAATTGATCCCCATGACAATGGGTATCCAGCAAGCGGATGGCGTTCACAAGTCCACCTCCCTTCCATTAGAAGCGCTGGCAGTCAACTCCCCCACCCGTTTTTGAAGTTGAGGGTCCAGTATATCGATGGTGAGATTATAAAAGGGAAACGGTTTTTGTTCCACCTGTTCCAGTCGCTCCAAGTACCTTGTGCAATCTTGGCGCAAACGGGCCAAATTGATCCCCAAGCTGTCTCCCGGTTGTTGACGCAGTTTGGCCAACGCCTTACGAAACAACTTGCGGGCGCCATTATCATTGCCGTTACGACAATGGAACAAAGCGACAGCCACTTGCAACAGTCCTTGGTACAGAGGATCTCTCCCTTCCTCCATCCACAGCTCCTCCAACACTTCATGACACTCATAATAATCGCGGTCAACATTGAAATGGTAGAGAAACTGTGTAAACAGAGGTGACTCTCGCGCATCCGGCTGCACTGCACTCACCTCCATGACACAATTCTCAGTCAGATTCGTTCCCACAATTGTTTGCAAACAGCAAGAGCACGCAGACTTAAAAATCCCTTCCCCCCTTTCAACATGGGTAGGCAAGTTGCGTGATTTCTAATACAATGAGAAAAGCTGAGCAGCGAGAGGAGCGGTTTGATGAATTTAGAGCAACCGAGCAAGGAAAACATCACCTATATGATCGAAGCGATAAAAGGGCACTTAAAGCTGGTCAATGCCGGTTTAATCGATCCCGATGATTTTGAACTGGATCAGTACGAAGAGATCAAAGATCTATACGACATGGTGGAAAGAAAAAAAGGAAATCTCACGATGATGGAATTGGACGGTATACTGGCGGAACTGGGCGATCTGCGCAAATCCCGGTGACGATGGTTAACCATCTCGAGCGTCAAATCGTTGCGCCAACGGCGTCGGCAACGGGACGCTCTTTCTTTTTTCTAAATCGATGGTAACACTGGTCACCGTCGCATCCGCCACCCGCTCCCCCTGTTCGTTGATGATGATATGTTCCAACACATAACTGGTGCGTCCTTTTTGAATCGGGCGAGTAAAAATCGTCAACTTTTCTCCCAGTCGCGCCTCTTTGCGATAATTGATGTTGATGTTGACGGTCACTGTACCGATATTCATTTCGGTAAATACATCAAAGGGAAGCCCGCTCCGGTTGTACCAGTCTTCCCGACTCCACTCCATATATTCCAGGTATTTTGCATTGTTTACATGGCCCATCACATCAATCTCTGTCGGTCGTACCTCAATCTGGATGGATGTTTCCATGGCGTACCGTTACGAAAAACTTACAAAACTCTACAAAGAGTTTATGTTTTCTTCCTGATTCATCGTGTCCCGCTTCGGCACTTACTCCCTACAACGGTTTGCTATAACACTCCACAGGCATAAATTTCCATGTAACTCACGGTACATATTAGCGTTGTCTTGTAATGACTAAGACGCTAATTTAGCTAAGTTAATCGCGGCATTTAAGTCCCGATCTATGTTGAGCCCGCAGTCGCATTTCATCCAACGGTCTGATAACTTCAGTTCTTTATGGATTTGACCACAACTAGAACATGTTTTGCTTGAGGGATACCAACGATCAACAATCATTAGCTCAACGTTGTACCACTTGCATTTATACTCCAGTTGCTGTCTGATTTCATAGAAGTTGCACTGTTGAATGTGCTTTGCAAGGTGTTTTTTCTTCATCATCCCGTTGACATTCAAATCCTCAATGACAATATGAGAAGGCTTGGTTTTCACGATCTCAGTTGTCATTTGATGAATGAAGTTCTTTCGGGTGTTGTTGATGCGGCTTCTTAACTTAGCTATGCTCTTTTCGAGTTTTATAAGGTTGCGTGTTTTCCGGTAACGGTTTCCCTCCTTGTTCAGTTGGTATTTACGAGAAGCCCTCCTTTGCAACCGTTTGAAACGCTTCTCTAGTCGTTTCACTTTGCCTGATTTATTGATGTTTTTAAATGCCTTACTTGTGCTGAGTGTGGCGAGTGTTTTTATCCCTAAGTCCACCCCGACGGGCTGATTAGTGGGCTTGGAATGATCCACGTAATCAGGAATTTCTACTGTGATGGAAACAAACCAATGGATTCCTTCTTTGCTGATCCGATAGGATAACGGCTTAAATTCTTCTGGCAAGTAACCTGTTTCTGCTAACCGTATCCAACCGATCTTTTCGAGTCGGATTCGGTTTGGTTCCAACTTCACTTTGTATGGGTCGTTGTAGAAACTCCACTTTGATTGTCTTCGGCTCTTAAATCTCGGGAACCTCGATAGGCCCTTAAAAAACCGTTTAAATGCTTCATCACAATCTTTGATTGCCTGTTTGGTTATGTTGTTGCTGAACTTGTATAACCACTTGTATTCATCCGTTTTTTTCAGTTGAGTCAGATGTTTCCGCAAATCTCCTTGGTTATAGCTCTTTCGTCTCCTTATAATGGGATTTTTTCTGATTCAGTGCCCAGTTGTATGCCCATCTTGCTACATGTGCCGATTGTTCTAACTGTGTACGCTGTTTATTGCTAGGGGTTAATCGGATTTTGTAGGCTTTAATCATCGTTAGCCAACTCCTTGACTAACCTTTTGGCTTTATTAGCACGCTTGCCGTGTAACTTACAACTAGACACTGTCACGATTTGAACTAGATCTTCTACAAGTTCTTGTTCTTCTGTTTTCTCTGTGTGATCAATGATCTCGATCTGACAATCATACAAAGATGCTATATATTCGATTAGCTCAAATCCCAAACGTATCAGACGATCTTTGTAAAGAACTACAACTCGATCCACTTCCCCCTGTGTTATTTATACACTTGAATTAACTGTTACTATCCCTCCTCATTTGTACTTCACCAGCAACGTTGTCTGTTAACGCTTTATTTTCCGTACTTCCCATCCCTTTTTCCCTTTTGCAAAATAAAAAAACCGAAAAAAGGGCATACTTCTCAAAAAAACCTATTGACATCTCGTTATAAGAAGTTATCTTTTAGGTAGGGAGTATTACTCCCGATCACAACTTTTTGCTACAGAAAGAAAGGAGTGCCCACCATGCGTTTCGTTCGCAAGCAACCCATCAGCCCTGTTCAGGAAGAGCTGCCGGTGCCTGCCGGGATTATCCCCCACTTCTTGTTGAAGCGCAAGAAAAAAGCCGCTCCCCTCGCACAGGGACCGGCCAATCATGCAGCGCAAAAGAAAGTTCATTAAAAGTTGTTATTAATACAGTAACAAAAGATCACTCCTGTGCCAATGCACCCCGAACCCGGGGTGCTTACTTATGACCGGAAAATCGGGGAGGATACCGGATCAGTCGAAAGTATCCCCACTTTGTCTCCAGATATAGCGCATATGGTTTCGTATGCTCCTCCGTTGTGGACATCGTCTAAGCATTTTTTAAAAATGGGCGCACATTGCGACTCAACACGATTCTTGGATAGATGTCCTCGATCCATTTTTCGTTTCCGATGACTCCCACGTTTTTAGGTTTTCCATACTCGCTAACCAAGGCTTACAGACGAGGCAACTTACTATCATAATAAAAACACCCTCGAACATATCCGAGGGTGTTGTCGTTACTATAGGCTTATTTGTTCACCATATGAATGGCGTTTCCGACGATTCCCTCTGCTGCTTCCATAAAGGTTTCCGGCAGGGAGGGATGAGCATGGATCGTCAAGGCGATATCTTCGGCGTTGGCTCCCATCTCGATCGCCAGTACCACTTCAGAGATCAAACTGGATGCTTCTGGACCCACGATTTGAGCGCCGATAATCTGTTTCGTCTCTTTGTCGGCAACCACTTGGAAATAACCGTCGGCGGCATCCAAAGAGAGTGCACGACCGTTGGCGGCAAAGGAGAATCGGCTGACACTGACGTCATAGCCCTGCTCTTTTGCCTCTTGCTCCGTCAGGCCGGTATAGGCCAGTTCCGGATCGGAGAAGATGACGTAAGGCATCGCGCGGTAATCCACTTCACTGGGTTCACCGGCGATCGCTTCCGCCGCCACTTTGCCTTCATAGCTAGCTTTGTGGGCCAACATCGGTTGGCCGGCAATATCACCGATGGCAAAAATGCGCTCATTTTTGGTACGCATCTGTTTATCAGTGGGAACAAAGCGACCATCCAGCTCGATCCCAGCATGTTCCAGACCCAACTCATCGGTGTTAGGGGTACGACCGACGGACACCAACACTTTATCCGCAGAGAAGGTTTTTTCTTCTCCTTTTACTTCGGCAGTAACAGTGACACCATTGCCAGAGGTGTCTGCCCCTTGCACCATGGCATTGGTCACCACGTCGACACCCAGCTTTTTCAGGTTGCGCTTCACCATGCGCACCATGCCCGGGTCGGTACCTGGCAGCAAGCTGTCGGTCCCTTCCAGGATGGTCACTTCCGCCCCCAACTTAGCATAGGCGGTACCCAACTCCAAGCCGATATAGCCGCCACCGACTACGATCAGCTTTTCCGGTACGGCTTGCAGGTTGAGCGCTTCGGTGGAAGAGATGATTTTTTCTCCGTCAAACGGCAACGACGGAATCTGGGTCGGGCGGGAGCCTGTCGCCAAGATGCAGTGCTCAAACTGATAAGTGGTACTGTTATCCTCGGTTGCGACCTTGACGGTGTTTTCTCCGGAGAAGTAGACTTCCCCTTGTACCACTTCCACTTTATTTCCCTTCAAAAGCTGACCGACACCGCCTGTCAGCTTTTTCACCACTTGATCTTTCCACTGAATCGTTTTGGGGAAGTCAAGCTTGACTCCATCCACTTCGATGCCCATGTGGGAGGCGTTTTTCATTTTGTTTACTTCATCTGCCGCATGGATTAACGCTTTGGAAGGAATACAACCCCGATTGAGGCAGACTCCGCCCAGTTCCGCTTTATCCACTAAAGTTACTTTTTTCCCCAGTTGGGCGGCACGGATGGCGGCAACATAGCCGCCAGGACCGCCACCGACGACAAGAACGTCAACTTCGGTTGCAAAGTCTCCTACTACCATATCAGCTCATCTCCATCATCAAGAGTTTCGGGTTTTCCAGCAACTCTTTGACACGATTGAGGAAGCGGGCGGCCACATCGCCGTCGATCAGGCGGTGATCGATGGACAGCGAGATGTTCATAATGGGCTTGATTACCACTTCTCCATCGACTGCCATCGGACGATCCGCCATTTTGCCCATACCGAAGATCGCCACTTCCGGATAGTTGATAATCGGGGTGAAGAATTGGCCGCCGAAGGCTCCGATGTTGGTAATGGTGAAGGTGCTGCCCTTCAGGTCTTCCACACCGGCTTTCCGCTCCCGTGTGCGTTTAATCAAGTCGCTCATCTCATCCGCCAGTTGGAACATCGATTTGCGATCCACATCTTTTAATACCGGTACTAACAAACCGTCTTCGGTGGCTGCTGCAATCCCCATATGGTAGTACTTCTTGATGATGATCTCTTCTTTCTCATCATCGATGGAAGCGTTTAAAGTGGGGAATTCATGCAAAGCGGCAACCAGAGCCTTGATGATAAAAGGCATGTAGGTCAGCTTGATGCCGCGCTGTTCCGCCATCGGCTTCGCCCATTTGCGCATTTCGATCAGCTCGGATGCATCCACCTCATCCATAATCGTCACATGGGGAGCGGTGTAGACGCTTTGTGCCATCCGCTTGGCGATGGTACGACGCATACCGCGCAGCGGAATACGCTCTTCGTTTCCTTGTGGCGCCTGTGCTGCGGGCGCAGGCGCGGCAGCTTCTTTCGCTGCAGGAGCCGGAGCTGCTTGCTCCGCTTCCGGTTGGGCTTCTTGTTTAGCACCGCCTGCTTGGAAGTTCTCCAGATCTTCCAAGGTGATGCGGCCACGGGGGCCGGAACCTGCTACCTGGCTGATATCGATGCCCAGCTCCCGGGCTTTTTTGCGGATGGAAGGCATCGCCAACACCTGCTTGCCGGTGGCGGCGGGAGCAGCAGGAGCTTCTTCTTTCTTCTCTTCTGCCGGGGCAGGGGTTTCTTCCGCTTTTGCCTCTTCGGTTGCCGTCTCTTCCGCTGCGTCTCCATCGCCGGTGTCAAAGACAGCCAATACGGAGCCGACTTCGATCACTTCGCCTTCAGCGGCGTTCAGTTTTTTGACGGTACCGGTCACGGGGGAGGGGATCTCCACCACCGCTTTATCCGTCTGCACTTCAGCGAGCACATCATCTTCGTTGATGGAATCGCCTTCTTTAACATGAAACTTCACGATTTCGCCTTCGTGGATCCCTTCACCTACATCAGGCAATTTAAATTCAAAAGCCACGATCGGGTACCTCCTTTCAATTAAAAGTCCAGCGTTTTGTAGATACCGGCACAGATTCGGTCCACTGTCGGTAAGTATTCGTCTTCGATCGCTGTCAACGGGTACGGGGTGTCAAAACCAGTCACACGCACCACCGGCGCTTCCAGAGAGAGGATCGCTTCTTCGTGGATGCGAGCGGACAATTCCGCACCAACACCGCCGGTTTGGGCCGCTTCATGGATGACAACAGCGCGATGGGTTTTGGTGACGGAGCCGATGATCGTCTCCAGATCAAAGGGAGAAATCGTGCGCAAGTCGATCACTTCCGCTTTTACACCACGCTCTTTCTCCGCTTGTGCCGCCGCTTTTTCCGCGGTATGAACCATAGCGCCGTAAGCGATCAGGGTAACGTCGGTGCCTTCCCGGACCACGTTGGCTTTGCCCAAGGGCACGGTGTATGCTTCCTCCGGCACATCGGCTTTAATGGAGCGATACAGCTTCATCGATTCATAGAAGATGACCGGGTCATCGTCCCGGATGGCGGAGATCAGCAAGCCTTTGGCGTCATAAGGGGTAGAGGGGATCACCACTTTTACCCCAGGGCTGTGCATAAACAATGCTTCCAGGCTGTCGGAGTGCATTTCCGGCGTTTTTACGCCGCCGCCGAAGGGAACGCGGACGGTGATGGGAGCGTTGAAACGTCCACCGGAACGCATGCGGATCCGAGCGGCTTGCGTCGAGATTTGGTCCATACACTCATAGACAAATCCGGCAAACTGGATCTCGGGAACCGGACGGAAGCCGTGGTTGGCGAGACCGATCGCCGTACCGATGATCGCGGACTCCGCCAGCGGGGTGTCAAAGGAACGCTTCTCGCCGAAGGTTTGGTACAGATCGGCGGTTGCACGGAAAACACCGCCGTTCACCCCGACGTCTTCACCCATGACGAGTACGTTTTTATCCCGTTCCATTTCGACGCTAAGTGCTTGGTTGATGGCTTGAATATAGGTCATGGTAGCCATGGCTTATTTGCCCTCCTTCCAGGAGAGGTATTCATCTTTTTGCTTTTTAAGGAGTGCCGGAGTTTCAGCATAGAGATCGTCGATCAATTCAGCGACGGTCCCTTTCGGTGCTTTCTCCACTTTTTTGATCGCTTCGTTCATCTCGTTCAGCACTTCTTCTTGTACCTGCTCTTCCTCGGCATCAGACCAGAGGCCTTTGGAATCCAGGTATTGACGGAGGCGCTTGAGCGGATCACGCTTAGAGGTCCAGGTCTCTTCCTCTTCTTTCGTGCGGTAGCGACCCGGGTCATCACCCGCCATGGTGTGCGGTCCAACACGGTAGGTAACCGCTTCGATCAAGGTCGGTCCTTCCCCTTTGCGGGCACGTTCAGCCGCTTGTTTGGTCGCCTCATAGACGGCCAAGGCATCGTTGCCGTCGACGCGAATGCCGGCGATGCCGTAAGCGACAGCTTTTTGGGCGATCGTCTCGGAACGCATCTGTTTATGAAGCGGCACACTGATGGCGTATTGGTTGTTTTGACAGAAGAAAATGGAGTTGGCATCGTAGACGGCGGCAAAGTTGAGTCCTTCGTGGAAGTCCCCTTCTGAGGTCGCCCCGTCTCCGAAGAAACAGATCGCAACATGATCTTCATCCCGCAGGCGGAAAGCCCAACCGGAACCGGCACAGTGAAGAACTTGAGCGGCGATGATGATTTGCGGCGGGTAAGCGTTTACGCCCTCCGGCGTTTTCATGCCCGTAATCTGACCACGGGAATTGAGGAAAACATTTTCCATCGGCAATCCATGATACATAGCGGTACCGACATCACGATAGCTGGGATACAGCATATCGCTCTTCTTTAGCGCAGCCATCGATGCGATCTGGCACGCTTCCTGGCCTGCCATCGGCGCATAAAAACCTAAGCGTCCCTGACGGTTCAGCTTAATGGCACGCCCGTCAAACGTACGGATTCGCAACATCCAGCGATAAATGTCTTTCAGTTCGTCATCGGAGAGATCTGGTGCTTGTTGCCCTTCGACAATCTCACCGTTTTCATTTAGGATTTGAAACATTTCCGAACCCTGCTTCAACTCCATTACTTTAGGCACAATTGCACACCTCGTTTCTTAATGCTCCTCACCGGGCTAATATGATCCGTTCATCTCCTTATCCTGCCAAGTTTACCCGTTGTCCATGCGAACAACAGGAATATGGGATGAATAGGAGAGAAACAGTCTCAGAAGTACCTTCCCTTCATACCGGACGCAAAAACTGTTAAATCCTGTCCGCCTTGCCGCTAAAACGGTTTGGGTTTCCTTGAGCCAACCATTACTCCTGTTTGGTTACAACCCATACATTTGAATGATACACCCCACGATATACTCCGTCAATACCAGCGAAATACAAGATATTTACTATATGATACATGGTTGCAACAGGTTATGATACAGTTTTTTATATATCATTGATACAGATAAAAAGTGCTATAGCATCCCGGCAAAAACCATATAAAACAGAAAAAAACCACCTCTTTGAGATGGCATTTTAAAGTAGGGTAGGCGGCCACACCAGGGAACCCCTGTTTGAGAGTCTATTTGTCTTGGGAACTTCTTGTGACCTCCGCTGGTATGGTGATCGATCGTGTCGATTCACCAGCATAAGTGATTACCATATTTTGTTCTAGCGTGATGGAACCTTTTTCTAACGGAATTTCCCAGATGGTTGCATGATCGATCTGCTTTGGTATAAATGTCTCCTTGTCAATGGAAAAGCGACGATTAAACTGAACAATCCTGGCTTCCGCTTGCCTAGCGGTAAGACCGATTTCTTCCCAAGACGGCTCCAATTTCTTTTTCAGATTTTTATAATCGTCACCCCACTCTTTTTTCAATCCTTCCTCTGTTACATTCAGTTCTAATACATATGCATCTTCTTCGTTAGAAAAATGCACCCTTGAACTGTCATTGGATTCCTCAATCATCCGCCGAAACTGTTGCAACGATTCTGCTGGGAGCAAATTTTGCCCCTGCCCATTTCCGAAGGAGGGAATAGTGGAGCGAGTCCAGTCCCCTTCATCCATGCGGCTATACCAGATACCCTGTGCCAAATACAACTCAACGGGTACAGTGTCGGTATCCGTATTGATATTCCCTTTTAAATGGATGGCAAATGGCTTCTGATCCAACTGTAAGGCCGCATTAAAATCCATTGTGGCCGCTTTATTTTTTCCGTCTTTTTCGATCACGAGCGATTGATCACCGACAATATCATAACGAACCCCACTCGTGTCGGTCATCGAGGCTTCCGCTTTCTGAAGGATTTCCTCTGCAGACAGAGATCCGTTTTTATCCACGCTGTCATCCGACTTCTCCGACTCAGTACCCGCAAACAGGGAGCAGCCCGACACCATCACAAATAATAATAGAACCAACCATAAAAATAAGTGCAAATGCTTTTTCATCAAATAAACCTCACCTCTCCTGCCCTGACCAACACTTCCGACAGGCTTCGATCTTTTTTACGCTTCCAGCATACCCGGCATACAAAAAAACCGCAACACATGACGCGTTGCGGTTTTTCACTCATTCCTTATAAGCGAGGATCGTTCAACAAGCGCTGCAACTCTTCCTTATGGTTGGACTCATCGGCCACCATATCCTCTAAATCCACCTTTAAACCGTACTGGGCGGCTTTTTCCGCTTGCTCAATCCGTTTCATATAGCGATGAATGGTAGCATCCTCATCAGCGATGGCATTTTCCAACATTTCCCTTACGCTGGAAGTCTGCTTTACCTCCGCCGGCTGTACGACCGGTACTCCACCCAGAGCGGCAACTTTCTCCGATAGGTAACTGGCGTGACGAATTTCATCCTGAGCTTCTTCTTCAAAAAACGATTTTAAGACTGGACGGGCTAAACCGGAAACAACGGCAGCATTGTACGTATACGAGATAACCGCTGCATACTCATATGCCAGATCTTCATTCAGTCCGTCGATCAATGTTTGGATATCCGAATTCAAGTATATCTGCTCCTTTCCAGCTGACTCTATAAATATTTTTTCCCAGTCATCGCTGAATCAAACTTGGGATCTCACCACCATGGTGTATAATGGGGAAAGATCGCTTTTATAAGGATGGGTTGTATATGTACGCACCAAAACAACAGAAACCAATTCCTCTCACATGGGGGGATAAACGTTACCATACATGGAACCACCACCTGCGCAGCCACTTCGGAGAAAAGATCTTTAAAGTTCCCTTGGATGGTGGCTTTACTTGTCCCAACCGGGATGGAACTGTCGCCTCCGGTGGCTGCACCTTCTGTAGTCCGCGCGGCTCTGGCGATTTTGCTGGAGATCGACGGCAAGATTTGGTGGAACAGTTTCAACGGGTAAAAGAGCGCATGCACCAAAAATGGCCGCAAGCGAAATATCTCGGTTATTTTCAGGCATTTAGCAATACCTATGCACCGGCGGAGGAACTTCGCCCCATGTATGAATGCATTTTGGAGCAGGAAAATGTGATCGGCCTCTCCATCGCCACCCGGCCGGACTGCTTGCCGGACGATGTGCTGGATTTATTGGAAGAATTAAATGAGCGCACCTATCTCTGGGTGGAGCTGGGCTTGCAGACGGTGCATGACTCCACCTCGGACCTAATCAATCGCGGACACGATTACGCCTGTTTTTTAGAAGGAGTCGCCAAGCTGCGACAGCGAAATATCCGCACCTGCGCCCACATCATTTACGGTCTGCCGCAGGAAACGCCGGAGATGATGCTGGAGACGGGTCGTGCCTGTGCCAATATGGATATCCAAGGCATCAAGATCCATTCCCTCCATCTGTTGAAAAAAACACCGATGGTCAAACAATACAAACAGGGACTGCTTCAGTTTTTGGATCGGGACACCTATGTACGCTTAGTGGTGGATACGTTGGAACTGTTGCCACCGCAGATGGTGATTCACCGAGTGACAGGGGACGGCCCGCCGGATCTGATGATCGGGCCGATGTGGAGTACAAAAAAATGGGAGGCGCTCAACGCCATCGACGATGAGCTAAAGCGGCGCCATTCCTGGCAAGGGAAAAAATGGTCTCCTGCTACCCCCTCACTCTTACCGCAATGGGTAGGTGAAAAAGCCTGATGCTTCCCGGTATTTTGCAACAAACCCACCAATGGGTGGCGGAACGCCTCCCCCCCGGTGGAATCGCCGTCGACGCTACCCTGGGAAACGGCCATGACATTCGCTTTTTGGCCGATCACGTGGGCGATGCCGGACGGGTTTTTGGATTTGACATACAGGAAGAAGCGGTTCGACGCAGCCGCTTACGTTTGGAAAAAGAGTCCTTGGATGGCCGTGTCACGCTCTTTCACGACAGCCACGAAAAGATAAAATTTCATCTCTACAACCGCAGCATTCTCCATATAGATGCCGTCATGTTCAATTTGGGCTACCTCCCTCATGGCGACAAAACGATCACCACCCAAACCGACACCACCCTGGATGCGATGCGGCAAGCGGTGGATATGCTCAACCCCGGCGGCATCCTGACCGCCGTCCTCTACACCGGCCACCCTGGCGGTCGCGAAGAAGCAGAGCAGGTATTGGCGTGGATGAAACAGCTGGATACCGACTATCAAACCGTTCAATATCAAGTTCTCAACCGCGAGCATGCCCCGATATTGACTGCGGTATGTAAGGGATAAGGGGGATGGGGTATAATCTTACTATCACTCGAAAAAACCCGATATCTCTAAATGAAGTCTGACAATTTTTTGGTAGAATCATATTCGCTCGTTGAAAACTGAAGATATGCTACCGAAAATCGGTCTGTAGTGTAAAATCTTCAACCACCCGTCTCTTTGAAGTTGCGAAAACCAAGCTAAGGTAGCAGAGCATTTTTTGTTTTCACCGTGGGACCTACGGGTAGAGCCTGCTAAGATAACTGGTCGTTGGGACTACTGCTCGCAGGAATCCCCTGCGTTTACGCATCGGGAGCGGTCAATCTTTTACCACTGTAAATTCTCGATCGCTGTCCACCGGCAGCGCATCAAGCTCACTTTGGTGAAAATGTGGCGAGATTTTATAGGTTCCTGGGGGGAAGCTTTCCCAATCGGGGATGGTAAACGAAAATGTGTCCCAGTATTTTTCTTCGGATTGATAATGCTGGTAGTATTCTGGCGTATCATCTTTAAACACCCAGATACGAAAATACCCTTCCCCCGGTTGGGTCGCTTTGGCCCGTACCGTCCATGTTGCTTCATCGAAAAATTCCTCAAACTGGGGGACCACCCTTTCCTCTGGTTGCTGCTGTGAAGGGGGAGTGGTAGAGGAAGGCGGGGAATCGTTTTCCTTTTTTTCGTCGGCTGCAGATTGATTCTTCTCAGTCTGGTCGGATGGCTGTTGTTGCTCCCCAGTCTCAGCCTCTGCCGTAACCTCTTGTTCCTGACCGTCTGTTTGCTCCTCCTTTTCTGCTACACCTGCAACTTCCCGCGGCTGTTGGGGCCCATTCTCCCCTCCCTGTGTTTGTACTAATTCCCCGCCTACCCACAGGATAAAAAACGATACCAACACCAGGGGCAATCCGATACCTAACCCAAACCAAAGCCTTCGTTTATGTAGCCACTCGCGCCACCCTTTTCCCTTACCTGATGCAGCATTAGCCACCATCCCTCCCTCCTCCGAAACGGCGGAAACAGGAGCAAAGGCTTGCACCGGTTGGCGCGGAATGTCGAGAAAAGCTTGTTCCAACTCCGCTTTCATCTCTGCTGTGGATTGATAGCGCGTATCGCTCGATTTTTCCATGGCGCGGGCGATCACATGGCACACTCCGTCGGGCAAATCGAGGTTCCATCGGCGCGGATCTGGAATCGGATCGCGCAAATGGGACAAGGCGATGGCAATCCCTTCCTCACTGTTAAAAGGAGGGGTTCCCGTCACCATTTCGTACAAGACCACGCCTAAGGAATACACATCGCTCTGGGGGCCTACCGTTTTACCCTGGGCCTGCTCCGGAGAAAAATAATGAACCGATCCCATCACCTGTCCTGACTGGGTTAGCGCTGTCGCCCCATGACGTTGTGCAATCCCAAAATCACCCAACTTAAACTGTCCGGTGGCGGTCGCCATCATATTGTGCGGTTTGATATCGCGATGGATGATTCCCTGTTGGTGAGCATGTTCCAATCCATCGCAGATCTGGATCGCAATCTCCACCGCTTCACGGGCCGGTATCATTCCCCGTTCCGCAATGCGATCCATCAAGGAAGCTCCTTCCATATACTCCATCACAATATAGTAAATCTCATCTTCTTGCCCAACATCATAAATCGCGATGATATGAGGATGAGAGAGGCTAGCCGCCGCTTGCGCCTCCCGTTCAAAACGGCGAATAAAATCCGTATCATGACCCAGCTCATCGTCCAGCACTTTGATTGCCACTTGCCGCTCCAGCAATCGGTCCTGCGCCAAGTAGACAACAGCCATCCCCCCACCGCCTAGCTGACGCAAAATTTCATAGCGTTGTCCCAACAGCTTCCCTTCCATGTACGAACCCCCTCCTTTCTTACATGTTGTCTCTCCCGCAAAGCCAGTTGATAAACCAATTTCGGCTAAGGAAGAAGGATCTTTTTATTAACCAATACAGATAATTCTCCCATCATTCATCCCCATTGTTTACGCCTTCTTTTTCCACGGTAAACAGGTCAATATAATCCCCCGTATCGACACCTTTGCGCATAAAGTACACATCGATCTCATATTTGCCAGGCTCGTAGTTATCCCATTCCGGAAAACGGTAACGCAGCTGACTCCAGCGTTTCTCCTCTGACGTATAATTGTCGTACATCTCACCTCGATGATATACGCTGATCGCAAAAGTTCCCTCCTGCTCTTGACCGCTCACTTGGAGAGTGCCGGTCTGATCATCGAAGGTAGCCTTCCACCCTGGATCAACAGGAGGTGGCTGTTCTTGATCGGGGGTAGGGGTCGGTTCTACTTCCCTTCGTTCCTTCTCCTCTTCCGCCTCTGCAACCACTTCTTCCTCTTGCTCCACCTCTTCTTCCGGCTCGTCAATGACCGCTTTCTCCTCGTCATCCGCGGTTTCCGGCGGTGGGAAAACGGATGCCGTTTCTGATGGGGTTGATTCATCGAGGGTATTTGAATCGTGCGATTGAATCAAAAAGAAGCATAATAGCATTACACAAGCCATGCCGGTACCCAGTCCAAACCAAACTCTTCGCTTCCCTAAAATCTCTTTCCATCTGTCGTTTTTTTTGTCGCCCACTTCTTCCAGGGCTCTATCCGTACGATCGCTTCCCGTCACTTTCGCTTCAGCGGATAAAGATAGAATAGTTCCGCGAAAAGGAACGGTAAACGCCTGTTCCAAATCGGCTTTCATCTCCGCTGCCGATGGGTAACGCTCCTCTTTTGATTTGGCCATGGCACGGGCGATCACATGGCACACCCCCTCAGGCAACTCCGGATCCCAGTCGCGCGGATTCGGCACCGGTTCCTCCAGATGTTTTAGTGCGATGGCAACTGCTTCATCGCCATCATAGGGCAGCACACCCGTTACCACGTAAAATAGAACCACCCCGAGGGAGTAAATGTCGCTCTGTTTTGTAATATCCCGCCCTCGTGCTTGTTCGGGGGAAAAATAATGGATGGAACCGATCACGGCTCCCGTCTGCGTAATGGCAGTAGCCCCGCTTAAGCGAGAAATCCCAAAATCCCCTAGCTTAAACTGCCCGTCGGCGGTAGCCATGATATTGTGGGGCTTAATGTCGCGATGGATCACTCCCTGTTGGTGAGCATGTTCCAATCCATCGCAGATCTGGATCGCAATCTCCACCGCCTCACGGGTGGCAAGCTTTCCTTTCGCGATGCGATCCATCAGAGAAGCACCTTCCATATATTCCATTACCATATAGTGAATATCGTCTTCCCGACCGACATCATAAACCTTGATTACACCGGGATGGGACATACTGGCCACCGCTTTGGCTTCCCGGTTAAAACGGCGAACCAAGTCCTCATCCCGGCTGAGGGCTTTTTTTAACACTTTGACCGCTACCCGTCTGTCTAGAAAACGATCTTGTGCCAGGTAGACGACTGCCATCCCGCCGCCACCGAGACGGTGGAGAATTTCGTACCGACCTCCCAGTGTTTTCCCTTCCAAGGTGATCATCCTCTCTTTAAACAGCGGACCGAAATCGCGCTCGCTGCTAAAGATTTTACCATTCCATGTGTCCCGGAAAAACGCATTTGTACAAAAGTACACCTCTGGAAATAGAAAAGGCCGCTAAACGCGGCCATAAAACCATCCATTAATGATACATGAGTACTAGAGCATCTTGATCAATGCCCGTAATGCGTCTTTATCGGGTTATGATGATGGTGTCGTTTCCTGCGTTATCGAGACGTTTTACTAACCATTACCAACGGGTTAGATCTAGAATAGATTTTCTAAGGAATGTAAAAATTCTATTCTCTTGAGAGAAATATAATAATAAAAATCAGGAACATAGGGGGAATAGCTGAAAATCATTTCGTCTATAAAAACGCCAAATATAAGGTAGCCAACAAGCATCACAATGACCATCAACCCAAGTAAAACTGCCCCACACCCAATCGCCACGAAACACCCTGTTTTTCCTCTGCTTTTTTTCCCGGAGTTTTGCCGTTCACTTGCACCCAAGGTTAACACCTTCTTTAATATACTAAAATTGGCTTGATGACTTCTTGACTTCAACTCAGTCGGAGACACTGGGAATGTGAGGCTGACGCCATATCCGGTCATCAGCACCGAAAACAGGAAGAAGGTTAGGGCAAGTCCATCAATACTTGCCCTTGGTTCAACGACACCGTGCCAGCATCTCGCCTTTTTAAATGCAGCTTTGTGGTCACACGATTACTCAATCGTTTCTAACAAATATTCCGTGCGTTCTGAACCATCCGGTTTATAAAAAGCGACTTTGATCAAGCCTTGCTCTGGAACATCATCCGACATCATACTCACGGAGACCGTTACTTCTTCTTTTTCTTCACCGAAAGACCCTGTGCCAACATTCTTTTCGCTTACGGTTCGTATGCCTTTGCGATCAGCGACAATAATGTCGTAATGAAACACGAACGAAACCAGACTCTCTCGATCATGGGCATCTAATGTTACTTCATAATTACCGTCTTCACCGGTATGAGCGAAGTTTTGAAAAGTATCATTTTCTTCACTATCGGGGATATCTTTCTTCCAATTATAAGCGTCACCGGCCTGACCAGCGCCGCCTTTACTATCATTGGAACCACCCTGGCCGATCAGTCCTTTACCAAATTCCATGATTGAATCACCAAACAGGAAGTACCCTCCAAGCAAAACAATGATTGTTAATACGATTAATATCGCCACACACCCGAGCGCCACAAAACACCCGATTTTTCCTCCACCTTTTTTTCTGGAGCTCTGTTGTCCATTTGGACTCAAGGTTGTCACCCACTTTCATCAATACTAAAATTAGCTTGATTACCATCGGTACCCCTGAGGGCAGGTGTGCACGACTCCAAATTAACGGAGACACTGGGTATTCAAGACGGCCACTTCATGTGGTTACCAACAGCAATACAAAATATGAAACAAGGGCAAGTCCACACTTGCCCTTGACTCAACGACACCTGTGCCAGTAGTGTCTCTCTTTAAATGTTCTTCGCTACTCTATGCTTACTAAAATTCTTCCAACAGATATTCCGTACGTTCTGAACCGTCCTGTTTATAATAAGCCACTTTGATCAAACCTCCCGGCCCAGGGAGTTCATCCTGTCGCACAAAGATCCAGTTCGATGTTCCTTCCCCATATGATATACCGGTCTGCTTTTCCCGAACGGTTCGTTCTCCATTTTGATCAGAGACGATCACATCGTAGTTATACGCAAAATCATCCATTTTCACATCTAACGTTACAGTATAATTGCCGTTTTCACCTTCATGAGAGAAGTTTTGAAAGGTATCGTTTCCTTCGTTCTCGGGGATATCCTGCTTCCAATTATAACCGTCTGCATCAGAGTCAGTGTCAGTGTCAGCGGAATCCCCATTTTCATCCACCTCATCTGCCTCAGTCTCATCAGACTGATCGTCATCAGCCTGTTCCGCATCGCTTTGATTAGGCTCGTCTTGGTATCCTCCACGAAATCCTTCATTAAACCCTTGTATGAAATCATTAAAAATAAAGTAACCGATAAACAAAATAATTGCCGTCAATCCGATCAATACCGACAGTATAGCCCCGCCCACCAGAAAGCACCCTGTTTTGTCCTTCTCTTTTTTGGGGGTGGAGGCTGTACGTGGAGGCGGTGTCTGCTGCCCGTGTCCGCTTGCATGTGGAGGTGGTGTCTGCTGCCCGTGTTTGCTTGCTTGCGGAGGCGGCGTCTGTTGGCCGTATCCGCTTGCTTGCGGAGGCGGCGTCTGTTGGTTGTGTCCGCTTGTTTGCGGAGGTGGCGCCTGCTGCCCGTATCCGCTTGCTTGCGGAGGCGGCGTCTGTTGGCCGTGTCCGCTTGTTTGCGGAGGTGGCGCCTGTTGGCCATTTTCGTTTGCTTGTGGAGGCGGTGTCTGTTGACCGTTTGGGTTCCAATAGGGAGGCGGTGTCTGTTGTCCGTTTGGGTTCCACCAATAGGGAGCTGGTGTCTGGTAATTTTTCCCCTCCGCTGCAGCAGCACTGTTCTCTCCCATTAACGGAAAGGGGTAACTCCCTGAAGTATGGTTATATAAAAAGTGTTGTAAGCTGACGATCATCTCTTGCGCCGTTTGAAACCGATCTTTTGGATCTTTCTCCATCGCCCGATAGATGATTTGGCAAAAGGACTCAGGGATGTCCGGCTGAATCGCACGGGGGTCAGGCACCGGATCCTGTAAGTGTTGAAGGGCAATACCGATCGCTTCTTCACCATCAAAGGGAATGGTTCCCGTCACCATTTCATATAAGACGATACCGACCGAGTACAGATCCGAAGTGCTGTTCGTTTCCTTTCCTTTGGCTTGTTCAGGAGAAAAATAGTGGACTGTCCCAATTACTGAACCGGTTTGTGTAATGGTAGATGCCTTTGACACACGAGAAATTCCAAAATCGGTCACCTTAAAGCGCCCTTTATCATTAACCATGATATTGTGCGGTTTAATATCACGATGGACGATCCCGTTTTCATGGGCATGTTCCAAACCTTCTAACACCTGGATGGCGATTTGGGCCGCTTCCGAGGCCGGGAGAGAGCCACGCTCTTCGATCAGTTCCATTAAGCTTTTGCCCTTCACCAATTCCATTACGATATAATAGATGTCCTCTTCACTGTCGACATCATACACGTTGACGACGTTGGGATGGGACAGGCTCCCGGCAGCCTTGGCTTCCCGATGAAAACGTTTAATAAATCCTTGATCATGGCTGAGGGAATCATTCATCACCTTGACCGCAACCCGGCGTTCCAACGCCTGGTCGAGAGCCAGGTAAACCGTCGCCATCCCTCCGCCGCCAAGGCGTTCCAGGATTTCGTACCGTCCTCCCAGTACACTCCCTTCCAAACCGATCACCCTCTCTGTATGAACAGCGAACCGAAATCCCGCTCGATACTAGAAAGATTGTATCACTCCAGCCTATCTGGAAAAATATATTCGACCAAAAGTACGCTGCTAGCATTAGAAATAACCGCCGCTGATAATCGAAATGACCGACATCAATACACCACAAGCATTAAGCCGACAAGGCATCGAACATCTCCGAGCGCTTGTCGGCCCCTAACGAGATGACTGCGTTGTACACCTTTATTGCCCGAACGTTCCCAAATGGTGCTCTATACGATTGGAATCATCGGTATAGATTGCTAGCTTGATCAGCCCTTCTTCGGGAAGATCTTTATACGGCAGGGAGACCTGAAACTCAGCATCAGCGTAATCGTCACTTATACTGGTCCATACCGATTTCTTCTCTTCCAATGTGCGCTTTCCATTTCCATCGACTACAATCACATCGTAGAAAAAGTTCGATGCATTGGTCTCTAAAGAAATATGATAATTACCGTCTTCACCGGTATAGTTAATGCTGCGAAAGGTGTTGTTTTGTTCGTAAGGAGGGATATCCTGCTCCCAATTATAATCGCCTATCTCTTCCTCTGCCGCGTTTGAATCATGTTCTTCCGAATCACCATTATCTGCATGCTGAGTCGTATCCGTGCCAAGGAAATCAATCAAGGAACTGATACCGACCACCGTTAAGTACAAAAAAGCCGCCACCAACAATGCCCCGATCACCAGGAACCATCGCTTTTTTCCTCTCCGCTTTCTTTTTTCTGAGAAGCGCGTTTCCCTGAGAGAATCGGAATGGCGAGGGGGTGGGTCAAAGGAGCTTGTCTCTTCTTCCTGCTCCCATTTCTCAGCCTGCGGGGGAGCATGATAAGCGTTGACTGGTTGGCCGTTTAAAAAAGATTCTAAGTCCGTGATCATCTCTTGTGCCGACTGATACCGCGCTTGCGGATCTTTTTCCATCGCTCGAAAAATAATCTGACACAAGGCCTCTGGAATATCCGGTCGAATCACCCGTGGATCCGGAACCGGCTCCTGCAGATGCTTCAGGGCGATAGCAATCGCTTCATCACCGTCAAAAGGGAGTCTACCTGTTACCATTTCATATAAAACGACACCGACTGAATACAAATCCGATGATCGACTTGTCTCCGCTCCCTTGGCCTGTTCCGGAGAAAAATAATGAACCGACCCCATCACATATCCAGTCTGCGTAATGGTGGAAGCACGTGACAAACGAGAAACCCCAAAATCGGTCACCTTGTAGCGCCCATCGTGTGTTGCCATAATGTTGTGTGGTTTTACATCACGATGGACAATCCCGTTATCATGGGCGTGCCCCAATCCCTCTAGCATCTGGATGGCTATACGGACAGCCTCTGTGACCGGAAGAAAACTTCTTCCTTCGATCATTTCCATCAAACTGTTGCCCTTGACCAATTCCATTACAATATAATGGATATCTTGCTCACGGCCGACATCATACACATTGACGACGTTGGGGTGGGACAGGCTCCCGGCAGCTTTGGCTTCCCGCAGAAAACGTTTGATAAAGTCCTGATCATGGCTGAGGGAGTCATTCATCACCTTAACTGCAACACGGCGTTCCAGCGTCTGATCGACCGCCAGATAAACCGTCGCCATCCCGCCACCGCCGATACGATGCATGATTTCGTACCGTCCTCCCAACCGCTTCCCTTCCACCGGCATCCACCTTTCTTGCGTATGAATCCATCCATGTTGCAGAACAACATGGGATGATTTTCTGTTGATAAAGAGTGGTGCTTATTGATTCTATCATTTTATCCCAATTCAAAAAACAATCAATTTGTTGAGCGCAATAAAAAACACCTCCCGAAAGTACCGGAAGATGCCCCTTTATCCAAGCGCACAAACGCTTAGCGCCCCTTTTTTTGTTTGGCCGCCAATGCACTTAAACGCTCTTCGCTGCTTTTCATCCATTTTTTCATCATGTCCTCAAAATCCGGCGCGCCTCCGCGTCCGCGGCGTCCACGAGGGCCGCGAGGACGGTCGTCGCTGAGTGCTTTGATGGAGAGGGAGATTTTTCCGGATGGATCGATGGAAAGCACCTTTGCCTTCACGGTATCCCCCATGGATAATTCATCTTCCACTTTCTCCACAAATTTGGCGGAGATTTGGGAAATATGAATTAGACCAGTCTCCCCTGATTCCAACTTGACAAAAGCCCCAAAGGGTTTTATTGCGACGACTTCTCCGCTTACGACGGCTCCTTCCGCTAGCTGACTCATTCAAACACTCCCGCTAAGGTATTCATTCTGTATGAAGATACCACTTATTGCGGATGAAGTCAATGGGGAAAGAATCCAACCCCATACTCCCTTTTTACGATTAGTCCATCCTATTTCCAATATAACAGCAAATGTGTTATACTCTTTTCATCGTATTGATCAATATAGAACATTATCATACCAATAATGTAACGCAAAAGAAAGGATGGACTGATGGGTACCGAGGTTTCCGTAAACAACTCCGTCGATTGGTCATTTCAAGGATTGATCCACTCAAATCTGTCAACGTCTCAATTGGTTGAACAAGCGCTTCGTCGTGGGGAGGGAACCCTTACTTCCACAGGGGCCTTTTTGGCTACCACCGGAAAATATACGGGCCGCTCCCCCAAGGACAAATATCTGGTGGACGAACCGTCCAGTCACGATCAGATTGAGTGGGGCAGTGTCAATCGCCCGATGCAACCGGCCGTCTTTGACCGTTTATTGGAGCGGGTGCAACATTATTTGTCCGCAAAAGAAGTTTTCATCTTTGACGGTTATGCCGGTAATGATCCTCACTTTCGTTTGCCGTTGCGCGTCATCAATGAATATGCCTGGCATAATCTGTTTGTGCGACAGCTGTTTGTCCGCCCAACAGATCAAGAGCTAAAAGAACATCAACCCGCGTTTACCGTCATCAGTGCGCCCGGCTTTATGGCCGATCCGGAGAAAGACGGAACCCGCTCGGAAACATTTATCGCCGTCAGCTTAGAACGTCGTATCATCCTGATCGGCGGCACCCGCTACGCCGGTGAAATGAAAAAGTCGATTTTTAGCGTCATGAACTATCTGTTGCCGCAACAAGGTGTCTTGCCGATGCACTGTTCCGCTAACCGGGGTCCTACTGGTGACACCGCTCTCTTCTTTGGGCTGTCGGGCACAGGAAAAACTACACTGTCCGCCGACCCCGAACGGCAATTGATCGGGGATGACGAGCACGGTTGGTCTGACAATGGGATCTTTAACATTGAGGGCGGCTGTTATGCCAAATGCATCGGGTTGTCTCAAGAGAAAGAACCCCAGATCTGGAATGCGATTCAGTTTGGAACCGTATTAGAAAATGTCACCGTCGATCACCGTGGTGTGGCCGATTACAGCAGTAACACGCTCACGGAAAACACTCGGGCCGCCTATCCGGTGGAACATATCCCCGGCGCTCGCATCCCCGGTGTAGGGGGGCACCCGGAGACGATCTTATTTTTAACTGCCGACGCCTTCGGTGTACTCCCTCCCATTGCCAAACTGACACCGGAACAAGCCATGTACCACTTTTTATCCGGCTACACCAGCAAACTGGCCGGTACCGAACGGGGAGTGACGGAACCGGAAGCCACCTTCTCCACCTGTTTTGGAGCACCTTTTTTACCGCGGCCGGCCAAGGTATACGCAGAAATGTTGGGTGAAAAGATCGCTCGTCACCGCGCCAGGGTTTACCTGGTCAACACCGGCTGGTCTGGTGGCGCCTACGGTGTCGGGGAGCGCATGAAACTGGCCCACACCCGTGCGATGGTAAAAGCCGCTCTCAACGGCAGCCTCGATCAGGCCACTTTCACCCCTGATCCGGTGTTCGGCGTCTATGTACCCGACTCTTGCCCCGGCGTTCCTGCGAACATCCTGCAACCCCGTCGCACCTGGGCTGACCCGACCGCCTATGACCAAAAAGCGCAGGAACTGGCTCATCGCTTCCAAGAAAACTTCGCTCGGTTTACGGATGTAAGTGAAACGATTCAAAACGCAGGGCCCACTGTAAAAAGTTAAACCAGCTTCAAATAAGGATTCAGTGCTTTCAAGCACTGAATCCTTTAGTTTTCATCCGCTCCCCATATCCCAAGCTCATTTTTTTGAGCGACCTCTTGTGCATCCAGATACGCTTTCACTTTTTCTGGATACTTCTCTGCATATTTAGAGTCTTCGTCTACTCGTAAGTAGCCCTCTTCAATCAATGGAATGGCGATATCTTGATCATCCAGCGTTAAAAAAGCGGGGGCTGATAGATACTTCTCTTTGGCGGAGTCAATAATCGTCGCTGTAACCGTGTGGCCTTTATAGGAATTAAACGCTTTCCGTCCCATCTCTCTTTCTAACACTTCATCTTTTGGAAGTTGAACCAAAGCTAATCGAACTTTCTTTTCCGTGTCCCCGTTTTTCACATTAAAACTTAAACCGTCAACACCATAACTCACTCCATCCACATCCCCATGAAAAACTTCTTCAGATTGACATCCGATCATCATCGACAAGATCAGGACTAGAATAAAAATATTGCGCATTTCTCACAGCCCCTTTATTAAAATATAAAAAAATCAATATTTTTTGTTGATTGTTATTGTTAGTAAATGTTAGCATACAAATGAGGGAAATGGGCAAACATCAGAGGACAAATTAATGACGATGGATATTACTCCTTGACATGGGGTTATCGAACGAAGCTTCGCTCCAGTTTATAATCGTTAGATGGATTTGGCCGTGCGGTTTATCCGCACGGCTTTTTTTATTTATCACCTAAATCGAGGGTCGATGTTTAAAGAAGAATGATATGGAAGACAATAAACGGGATCAACAGGCGAGGAGCGATTTAAGTGCGTTCAAACGGTCGGCGGGAACGTCGCCGCAAACGGAGAAATCATCGACAGCAAGATTCGGTTCACAGTAATCAACCCACGCTTTTCCATGACTTGCACGCCAATCTGGAAAAAATCCGTGAAGAACTGGGTGAGAGCACCGATCTGGTCATTCGCCAATTCCAATCGAAGGGTGACAAACCCATTCCGTTTGCATTGGTATATATCGATGGATTGGTCAACAGTGATCGAATCGGCGATCTTATTATGAAATCCATGCTGTTGGAATCCGAAAGTTACCACCGCACGACACCGGAAAACACCTTTGCACGGGTAAAGACACGCATCTTAGCGATCGGTGAAATAAAAGCGGTTCATGATTGGGACCAATTGTTATTAAGCATTTTATCCGGAGAAACGGCTATTCTGATGGACGGTTGGAATGAAGCTTTTCGCTGTGCGACGAAAGGGGGAGAAAAGAGGGCGGTCGAGGAACCCAGTTCCCAAGCCTCTGTCCGTGGCCCTCGGGACAGCTTCACCGAATTGATCCGCACCAATACCGCCCTGGTTCGGCGACGGATAAAAAGTCCGCGTCTGCGACTGGAAACGAGGCAGATCGGAAAAGAAACACAGACTGACGTCGCCATTATGTACATCAACGGTATAGTAGACGAAAAGCTGGTAGCGGAAGTCCGGCAACGGCTGGATCAAATCGAAATCGATGGTGTACTAGAGTCAGGATATATCGAAGACCTGATCCGGGACGCCACCTTTTCTCCTTTTCCGACTGTATACGCATCGGAAAGACCTGATGTCATCGCCGGAAATTTATTGGAAGGACGGGTCGCCATCTTAGTGGATGGCACCCCTTTCGTGTTAGTTGTGCCGACGATTTTGGTGCAATTTTTTCAAACGCCGGAGGATTACTATCAAAACTTTAATCTCAGCATTTTTTTACGGTTTGTTCGCTATCTATCCTTTACGATTTCCATGTTGTTGCCTGCGCTTTATATCGCAGTAACCACCTATCACCAGGGAATGCTACCCACCCCGTTTTTGATCAGCCTGGCAGCCCAACGGGAGGCGATTCCCTTTCCCGCTTTTATCGAGGCACTCGTCATGGAAGTGATGTTTGAAGTGATGCGGGAAGCAGGAATCCGTTTGCCCCGCCCTGTGGGTCAAGCCGTATCCATTGTTGGAGCGATTGTATTGGGTGAAGCGGCGGTTCGAGCGGGCTTGGTCTCAGCAGCGATGGTAATCGTGGTAGCCATCACCGCTATCGCCAGTTTTACCGCCCCTTCCTACGGTTTTGCCATTCCCGCCCGCCTGCTGCGCTTTCTGTTCATGGTGGCTGGAGCTTCCTTTGGTTTATACGGCATTTTATTGTTGATCACCGCGGTTCTAGCCCATCTGTGTAGCCTTCGTTCCTTCGGAGTCCCTTATTTATCGCCGCTTGCCCCTTTTGTCTTGGCAGACCAAAAGGACACCGTATTCCGTGTTCCATGGTGGTCCATGATCCGGCGTCCCAAATCGATCCACGAAAAACCGATCCGAATGGCGGATGATTTACGCCCGACTCCCTCGAAAGAGCCAAAGGACGGTGAGTAATGTGATTCTTAAAAGGTGGATTACAGTCATCGTGGTCGTCTCGATGCTGACAACCGGTTGCTGGGGGCGACGTGAACTAAACGAACTGGGAATTATGGTCGGCATCGGGGTCGATCTGATCAAACCGGGATTGTACCGGGTTACCTACCAAGAAGTCAATCCATCCGGTGTCTCTCCACAGGGAGGGGGAGGATCGGCAGCCCCGATCAATACCTTTTCCACAACGGGACCGACGCTGGGTGTCGCCAACCGTAAAACGGCTCAGAAAATCTCGCGCCGGATTTTGACTCCCCATGTAAAAATACTGGTAATCGGGGAGAAAGCGGCCCGAGAAGAAGGGATTACAAAAATTATGGATTTGATCGAACGGGATGATAAATTTCGTTGGAACGCACAGTTACTCATTGCCAAGGACGACACAGCGGAAAACATTCTTAAAGTCTTAACCCCTATTCAAAAGATCTCGGCATTGCGATTATCGCAGCAGGTGGCAATGGGAGAAGAATTGTGGGGAGAAGATGTTGCCATCAATGCAATGGATGCCGCCCATGCGATTGCCAGTGCCGGGATGGAACCCGCCATTGGCGGAGTCGAATTAAAAGGCAATCCGAATGAGGGGGCTAAGGATACCAATATAACCAACTCCGCTCCGCCCGCCCATATCGACTTAAACGGAATGGCAATCTTCAAAGGAGACCGGCTCAAACATTGGATGAGAGAATCGGAGTCTCGTGGCTTGACCTGGGCTCTCAATAAAGTTAGCTCAACCATTGTCGTTATCGATTGCCCCCAAAACAAACCCGAACCGATCAATATCGAAATACTGCGTGCACAATCCAAACTAGAGCCGGAAATCGATGGGAAAAAGCCACGTTTTCACATCAAGATCCGTACAGAAGGAAAAGTTGCGGAGGTGCACTGTGCAGCTGACTTAGATAATCGAGCAATCATTGAGCGATTGGAAGAACGGACCGCCCAAGCGATCAAAAAGGACATAGAAGCAGCAGTAAAAGTGGCCCAAAAACATAAAAGCGATATTTTCGGCTTTGGTGAGGCCGTCCATCGCTCCGATCCCAAAAAATGGGATAAACTGAAAAAGAACTGGAACAACCGATTCGCCGAAAGTGATGTCGTTGTTGAGGTGGAAGCATTGCTACGCGGTACAGGGTTGATATCGAACCGTGTGAAAAAGAAGGGGTGAACATTCTTGGAAAAAGCAAAAATCGACCTTTACCAGTTTTTTACCTTGGTCGTTTTGCATATCGTTGGAACCTCTTTGGTCGTGGGACTGTGGACAAAGGCAGAACAGGACGCTTGGTTGACCATCCTGCTCGGCATGACCATTTGCCTTCCATTGATCCCGCTTTACATCTACTTTCACCATCGATATCCGACCCTTCCCCTCACGGGATATGCCCGAATCATTCTCGGCAAGCCCTTGGGAACGCTACTGGGCTATCTGTACATCATCTATTTCCTGTACGGGGCAGCTCGGAATTTACGGGATCTAGCTGACCTTCTCATCCTGTCCACCATGGAGAACTTACCGTTGTTAATCACCATGGTGCTGATGATGCTGGTCCTCATCTACGTCCTTTATCTAGGAATCGAAGTGGTGGCACGGCTAGGAGAAATCTATTTTGTTGTCATCATGCTATTCGGCGCGTTTGCGGTGATGTTAATATTTGCCTCTGGGATTGTAGATACCGATCGTCTGCAACCCATGTTGGAAAATGGATGGACAGCCGTGTTGAAACTCGCTCTTCCTTACCACATTATCCCTTTTGCTGAGATCATCGTATTTACGATGATTCTCCCCTATGTAAACCGACCCCAGTCCGTAATAAAAATGGGTCTGTGGGCAGTCATCTTTAGTGGTATTCTCCATTCCCTTATGGCCGTCCTCACGATCGCGGTGTTGGGTGCCGATCTTGCGGTGCGGTCCACCTTTCCGCTGCTGACCATGGTCAATATCATCAATGTAGCGGATGTTTTCCAAAACATGGAGATCATCTCTGTCTTCATTTTGATCAACGGGGTGTTTTTTCGGATCGCCCTTTACTTTTATAGCGCGTTAATCGGTTTGGCCGATCTGGCTAACATGCCGAAAAACCGGTTGGTGTTTCCGGTGGGAGTCGCGATCCTGCTTTTAGGCTGGATCGTAGCGGATAGCTTTACGGAGCATATGGAAGCGGGATGGGTCGTCATTCCGTATATTCATTTGCCCTTTACGATCCTGATCCCACTTCTTTTATGGGTCGTATCCCTGATCCGGAATCGCAAAAAACCGCTTACGATCGGGACGAGCGAATCTGGGAAAGGATCGGGGTGAGAACCAGCACGACTACCAAAATCATCAATATCCCTTTCTCCATTTTTTCCAAGGCGATAAAATTGTTGTTCAGTTTTGTCACAGCGGCAGGCCAATCCAACCCCAACAACAGATTGGTCACCATAGCGGCCGAAAAAACCGCCACAGCCAAAAACCCATAGATGAGCCATATTTTCATGGTTGCATTTCTCCAGAATGGGGATGTGCTATATACTTTTTATTATTTCCGCACAAAAAAGAAATAAGCCCCATAAGCGGGACTTTCAGTTTGACCACAAATTAGACCTGCATTCCGCCTTCCATTGGCCTCAAATCCCTATAAGCGGGGCTCTCAACCTCTGCTACTACACCTTTCCCTTCTATCGATGCAGTCGGTTCAATAGGGGGTGTTGCCTTAAAACAAAGCAGTTGTAGTGGTTTTAGTCTGCTTTCGTTGCCACAGGATGCTCAGACTGATCACTGTAACCAAAATCGTCGCCCCCATATCGGACAGGATGGCGATCCACAGGGTGAGCCAGCCGGGGATGGTCAATAACAGCGCAAGCAGCTTTAAACCGAGGGCGAGGGTGATATTTAGCCGGATAATCTTATTAACGCGGCGGGCGATCCGAATCGCCGCCGGCAGTTTACCCAGATGATCCTGCATCAGAACCACATCGGCAATCTCAATGGCACTGTCGGTCCCTTTGCCCATAGCAATGCCCAAATCGGCGGAAGCGAGGGCGGGAGAATCGTTGATCCCATCGCCGACCATTGCGGTTTTCCCCTGTGCGGTAAGTGCTTTTACATGTGCTACCTTGTCTTCCGGGAGAAGGCTCGCATGGACGGTGGTAATTCCGATCGCTTTCGCCACCTTTTCCGCTGTACGGGGATGGTCTCCTGTCAACATGACCGTTTCTGTAATCCCTGCAGCGTGAAGGGCGCCAATCACTTCGATACTCTCTACCCGAATCTCATCGGCGAGTCCAAACAACCCCAGCACTTTCTCGTCATCAGCGATCAAGACCAGGGTAAACCCCTTCTCCTTCAGCCTGTTAATATCCCTCTCTACCTCAGCAGGGAAGGTCAAATGGGAGAGAGCCCGCTCGTTTCCGGCCCAGTATTCTTTCCCGTCGATCACCGCCGTTACCCCTTGACCGACAAGGGTATCCAACGCTTCCGCTTCCAGCAGTGGCACCCCTTCCGCTTTTACCTTCTCGATCACTGCCTGGGCCAGAGGATGGGAAGAGTTTTTCTCAATTGCGCCTGCAATTTTGAGAAAATCCGAATGGTATTGCACCATTTCTTCCACATGGGGACGACCTTTGGTCAGGGTACCTGTCTTATCAAAGGCAATCGAGCGCAGTCTACCCAATTGCTCCAAATGGGCGGACCCCTTAACCAGGACCCCGTTGCGCGCATTGCGGGTAATGCCAGCGAGATTGGCAACAGGGGAGGAGAGGATTAGGGCACAGGGGCAGCCGACAATCAAGACAGCCAACCCTTGATAAATCCACGAACCCCAAGCAGCTCCTGTAAACAGCGGCGGCACCGTCATTACCAAGGCGGCAAGAGCCATAATAAGCGGGGTGTAATAACGGGCAAAACGATTGATAAACTGCTCCGTCGGCGTTTTTGCGTTTTGCGCTTCTTTGACCAGTTGCAGAATACGGGAAATGGTTGAATTCTCATACGCTTTTTCAATCCGGATACGGAGAACACCTTCGTTGTTGATACTACCTCCAAACACCTTCTCCCCCGCCAATTTCTCCGTCGGCAAGGATTCCCCGGTAATGGCCGCTTCATTGACGGAACTGCGTCCAGTGGCTACTACCCCGTCAGAAGGGATTTTTTCCCCAGGTCGGACGAGCACGAGATCATCCGCCTTCAGCTCTTGGATGGGCACAACTCGCTCCCCGCTCGCTGTGATTAGGGTAGCCTGACGTGGCGCCACCTGCATCAACTTCTCCAGGGAGCGACGTGCCCGTTCCATTCCTAACCCTTCCAGATATTCGTTTAATCCAAACAGAATGGCGACCAAGGTGCCCTCTTTCCATTCTCCGATGGCAATAGCCCCGATTAGAGCAACGGTCATCAACGTATCGATCGTAAAGCGGAAACGAACAAGATTGATTACCCCTTTGCGAAAGGTTTTATAACCGCTGATTGCCATGGCGGCCAAGTAGAAACCGATCAAAAGCCCCTGATTGACGGTTCCCTCCAACAAAAGGGCGAGCAAATAAAGTGCCGTCGCCGTGATCAGTCCAATTTTGAGGTTCCTGCCGATATCGCTGTGATCTTGGTCTTGATCGCGACCATCGTCACTGCTAGCGGGGGGTACCAATGTAACTCCATCCTTGGAGAGAGCCGACTTCACCTGCTTGAGGTCGGCTCGTTCATCCACTTGGAGCGTTCCACTTCCATATGAGATTTTGGCCGTGTCGCCGTAGGGAAGTTGCTGAAGCGACCGTTCCAAGTCAGCAGCACAATCCGGGCAAGACAATCCTTTTAGCCGATACTCCGTCATGTGTTAGACTCCTTTTCGCTTTAATCATGAAGGGCGTGGTTGATCGATTGCTTCAACAGGTTCATCACATGTTGATCCTCAGGGGAGTAATAGATGGTGGTACCCGCTCGCCGGAATTTGACCAAGCGTAGATTTTTCAGAAAGCGTAACTGATGGGAAACCGTCGATTGAGAAAGAGACAGTGTCTCGGCAATCTCGGTCACGGAGATTTCCCGGTCCGCCAGCAGATGCAGGATGCGCACCCGCGTCGGGTCAGACAACGCTTTAAATGTCTGCGTTACGATAAATAATGTCTCTTCGTCCAACGGATCATAGGGGTGGATTGGATTGGATTCATGATCGGTCATGGCGCTTCCTCCGCTTTTTGTCCGTATGATGTGATACGGTTATGTAGATGCGCGTTTATATGCATTATATGCGCATGTATTCATGTATGTCAACGGCATCGGTTTATATTTTGATGAAAACTAAAGTATTAGAAAACCAGTTCTTTGAACCGATGAAGTTTTCCTCACAAATAAAAAAAGCCAGCGATAAATCGCCAGCTTTATTGAGCAAATCATAACTCCATCGGTATGACATGCTTACAGGTTGTATTATCTTCAGACATCGACGAGAATCCTTAAACAGTAGTCGTCTGATCCGTCGTTACCTTTTTCTTCAATAACATCAGCAATGTAGCAGTTACCACCGTTCCAACCGCCAGCGCTAGAACAAACATCCCCAGGTTACCGACGGCATGGGGAATCGGCAGGACAAAGATACCGCCATGAGGAGCGGCCAGGGTACTGCCCAGTCCCATCGCGATAGCGCCTGCGATAGCGGATCCGGCGATACAGGAAGGAATAACGCGAAGAGGATCGGCAGCGGCGAAGGGGATCGCACCTTCGGTGATAAAGGCGAGTCCCATCACACCGGCGGCTTTACCCGCTTCTCGTTCCTCACGGTTAAACTTCTGTTTCGCCAACAACGTAGCCAGCCAGATCCCCAAGGGAGGAGTCATCCCCGCCACCATCACGGCAGCCATTGGTCCTTCAATTCCGCTTCCCAACAGACCCACACCAAAGGTATAGGCTGCTTTGTTGACAGGACCACCCATATCCACCGCCATCATCGCTCCCAACAGTAACCCCAGCAAAGCAGCGTTACCGGTACCCAATCCCTGTAACCAGGCGGTTAGGCCATCCATGATTCCTTTGACAGGAGTACCGATCACATACACCATCAACAATCCTACCGCCAGGGTGGCGACAAAGGGAATAATCATAATCGGTTTTAAGCCTTCCAACGTTCGCGGTAAGCGAATCACTTTTTTCAGCCACTGTGCCAGATAACCGGCGAGAAATCCGGCTACAATCCCACCGAGAAAACCGGCTCCGGTATGGGAAGCCAGCATCCCGCCGACCAATCCAGGCGCCAACCCTGCTTTGTCGGCGATGGAATAAGCGATAAACCCGGCCAACACCGGCACCATGAGGGCGAAGGCGCTTCCACCGCCAATTTGCATCAATTGAGCAGCAAGTGAACCCTCTTCTTCAGCAGCATGAATACCAAAAGTAAAGGATAACGCAATAATCAGGCCTCCCGCTACCACCAGCGGAAGCATAAAGGAAACCCCGTTCATCAGATGCTGATAAAAACCGGTGCCGGATTTCTTTTTCGCCGACGGAGCAGGGGTGGAATCCGGTTCTTTCTCCACCTTCGTTTGCTCCGGTGCGTCTTCCTGGGCCAACGCCTCTTCGATAATGCGCTCTCCCTCTTTGATCGCCTCACGCAACGCCACCCGTACTATCGGCTTATCGACAAATCGCTCCTCTTCGACATCGACATCAGCGGATAAAATGACCGCATGCGCTTCCAGAATATCCTCTTCCGTCAGACGATTTTCCACTCCTGTCGCCCCACGGGTCTCCACTTTTATCTCAACGTCTTTCACTTGGGCTGCCCGCTGCAAGGATTCCGCCGCCATATAAGTATGAGCGATTCCTGTTGGGCAGCCGGTTACAGCAATTAACTTTTTCACGGTGTGTTCCCTCCTCTAAGTTTTATGAACTGAGTACCCTCCAGTTGATTGATCATCAATAGAGCTGGATTTTCCTCCATATTCCGGTTGTACACCTCAATCCCACCGTTTCAGCGTCACCTGTTCCATCCAGCGGTTAACTTCTGCATGGTTCCCAAACTGAGTACCCGGTTTTGACGCGGCATGGACTCCCGATGCAGTGGCCCAGCGAGCGATATTCGCTGGCGGCATCTCATGATACAACCCCCATACCAGCCCCGCCACCATCGCATCCCCGGCACCGACGGGATGGGCTTCGCTCACTCGCGGCGGATACGTTCGATAAATGCCGTCCATCGTTACAAACCAGGCTCCATCCGCTCCCAAGGAGACGACCACCCATTCCACTCCCTGGTACAGCCAAGCGCGGGCCGCTTTTAACAGATCTTCATCCCCTTGGATCGGCCTACCGAGGAAGTCCTCCAACTCTTCGCGATTCGGCTTAACCACTGTCGGAGCCGCTTCTATCCCTTTCCGCAATGCCTCGCCGGAAGAATCCAATACCACCTGCTTATCACGTGAACGGGCTTCCTGGATTAAATCACGGTACCAATCAGTAGGCGTCCCCGGTGGAAGACTACCGGAAAGGATGACCCATGAAGCTTGTTCCAACCACTCGACATATTGTCGTTTCAGGTGTTTTAAATCTTGATCACTGACGGTAAACCCCGGCTCATTTAAATCGGTGACCCGATTGGATTCCGTTTCTACCATTTTGAGATTGGT
The DNA here is from genome assembly GCF_003046315.1 of Desmospora activa DSM 45169. Lineage (NCBI taxonomy): Bacteria > Bacillati > Bacillota > Bacilli > Caryophanales > Thermoactinomycetaceae > Desmospora > Desmospora activa. Next base: position 120,945 of record NZ_PZZP01000001.1, on the reverse strand, counting down.
TCGGGTTTCCCCATCCACTTCCACAAAAGAAGTGGGGATACTCAACTTTTCCAAACGGTTGATCAGCAATCGACTATTTTCTTTGCCGAGCAAACCGGCAGCCAAAGTATCACCCCCCCATAAAGCGAGGGCACGGGAAACATTGATCCCTTTGCCACCGGGGTCTACCCGGATCGATTGCGCCCGGTTTACTTCCCCAGGCGCCAACAGCGGCAGATTTATCGTCTTGTCCAGAGCTGGGTTTAAGGTGATCGTCAGTATACGCTCAGTCGATGTCATGTTAAAATCACCTCCACCCCTTGTTCTTCCATTTCACGGACGATGTCCGGTGATGCCCCTTTGTCTGTAATCAGGCGGTGGACTGCCTGTAATGGAGCTACATGTGTAAAGGCCGTCTGTCCCAACTTGCTGGAGTCGCAGAGGAGTACAACCTCCCGCGCTGCTTGAATCATTTGTTGTTTGATTCGGGCTTCCAGCAGATGGGGAGTGGTAAGCCCCCGCTCTAGATGAATACCGTTCATCCCTAGAAAAAGGCGATCCACATGAAGCGATTGCAACACTTGTTCCGCAAAAGGACCCACCATCGACTGCATGCTGGACCGTACCATTCCTCCTGTACTGATCAGTTCGATGCTCTCCACCTGGGAAAGCGTTTGCAAAACAGGGTTAGAATTGGTCACCACTTTTACCCCTTCGCTGGAAAGCAACAAGCGAGCCAGTGCATGGACGGTGGTTCCGGAATCCAACAACAATGTCTCTCCCGGTTGAATCAATGCGTATGCCTGCTGAGCGATTCGTTCTTTTTCCTCGGCATAAGCGGATTCCTTTTCTATCATACTGGGTTCAAATGCCGTCTCCGTGCGATTGGATAATGCCCCTCCATGTGTTCGCCGTAACAATCCCTCCTGTTCTAACTCCTTTAGATCCCGCCGTATCGTTACCTCAGATACATCGAAGGCCTCACTCAACTCACCCACCGAAGCACGATCCTGTTGTGCAAGATAATGAAGAATCTGTTGCTTTCGCTCTTCTGCGAACATCGCTACAATCACTCACTTTTCGTTTCTCTTTCATTTATGATTATATATGATCAATTACGATCATTAAAGCGGAACATGATTTCCTTTTTTATACAATCGCTAACTTGAAAAAAACAACCGAAATTGCTATGATCAGCAAAGTGATTACCTGCAGGAAGGATTATCGTGATGAATCGTCCCATTATCATCGGAGTTGCCGGTGGCAGCGGTTCCGGCAAAACAACGGTTGCCCGCAATATCTGTGAGCGATTTGCCGACTCTGTCGCCTTGATTGAACAGGATGCCTACTACAACGACCAAAGTCACCTCACGATGGAGGAGCGGATCGATACCAATTATGATCATCCTCTCGCGTTTGATCATGCGTTGTTGGCACAACATCTACGCCAACTGTTGCAACGACAGCCCATCCAAAAACCGGTATACGATTATACGCTGTATACAAGGTCTCCCAAAAGTATCCTCGTCGAGCCCAAAGATGTGATCATTCTGGAAGGGATTTTGATTTTGGAGGATGAGCGGCTGCGGGAGTTGATGGATATTAAAGTATTTGTCGACACGGACGCCGATGTTCGCATTTTGCGGCGGTTGGAACGGGATATCAAAACGCGTGAGCGCAGCCTTGACTCTGTCATTCAGCAATATTTAACGGTCGTACGCCCCATGCACCAACAGTTTATCGAACCGAGCAAACGATACGCCGATCTGATCATACCCGAAGGGGGTTATAATCAGGTGGCGATCAACCTCTTGGTCAACCAGATTCAAACCATCGTTTCTCGAAGCTCTCATCTCTCCTAAGTAATCCCCTGTCGCTGTTTTTTCTATAGCCTGGATTGACCGCTGTTACTGACGGGTATCAATGTATCGAGGTGATCGATCAATGGACAATTTTACATATCATAACCCTACTCGCCTAATCTTTGGCCAGGGGCAGCTGGAATCGTTAAAAGAAGAAATCCCCGCCGACGCCCGGCGGGTACTCCTGATTTATGGAGGCGGCAGTATCAAGCGAAACGGACTGTACGATCAAGTGGTCAGCCTGCTTCAGCAAACAGGCAAAGAAGTGTATGAACTGGCCGGGGTAGAACCCAACCCCCGCCTCAGCACCGTCCACCGCGGTGTACAACTGTGCCGGGATCATCAAATCGATTTTCTGCTGGCCGTCGGCGGTGGCAGCGTGATCGACTGCACCAAAGCGATTGCCGTCGGTGCGTTCTATGACGGCGACGTTTGGGAGATTATCGCCAAACGGGATGTCGCCTCTGGTGCTCTACCCTTTGGCACGGTGCTGACACTGGCCGCCACCGGTTCTGAGATGAACCCCGGTTCCGTCATCACCAACTGGGAAGCACAGGAGAAGCTGGGCTGGGGTTCGCCCTTCACTTATCCGCGTTTCTCCATCTTAGACCCTGCCCACACCCTTACCGTGCCACGTGATCAGACTGTGTACGGTGCCGTCGATATCATGTCGCACGCCCTGGAACAATATTTTCATCGTTCACCTAATACACCGTTGGTGGAACGTTTTACCGAATCGATCCTGACGACAGTGATTGAAACGACACCCAAACTGGTGGATGATCTGGAAAACTTGGAACTGCGGGAAACTATCCTATATGCCGGCACCATGGCTTTAAACGGCACTCTCTCCATGGGAACACGCGGGGACTGGAGCACCCACCGCATCGAACACGCGGTATCAGCGGTATACGATATTCCCCACGGCGGGGGCTTGGCGATTCTGTTCCCACAATGGATCCGCCATACCGCCCTACACGACCCCAGCAAAGCGAAACAGTTAGCCGTCAACGTCTTTGGTGTCGATCCCAGTGGTAAAACCGATCATGCCGTCGCCGCAGAAGGGGTGGAGCGCCTGCGCGCTTTCTGGGATTCTCTCGGCGCTCCCAATCGTCTCGCCGATTATGATATCGACGATTCGCAATTGGAGCGGATGGTGGATCAAACCATGCTGGGCGCCGAATCCTTTGGGCGCTATCAAACCCTCACCCGCGAGGATGTTACAGCGATTCTACGGGCGTCTTTATAAAAAAACGCACAACCGTACGGTTTGTGCGCTTGGAGGCCGGGTATTCCCGGTCTTTTTTGTTTGAATCACTACTTTCTCACTATGCACTCATCAACAGCCGCTCCGCCACTTTTGCGGCAACTTCCTTACCGATTTCCAGGGATGCGGTGGCGGCAGGGGAGGGAGCGTTGCAGACATGGAGGCTATTTTTGCCGAATACGAGGTGAAAGTCATCCACAAGCGTACCGTCGACAGTTAACGCTTGTGCACGAACACCACTTGGACCGGGGACGAGATCATCCTCCTTGACCTCTGGGATCAGCTCCTGTAGGCTGGCAACAAATTTTTTCTTGCTGACCGATCGGATCATCTCCTCCATGCCTACACGCATATAGTTTCGAGCAATCTTCCAAAATCCTTTATAAGCAAAAACCTCCGCCATATCTCTCCAATCGATATCCGTCTTTTTATAGCCTTCTCGCTTCAGGCTGAGCACTGCATTGGGACCGGCATCCACCTCGCCGTCGATCATACGGGTAAAGTGAACACCGAGAAACGGGAATTTTGGGTTGGGCACCGGATAGATTAAATGCTTGACGAGATCGCGCTTCTCCGGTTTGAGCTTATAATACTCTCCCCGAAACGGAACAATCTTCATCTTTAGCGGGTAGCCCGCCATTTTGGCGATGCGATCGCTGTGAAGCCCAGCACAATTGATCATAAACCGGCTGTGAATGGTTCCTCTGTTGGTCTCGATGGTAACACCATCCACGGTTTCCGCAATCGCCTGCACCATTGTATGGAGTCGAATCTCTCCGCCACGTTCTTCGATCTTTTCCGCCAGCTTCGCTGCCACCTGTTTATAGTCGACAATCCCCGCCATTGGAACGTCAATGGCTGCAAGCCCCTGCACATGAGGTTCTCGTTCCTTCAGTTCTTCCGGGGTTAGTTTTTTTAGATCGAGACCGTTTTGTCTGCCTCTTTCCAGCAAGTTATCCAACAACGGCAGTTGCTCCGGCATTGTCGCTACAATCACTTTGCCGCAAATATCTACCTCAACGCCGTGCTCCTGACAAAAAGCCCGCATCGAACGGCTGCCTGCCTTAGCAAAACGGGCTTTATAGCTACCGGGCTTATAATAGATCCCGGAATGAATCACCCCGCTGTTGCGCCCGGTCTGATGCATCGCAAGGGCCGCTTCTTTTTCTAAAATCATCAGCTTTGCCTGTGGAAATTTCGCCTGTAGGGCATAACCGACGGAGAGACCGACAATGCCTCCACCGATGATGGTGAAATCAATCATGATTTTACCTCCTGTTGAAATAACACTACTTCGTGGGGAAGGGATTTTTGAGACTCTGTGCTGGCCCATCAATCGCATTCCTACAGTCCACAAGCTTCAGCCAACAGTTCAACCAAATGGACCACCTCGATCTGTTCCTCCAGCCCTTCCCGTTTAACACCCATTTTCATTTGTAGATGGCAACCGGGATTGGTGGTAACGATCATTTCCGGTTTGACACGGTGGACCTCTTTCATTTTGTGATCAAGAATCTCCATCGCTTCCCCATAATGCACCAGATTATAGATACCGGCGGAACCGCAGCACATCTCTTTCTGGTTTAAAGGAACATAGGTGATACCGGGGATCAATTGCAGTAATTGCAACGGTTCTGTCGTCCGTTTTTGCACATGGGTCATATGACAAGAGGGCTGATAAGTAGCCACTTTATTGATCTCGGTTGTAAAGGGAAGCAACACCTTCGCCAGAATGACGCTGATATCCACATTTTTAGCGGCAAAGCGCTCGGCCCGTTCGCGCCACTCTTCCTCCTCATGCAACAGTTCCCCGTATTCGATCAGCATCGCCCCGCAACCGCCGATACTGTTGACAACCCAATCAAAGGAATGCTGTTCAAAGGCAGCGATGTTGGCTTTGGCCAGGTTTTTGGCGAGCTCCCGCTCCCCGCTGTGATGCTGGAGGGCACCGCAACAGGTTTGTTCCTCGATCACGGTTACTTCACAGCCTGCCAGCTGCAACAGTTGAATTGCCTGATCGTTGATGGTGGCAAATAGGGTATCCATCAGACAGCCGGTAAAATAGCCGACACGATAACGCGGCTCCCCCTTTGCCTGAAGATGATGGGGGCGTTGTTTTCGCTGCCAAGGTGAGACGGCTGCCGGGGTCACCGCTTCAAAGGAAGCCAGAGCTTCCGGCAGCAGTGAATCCGTCAGCTTTGTCTTTTTCGACAGTTTTGCTGCACCGCTCTGTTGATAAAGATAAAGCCCGGTACCAAGGGTTTGCAAAAGCTGCGGATTCGGCAACACTTTTTCAAAAGCCAGCTGTTGTCCCTTCTTTTTCAGCCATGAGGTGGATGACTTTCTCTCTTCTGTCAGTGCGGTTTTGGCTGAATCTAGTATTTTTCCATACTGGACATTGGTGGGACAGGCGGTTTCACAGGCGCGACAGCCTAAACAGAGATCGATTGGCTCCGCCAATTCCGACAGCGATAGCTTCCCTTCCGCCGCCATCTTTACCAAGTTAATGCGACCACGGGGGGAGTGAGTCTCTTTTCCCATACTTTGATAGGTAGGGCAAGCGGGCAAACAGTATCCGCACTGCACACAAGCAAAGGTCTCCTGATAGGCAAAACGCGGATCAGTCATGGCGCAACACCAACTTTTGCCCCGGTTCGGGGAAAATTTTGCCGGGATTGAGGATATGATTGGGGTCCCAACTCGCTTTGATTCGCTTCATCATATCCAGCCCCGCTTCTCCCAACTCCATCTCCATAAAGGGCGCCTTCATCGTTCCGATGCCGTGTTCTCCGGATAGCGTCCCACCCAACTCCACCGCCGCTGCAAATAGTTCGGCCACCGCTTGCTCCACCCGTTCCATCTCCTCTTGATTACGCACATCGGCAATAATGTTGGGATGTAAATTTCCGTCTCCGGCATGGCCAAATACCACCAGGTCAATGCGATACTTCTCTTTAATCGCTTTTAGACGCTGAAACATGGCCGGGATTTGGCTACGGGGCACCGTGGCATCTTCTGAGATTTTGGTCGGCTTCATCCGCACGATAGCAGGAGAGACCAGCTTGCGCGCTCGCCACAACTCCGCCGCCTCCACCTCATTCGCAGCCACTTTGACCTCCCGTGCCCCCACTTCTTTACACAGACGCTCCACCTTGACAATCTCTTCGGCAATGGCGGCGGGATGACCATCCAGCTCAATCAGCAACAATGCATCCACATCCAGCGGAAGACCACGCGGCTCATACGCTTCCACTGCCGCAATCGACGCCTGATCCATCAGCTCCATCTTTGCCGGAACGATGCCTGCTGTCAGCACCTTGGAAATAGCCCGACCCGAATCGACCATATCGGCAAACAGCGCCATCAACGTCTGTGTGGCGGGCGGTCGCGGCACCAGCTTCAGGATCGCTTCCGTTATAATGCCCAGCGTCCCCTCTGACCCGACGATCAGTTTGGTCAAATCATAGCCGGTTACATTTTTAACCGTGCGCCCCCCCGTGCGGATAATCGCTCCTTCGGGAGTAACCACTTCCAATCCCAGCACATAATCCTTGGTCACCCCGTATTTGAGTCCCTTCGGTCCACCGGCGTTTTCAGCCAGATTGCCCCCGATGGTGGAGACATGGGCGCTGCTTGGATCGGGGGGATACATCAAACCGTACTCCCTTGCCGCCTGATCGATCGCCGCCGTCAGCACCCCTGGCGAAACGATGGCCAGCATATCCTCCGGATCGATCTCAAGCGTAGTATCCCATCGGGAAAAATCGAGAACGACTCCTCCTTTTACCGGCAACGGCCCACCGCTCAAACTGGTGCCCTGTCCCCGGGGATAGACGGGAACCTGATACCGATTGGCCAGTTTCATTATTTCCGCCACTTCATCGCTGGCAGTCGGCTGTATGACAACATCAGGCAAATAAAAACCAAAAGAGGCATCATAGGCATAGCTGGCCCGATCCGCCTGATCGAGCAACATTCGCTTGGGATCCCTGATCGTTTGTTTCATTTCATTGATAAACTGAGCCAAAGCTTTGTCCATACCATTAACTCCTTTCTAAGGTTACTACATCAGAGATGATTGGAAGATGAGAGGATCACGGTGTCACCCGATGATCCCCCAACTTTCGCCGCGCATTGTGCAAATGAATATTCATCGCTTTTCTTGCTTTTTCCGGATTTTTCACTTTGATTGCTTGATAGATAGCCAGATGCTCCTGATACACTTCTTCCCGCTTCCGCTGTAAGCCGATATTTTTCTGCAAAGAAAAGGTGAGCGCTTTTTTTAGCAAATCGGAGACGTTTTCCATCGTCTGTTCTAAAAACGGATTGCGAGAAGCTTGGATAATGATGCGATGAAAGCGATAATCGGCTTCATCCCCGACCAAATCCCGATTTTTAACCGTTTGCGCAAAATCGTCCAGGGCTTGTCGCAAAGCTACGATTTCGTCTGGATCATGACGAAGAGCCGCCAAGGCGGCCGCTTCAGTTTCCATGATATTGCGCATTTCCAACAGATCATAAACCTGCTCCACATCCACGAGATCCAGTGTCACCTGCTCCAGCATATTAACCAGTTGCACTTCTTTTACCCAGCTGCCGCCGCCCTGCTTTGATTCAATGATACCGCTGGCGGCGAGGACGCTGAGGGCCTCCCGAATAGGAGAGCGGCTAACACCAAATCGTTCCGCCAGTTCCATTTCCGAAGGAAGCTTGCTGTTGGGTGGCAGTTCTCCCGATTTGATCATCTCTTTTATCCGTTCTAGCACCTGGACGGACACTTTTTTGCGTTCAATGATCGATCCCATGTCACACCCTCCCTTCAGGCTGCTGACAAAACCCCGAACGGGGGACGGCCGGATTTCCGTTTCACGCCACTTTCCCCTGCAACGATGAAGGGACGTCCGCTCCGCCTCACCCTTTTGTCAACTACCTCTCTCTTTAGGCTGTTTACGCACTTTCGGTCAATGTGGACTGCTCCGATTTCTCCATTTTTTTAGAACGAAGGATATGCCAAGTTAAAAGGACAGCAATCACCGCAAAGCCGATCAAGTCGGTCAGTAGACTGGGATGGATCAACAGCATTGCTACGGCAAAAAAGCCGATGCGCTCCACCATGTTCAGGGAAGTGGAGTAGTAGTTGGTGAGCACCACGGTTAATGCAAACACACCCAAGACAGAGGTAGCAAGCGTCAGTAAAATCACTCCAATTCCCGCCGGATCTCCCGAATCCGTCTGTAGGATCAACGTTGGATTATAGGCGATCATAAACGGAATGATAAACCCCGGCAGCGCCAATTTGACTGATGTCCAGGAAGTCTCCATCGCATCCGCCCGGGCGATACCGGAAGCGGTATAAGAGGCGAGGGCGACAGGGGGCGTAATATTGGATAATGCCCCAAACCAAAAGACAAAGAAGTGCGCAGCGATCGGGTTGATTCCCATTTCCACCAAGGCTGGCGCTGCGGTCACCGCCACTACGATATAGAGAGCGGTGGAGGGCAAACCCATACTCAGGACGATACAGGTGAGCATCACCAGCAGCAACGCAATCCACAACATCCCGTTTGCTACGGATAAAACGTTATAAGCGATCGCCGATCCCAAGCCGGACATCGTTACCACAGCGATAATAATCCCGATAGAAGCACAGGCGAGCCCCACTTGAACCGAACCTTTGGCTCCTTCGCTAAAAGCTTCAATCACTTTGCGCAAGGTGACGCGCGTTTCCTTGTCCCGGGTGAGCCAGCTGGCCACAATCACCGCAATAATGCCCGCAAACCCTGCAAATAACGGGGTATAACCCATCATCAAAGAGACGATGACGATAATAATTGGTAGCAACAACACCCCTCGTTCTTTCAACACTTCCCATACCTGCGGGATGGAGTCTTTGCTCATCCCTTTTAACCCCTGTTTTTTCGCCTGTAAATCGATGGCAAAGGCCAAGGCGATAAAGTAAAGTAGGGCGGGAATAATGGCAGCAAGCACAATCGTAGAATATGGAACACCGAGAAACCCGGCCATGATAAAAGCGGCGGCCCCCATAATCGGCGGTGTGATCATCCCACCAGTAGAAGCGGTCGCTTCCACCGCCGCCGCGTATTTCGGTTTTAACCCGATCTGTTTCATCAGCGGAATGGTGAAGGCACCGGTAGTGGCGACGTTTGCTACTGCACTTCCATTGAGTGAGCCGGTAAGGGCACTGGAGATGACCGCCACTTGCGCCGGACCTCCCCGCCGCTGCCCGGCGACTGCGATCGCCAAATCATTAAACAGCTTCGATGCGCCGCTGACACTTAAAAACGCACCAAACAAGATAAAGATCATAATATAAGTAGATGCGATCGAGAGCGTGACGCCAAAGATCCCCTCTGTCGTCATATACACCCGATATAGCAAGCGCTCAATGGAAAAGCCGGCGTGACCGAACATCCCCGGAATATACGGACCAAAAACCGCATAAAGCATCGCGGCAAACGCCAGCAGCGGAATAAATATCCCGATGGTGCGTCGAGCCGCTTCCAACAGCAACAGCACGGTAATAACCGCAAAAATATAATCGGGTAAAATCGCTTGCGAGATCCGGTCCACATGGATCGTCTCATAAAACAGGAAGATATATCCGGGTCCCGCTATCCCCGCAACGGCAAGGACGATATCCAGCAGGGTGAAGCGTTCCCGATTTTCTTTTTTGGTCGTGGGATAGAGTAAAAACGCCAACACAAGCAAAAAGGTTAGAAAAATAATATTGCGATAAATGTCCTGCACATTGATAAAACTATTGATATAAATGGCAAAAGCGGATAACAACACACCGATCGCCGCCACAATTTTGCGCTGTGTCCCCTGAAGCGTGCGGAGATTGCCGATCGATTCCTGCTTTTCATTCTCTTGGTTTGTTTCCGCAGTCATAGCCTTTCCCCCTTCTAGTAAGATCGGTTATCCTGCAACTCATAGCATAGCTTCGCCACTGAACAGGCCCGCGGATATGTTGATACCCTCTCGCCTGACTTTTTTCACTGAGTAGTGGTGGCATCATCTATCTAGTGTTTCAAATCACCCGGTTTAAACAGCCTCGAAGCTACCCCTTCGTTGGCTGTGGTACAAAGGCTGCTTCTACAGTACACAACGCTTTTTTCATCACCTTTTGACGGCTTGTTCCACTTCCTATGAGCTGGCTTCGCCACTGGACAGGCCTGCGGGGTACCCCCCTAGTTGGCTCTACTCATCCTTCACTTCCGGCGGGATCAACTCTGCCGGAATTTCCAATCCCTGCTCCTTGTAATAGCGGTAAGCACCCATATGAAGCGGGACGGAAATCCCTTCTAAGGCATTTTCCAGTGACATGGCCCGAGCCGACTTGTGCACTTCATACATCGTATCGAGGTTTTCATATAACGTCTTGGTCAACAGATACACCATATCTTCGTCCAACTTCTTATCGACGGCGAGAAAGTTGGATTGGGCAATCGTCTGAATATCCTCTGTCTTGCGCGGATAGGTTCTCTTTGGAATCTCAAATCGAAAAAATACATTGTTTTGCCGGTTAATCGCCTCAAGCTGCTCATCGGTTACATCCAGCACATCGGCCCGCACTCCACTGGCATACATATCGGTAATCGCGGTAACCGGTGTTCCCGCCGGCAGCGATCCCCCTTCTAGGCGACCATCGCGAATGGCGGAAATCGTATCATCATAGCCGAGATGTTCAGGAGAAATATCCGCCGTCGTCAACCCGATACCTTCCATCAACGCCAGTGTGGACTGCTCCGTCCCGCTGGCTTTTGGTCCGACAGAAAAACTTCTTCCCTCGATATCGGCGATCGTTCCGGTCTTGATACGGCTATTAAGCAGGACAAAGTGCTCCACATTGGGCCATAACATCGTCATCGAGCGCAAATCTTCATATGGCCTACTGTCATAAATCCCGGTACCGTTATAAGCTTGGTCCCCGATCAGCGCTTGCAAAATCGCCAACTGCGCTTCTTCTTTCTGCAATAGATCAATATTTTCAACCGAACCCGCCGACGATTGACCCGTTGCCCGTATTCCCTGATCGATTAATTTCTCCGTCCATAAATTGCCCATCCCAACACCGATGGGATAATAAGTCCCGCCGGTGGAAGCGGTTGCAATTGAGAAGTACTGATACTCTTTATTGCTGCATGAGGTAAGGATAAGTGCCGCCAACAGCACCGGAATCAACCAGAATCGCCTCATCAAAACCACCATTCCCCCTCCAAATCTCAATGTAAGCGTTTTATCAAGTTGTAATACAAGTATACAAGATTACAACTTTTTATCAAGATCGATTTATAGAAAAAGAATTAGAACCCCTTTCGGTAGGAGGGGGGATAGTCGTGACCTATTGATACAATAGTAAAGCATCCATGGGCACCCAATTTTGACGCTATGACGTAGCCAATTATAAAACGCCCTATCCAAACGGGCGGCACCTTTTTATTAGTAATCGTCGTCCTCGTGCTTATCTTTACTTCTCAACCGATCTTGATATCTTCGTATTTTAAGTCAGCATTTTTCCTCTTACCTTGACCAATCTTATAAATTCAATCTCTTTTAAAGTGATCAAGCACCTCGCAAAACACTTCTCTCTTCCTTCATTTCTCAGCAGCCTGTTCATTGGCGTATGGCAACGATTCCTTACTTTTCCCAATACCTTGGATAAATCCTCTAACGGCCTGAATACTGAGAAGGCTGGTAAACGCAGCGTAATCGCCAGTCATTAACATGTGGCTCTCACCCTTTATTTCGGCTTTAGTTGCAATCTTTTATCATACTATTAACATTTCATTCACTAAAAATGAATATAGATACTTAAATATATATATAGTTCAAAAAATACATATAGGAGGCATTTCTATGCTCAAGAAATCGATGTTGTGGTCAATTGCGTTGGTTCTGTCATTGTCTGCTGTTTTTCTATATAACCAGCCGACGGCCTGGGCGCTTCCGCCCGGAACACCGTCCAAGTCTACCGCCCAAGCCGAGCTAAACTCGCTGACCGTGCAGTCCGAAGGCTCCATGACCGGATACTCACGCGACAAGTTCCCGCACTGGACCAGCCAAGGAGGCGGCTGCAACACCCGCCAGGTGGTGCTCAAGCGCGACGCCGACTACTACAGCGGGGATTGCCCCGTCACGTCCGGCAAGTGGTACAGCTACTTCGACGGCGTCACCGCGTACTCGCCGTCCGAAATCGATATCGATCACATCGTGCCGCTGGCCGAGGCGTGGCGTTCCGGCGCCAGCAGCTGGACCACGGAGAAGCGCCAGGCCTTCGCCAACGACCTCAACGGCCCGCAGCTGATCGCGGTGACCGCCAGTGTCAACCGGTCCAAGGGCGACCAGGATCCGTCGACATGGCAACCGCCGCGTTCCGGCGCCCGTTGCGCGTACGCGAAGTGGTGGATCAACACCAAATACCGTTGGAACCTGCACCTGCAGTCGTCGGAGAAGTCCGCGCTGCAAAGCATGCTCAACACCTGCTCCTACTGAGTCCGTTCATGCGTCTGCAAGTACTACCAACCAACCGTTGGTAGTACTTGCAACGCAACCATCCAACCCGAGAAGGGAGTCACTCATATGAAAAAGAAGTCGTCAATCTTCACCGCGACCCACGGTGTGATGACCACTGAGGTCGGCGTGATCAGCGGGGAGCTCGAACTGCGCACCACTTGTGATGACGACGGCACCCTCACGCTCGCCATCACCTATGTCGGCGCCGAGGAGTGGTACACACTGCCGGGTGAGGACTACCGCCTGCACGATCCGCGTGACCACGAGGTCGTCCACCGTATGCTCGCCACCGTGCTAGAGCGATCTTGACAGCCGCGCTCCCAATAAGGGTAAGATGGTCTCTTTATATCGTAGGATTAGATCTTTCCACACCGTCCACCAAAATTTTGATCAAACACAAAAATTGATGTATCTGGAGGGATAAAACCTACAGGGTTACCCACTCCATCCACACCAATTACTATGGTATTAGAGTATTCGATCGGCAGTTCCTTTCGATACTTTATAGTTTGATCAAAAAAAGATGGTGTTGGAACAAACTCCGCTTCTCTTAACCCCAAAACAACAACATTTCCTATTTCGCCTGAACCATATCTACAAACAAACTCTTTATAATCGGGTGGCTCAGTTTCTAACGCTTCAACAATCTCTTTTTTTAAGACCTTGTCCATAGCTCTATCATCTTACGGTTTTATCGGTTCCTAAAAAACGAACAGTTATATCACGAAATATCACATACCTGAAATGTTTGTTTACTGATTAAAACGTAATATTCTTTAACTAAAACCAAGAACACCTTCAAGTTGATAACGAAATGGTCCTAAGTATAGAGCCATTTCAAGCCACCTCAGCATCAAAATTAATCGTCCAGATTATCAATAGCCTCTTTAAACTGATCTAACAGGAAGTCATAAAAGTTATTATATTTTATTCTACTACTGCCAAACCGATCCCAATCAACCACAGGACACTCCCCATTTTTCATACTTGCTGTATCAAGACAATTTACCCATTCATCACAGTTTTCTATAACAACGAATGAATGAGGTAAACCATATTCTCTATATCTTTGTGTGAACTTTACACAAGTAGGAAGTTCGGTTTTAGAAACGCCAAGGATATCAACACCCCCAATACCTCCGTGACCAAAATTCTTAACAAACCATTTGTAATCATCTGGAAGTGTTACTTCTAACAATTCTTCGATTTGATTAACATGGAAATCATGTACAGAACCAGTAAAAAAACTATCTTCTCGGTATTCGCTTACCATAGCTAAAATTTTTTCCTTATTCATGTTTTAATTTCTTCCTTCTCATGCTACTTGTATCACCTTTCAAGCAGTATCGTCAAAGCCGCCTTTAGATTATCCCAGAAGAAGTCGAAATAATCAAAGCGGATCTTGCCGATAAAATTTAGCAGTTTCGACTCCAAAAGAGTGCCAAGATAGAAGCGTCATCATGAATCGGATTTTTCGGAGTCCCATACTTCCACAAAATCGTACCCTACTAACGAACTTGATGTTACCCTTTCTTTAAATTCATCTGATACAAAAACTCTGGAAAAAACACTGTCATCCAGATAAACTTTAAAAATATGCTGGTCAATTATCTTTTCCGGGATAAATGAATACTTCGTAAAACTAACTCGAAGGCCCGATTCTAGTTGTCTTACTATAGCTTTATCATAGTCGATGGCATCCACTGCATTTAATACATGCATTACAAAATAATTATGTTGAGGATGATTTAAAGGTAAAACCTCAACACTAACTTCAATTAAATCATAGACAACATTTAAAGCCCTTTCGGAGAAAATTGGGACATCGTCCCCTGATCCCCAAAAATGAGGGAAATCGCTTTGATCCCCTTCGGTCAAAGTATAGACCTCTACTTTCCCCCATTTATCAGCTATTGGAATAGGTTGATTGATGTTGTTGAAATATTTATCATGATCATCGTCGAAATTGACAAGTTGAAGATCTTCATATCCATCATCGAGTTTACTCTGCAATAGCCAAATTCTCATTAGATAACCCTCCGTCAGTGATCAATTTAGTGGTAAAGTACTGTTCCATTCACCGCACCAACCACTACCCCGACCAGGGCAAGATCGCCCCGTGTCAAGGTAAACAATGCCACCAACGGTAACAGTAGAAACAACGTCCATGTCCAGTCTTCATGGATACCTCTTTTACATAAAAAGACACCCACAAGGGATGCTTAAATATATTATAAATTCATAACTTGATCCCATTCAAGATCTTCCAAAATACTTTCTGTTTCATAAAAATGTTTGAAGGCTTTTTCTACAAGACCAAAACCTACAATATTGTTTCCAGGAAAATCACTACCAACCTTTTCAATGGTTATATTCTTCAACTAGATTTTGAACCCCTTTTAAATCCCCAGCACTCCCATCCACTTAAAACTCATTTGTTATTTTCAATTTTACTCCCAATCCAAGTCTGGGGATAATTTACCCGTTCTAAAAAAGTGTTCAAAAGCCTTTTCTACCGCTGAAAACTCTACAACAACATTCCCCATAAAATCTCCATCACCAAAGCTTATTATTTCTTCAGGATCACCATTTGGATTTAACAAAGTGCTAAAATCACCCTTATCATCAAAAAACTCTACTACAAATAGATGTTCATCTATCTCATCTATTTCTTCCCCAATTACCTCTCCTCCGACCACAGTTAGATACCCAACCTCTGATTCAAGAATCACCCTACTTCCTATTTCATCGATATTTTTTAATGTCTCAGGAATTTGCTCCCAAAGCGACTCCGTCTCATCTGATTTTATATAGGCTCCCCTTAGCAAGTGGATTGTCCGCATTCTGATGGGAACCATCTACCTAGAAGGAAACAGACCAATGGCCGGGTTTACTTTTGTCTTGCATTAGGATAGAATGAAGATAAAATAAAAAGGCACGAACCCGGCGGTCTCCGGGTCCGTGAACATCCTTTAACTATGGATTAGCAGTTGGGAGTCCGGTCCCCGTTGCCGCGGGTATCGGACTTCTTGCGTTTCTGGTGCAGCCAATAGGTCAGGAACACTGGTCCAAAGACCAGAAAAGCCTGCCAAAAATGGCTGAAGAGCCAAGAAAGCAAGTCTCGCATACGGTTTCACCTCCTTCCGTATGAGCATCGGGAGGCACCTCCTTTTCAGGGGCGATATCGGATAACCCCTGCCCTGGCCCAATGAGGCTAAGGCCAAGGCAGGGTCCGAAGCACTACCTAAAAAGAAGATCCGTATAGAGAAACGTCCGATATGGATCGTGCCTTGTCTATTCAGTATAGCATATATTTATGGAATATTCATTACCTATCATTTTTCAGGACTAAACCCTCCTCATCCAGATTATCAACAGCTTGTCGAAATTGATCAAACAGAAAGTCGTAAAAGTTATCATACTTTATTCTACTGTTGCCAAACCGATCCCAGCTAACTACCGGACACTCCCCATTATTCATACGTGCTGTATCAAGGCAATTCACCCATTCATCGACATTTTCAATCAGAACAAACGAGGGCGGGAGATTATACCTTCGACAATAAATCGTTGCATTTATTACTGGATAAACTCCCATTGCAGTAGTCCCTAAAATCTCAACACCAGCGATACCACCATGACCAAAATGTTTAAGAAACCATTGATAGCTATTTGGAAGGATTACATCAAGATCTTGCTCGATTTTACTGATCTGCTTATCCGATGCTCTTTCACTAAAATCATCCTTCTCGCCATACAGATTGATAAGTTCTATGATTTTATTTAGGCTCATTTCTTTCTTTCCTCCAACTTCTTTTATCATCATTTATCGATCCAAATAAAGTTTATTGACTAAGTCTGTAAAGGTATCACAAATATAATCAACATCCTCCGAGCCTTCATGGTCAACAAAAACAACCGATGGTCGAATGTTATCTTGGCTATAGTCAAAACAATAAAGGTTACCAGCAGGATCTAGCGCAAAAGGAACGAGTTCCTTTGGTAACTCTATATCCTCGTCTTCATACAGTGATCCATAGGCGGAAACAGCATTAAACTTTTTGTTTGGATTAAAGGAGAGAAGTTCACCGAACATCACTCGTTTGCGCCTATCATAATCAAAAAAGTACTGAACCGGCCTTCCACCATCATATTGCTTTACAACATTCACAAAATCCAGTGGAAGGCGAAAGCCA
Source organism: Desmospora activa DSM 45169 (assembly GCF_003046315.1). NCBI lineage: Bacteria > Bacillati > Bacillota > Bacilli > Caryophanales > Thermoactinomycetaceae > Desmospora > Desmospora activa. The sequence goes on along the minus strand of NZ_PZZP01000001.1, from coordinate 104,104 downwards.
AAATACCTTTCCATTTCTCTAATTAAATGATCATCAAGTTTCTCTCCATTTTCCCACTGCATTTTTTGAGTGCTCACTATATCACCTTTCTAGCGATATCATTGCCGCCGTTTTTGATACCCTTTTACCAACTTCTCTACATCTATGTATAATATCTCATCGTGCTCAAATCATAGTAACTAGGATAATCGTCCTGATATGTAAGAGCAAATTGGAATGGGGATTGTTCTCCCCCGGCATCTTTCCATCTCTCATGGAGCCACTGTGCAATTGTTTCGATACTACATATAGGTCCAAATCTTCTACATTCTACATTCGGTATCATTGAAAAATCAATCGATCCAGAATCAATATCATCGGCTTTCCGTTGTTATCATAATATAGTGGAGCTTCTTCCAAGATATCTTCATGCGGACTGATGGTAAACCCTAAGCCATAATTGTATATTTCCGTGTGATCTCCACCTTAGAGAACCCACCCACTTCACAAACATAAGTTCGTAATGTAAACTATATATCATGATAGCTTTTAAAGCGAAGGTGAGATATTGAGTTGATTAAGCACTACATCGAGGAAGCGAGACAGAAATCGTCTGAACTCATTGACAAAAGCAGCTTTTCGGAAGGGGGCCGAAACTTTTTGAAAGAGCAATTGGCATACTCTGTTCGAATCAAAATGAAACGTACTTCCGACGACTCACTTTCCATCGGGCAGTCAAAGATCGGTGGCGATCCCGATTTACCTGAGGACTGGGAATGGCCAAGTTTCTACAATGTATATAATAAACGAACGATACCACTCTTTTTTGTCAGTCAGTTAAATCTGTCGGAAATAAACATGTGGGATTATGAAGGACGTCTTCCATCACATGGATGGATCTATTTCTTTGATCATGACTACCTAGAGGATTATCAGTTTTATGCCCTTCATTTTAAGGGGAGGGTGGATGAACTCACCCGTCGAACTATCGACGATGAGTCAAAAGTACGATTTCGCCCAGAGGATTGGAAGAGACTTGATCGTTATGATCCATGCCAACTCTCCTACTGGGCAGAGTGGATGCTTCCTTGTGATGGCGGCGCCCCCGATGAATTATATAATATTGAAAGCATATCTGGAGCGGATGTGACCGACCGTTATTATGATTTAAATGACGAAATCGAAAACCTATGTCCGTTTCCAGCGCAAAGTCGGTTGTTTGGATATCCTTATATGGAAGTAGAAGTCGATAATTGGCCCCTTTTACAGTAAGTCGCCGTCTGAAAGCCCACGGTTTCAATCGTGGGATGAAAGGCGGCGTTGCTCGAAACCCCCTTTTTAGGGGTAGCAAGAGCAACTCGTTTCTTGTATAATCGAACATATGAGCGGTTATCATCCCACTGGTAGTAGGTTTGTTCCTTGAAAACGTTATGGTATGGAGTTCCAGTGGCGAACCAATCCTTCCGCTGGGTTAAAAAGGAACGTAGGGACTAGGACACTGGTGCAGGTGTCCCGCCTATACGGGTACATGCGGCTTGGCTGTAGAACTGTATGGGACGGGGTGATGCCACACCCCTGAACTTGGGAGTTGTCCGAAGCAGAAATGAATTGAGGGTGTTAACTACCCAAGAATCCCACGGCTTTAGGCGTGTGGAGTGGTCAAAGTTCACCATATCCGCCATTTGCAGACTCTTTGGACACCTTCCTTCTTTGTCAATACGGCAGGAAAAGTGTCTAGTGACACAATCAAGCGTAATGTGGAGGAACAAAAAACAAGGGGGTGATAAAATGCCCACCATCACACTACGGCTTGAGCTGTTTAAGCCGACGGAAGCGAAACAAACCATGTATCGGCAAATGACTGCAATCAATACGGAGTTTGCGACCTGGCTTCTCCTACACCCTGAGGTCAATCAGGCAACCAGCAAGATTTTCAAGGAGTTTTCCTCCGATCCCTTTCCGTCTGCGGTTGTGAATCAAACGATTCGCGAAGTGAAGTCCCAGAAGAAAAAGCAACGTGCAAAAACGTTTCGTAAGATGTGGTGTTGCTTTAACAACCAAAATTTCAAGGTGGAGAAAAGTGGGGATTTCTATACCGTCTCCTTTCCCACCCTCGAAAAAAGGATTGGCGTTCCTGTGGTTACTCGTCCCTTTCAGCAAGCGTGGTTAGAGAAAATCGTGCAGGGGTCGGTGAAACTTGGGGCGGCGAAGCTCTATCAAAAGAAGCGGAAATGGTATATGGCCCTCCCCCTCACCTGGGAAGTGGAAGCAACCACCAAGAAAAAAGTGATGGGGATTGACCTTGGACTTCGCTATCTCGCTGTCAGTAGTGTGGGGACACAATCGCTGTTTTTCAAAGGAAGTCCCTGTGCCTTTGTTCGGCGCTTCTTTTTCTCACGGAGAAGAAAGTTAGGAAAGAACAAGAAATTACAAGCGATCCGCCAATCCAAAAACAAAGAATCTCGCTGGATGAAGAACCTGAATCATCAAATCAGCCGTCAATTGGTCAACTTCGCGATCACCCACGGTGTGGGAACGATCCGCATGGAAGACCTGACAGATATCCGTAACCGAGCCCAGTCAAAAAGAGAACCGGGAAGAAGCATGCATTCATGGTCTTTCTACCAATTAAAAGCCTTTATTCGGTACAAGGCGGAAATGGCTGGAATCCGCTTTGAAGAAGTGAACCCTGAATACACGAGCCAGACGTGTAAGTGTGGACACAGGGAGAAGCGGAATCGACAGGGGCTTCGTTTTCAATGCAAAAAATGTGGCTATGACTGCCATGCCGATTTAAACGGAGCCATCAATATCGGAAAAGCCATCTCCGGCCTTGCACCCTAGCGTACTGGTAACAGGTACGCCGCCCATGTGGGTACACTTCTAACTGCATGGGACGGGCTGATGAGACCGCCCTGAACTTGGGAGTTGTCCGAAACAGAAATGGACTGAGGGCGCGAACTACCCAAGAATCCCACGCCTTCAGGCGTGTGGAGTCTCAATGCAAATTGACTCAGACCCTGAAACGGATATGTACTGGGGAGATGCAGGCTGTATACAGTATCGAATCCGAAAATTAAACTGGAAGAATGGATTTCCGGATAACTTTCACGAGTGTGTCACACGAAGTATTTTTTCAACATAGAAGTGGGTTTCATTTTTCATCCAGGGAGTCAAGGGTGTTATGAGAATAACGATCCTGGGCTTCTTTTTAATATTAGCGTAGTTATTTCTTCATAAGAAAAGAAGACAGAGTCAGCGACTCCGTCTCATGTGATTTTATATAATTCTCCTTGCTCTGCAGCCAATAGAGTATGCTTTGGGGTCTGCTCGTAAGCCAGTCCATGTTGCTCTGCCAAGGTTTGTTTGAGGAGTTCTAAGGCGTTCTCCTCTGAGGAGTCGTTGGTGCCCAGTTCGCCACGGAAGGCGCGGGCGAGGATGGATTGGGTGAGAATAGTAAAATCAAAGGATGTAAGTGCACTTTTACTTTCTTCTTCTATTTTAAATACCTGTTGTAATAATCTGTTCAGATGGATCAATTCATTTTCTGGTGGTAAAGGAACAGGTAAACCGAGCAATTTTGTAGCATTTATATTTGCTTGACCCACTTGTTGAGTCACTGTTGATAGTAGATGATTTCGCCCATCAACACTGTTAATGTAGTAACAAATATATTGGGCCAATAAATCCTTGCAATATAAACGAACTCTTACCAAGTATGAGGCAAATGTCATTTTCCCAGCATGTTGGGATCTGACGATACCGGTTTTTCCAACAAGTTCATAGCTATTCGTCCGGTTAAACAATAAATCATTTTCTTCCAATTGATATTTCTCTATATCTGGATGATCACTGGGCAAATAACGTAAATTGGTCAGATCAATTTCTCCATATTGAATGTTCCCCATTCTTATTACAGGAATTCCATTCGCTTCATCATTCGTTTTTGTAGATGTACCGTAAACCGTACTCTCTGCAATCTCCCCCAACCGCACCCACGTCCATCCCTCCGGCAACTCATAAGGTGGATCAATCGGTGACAAATCACCACTCTTTTTCCGTCCACGCTTCAACGTCTCCGATTGAGCCTTCTCTTCCCGAATCCGTTCCAGCAATCGGTCGGCGGGTTCGATGTCGGGGTTTTGTTCCCGCCAAGTGCGGGTCAGTTCTCCGCAGAAGGCACGGGCAAGGATGGCGGCGCGACGTTGTTCAAAACTTTCCTGTGCTTCTTTAATCAGTTGCTTCGCCTCGTCGATTTTCCCAAGTAGGGATTCAACACGGTTGACGATTCGTTTTTGTTCCGGAAGAGGGGGGAGGGGGAAGGGGATTTGCTTCAGCTTTGCTTGTGTTAATTTTAGTCTCGTTGTACCGGTAACGAATCCATTATAATTAAATTGATTCAAGTAATAGGTTAAAAACCTGTTACCCACACTCCCAAAGCTGGATTTAAGAATATGAGCATGATTGTTAACCCATGCTTTCCCTTCAATTCTATAAGCTTTCGGTTTTATAGGATCTAAAAATGGGGCTCCATCCTCGCCAACAAGCACCAGTTCTTCGTTAGTCAAATAATCATCAATCCAACCAACTTGCCCAGTAGCACCATAGTAGGGAATATCTCCTTTTCTTAATTCCCTTTCACGTGCATTAACAGGTTTTCTAAACTTATCTAGACAACTTACTACTCCATTTAATAACCTTACCCACACCCAATTCTCCGGCACATCATACGGCTGCTCCTCCTTCGGCACCAGAGCTTCCTGCAATAGCTCCTCCATTGACTTTGTCTGTTTCTTTTTGCGACTCACTTCTTCACCCCCTCCGCTTTTTTCAACTCCGTCACCACTTCGTTTAACAGGCTGGTGGCGCGTTCCAGTTTGGCGATGGCTTCTTCGGCGGAGTCGATGGGGTCGGGGAGGTTTTCGTATACAGAAAGGGATTCGTCGACGATCAGTCCCAGGTCGAGGGTGTCTCCCTTGGCTCGGATTTCTTCGCGGGTAAAGCGGGACCAGCGTGTATCTTCCACTTGGGTACGGTCGGTGGCGGTGTAGGCTTTGACAAAGTCGTCAAAGTGAGCTTCGGTGAGAGCGTTGCGCTTGCCAAAGCTGGGCATGTTGGTGCGTAGGTCATAAAACCAGACTTCTTCGGTATTGCCCGTATCGGTGCTGCCCCGTTCAAAGAAGAGCACATTGGTTTTAACACCTTGCGCGTAGAAGATGCCAGTAGGCAGGCGCAGAATCGTATGGAGTCGACACTTGTTCATCAGGTCTTCCCGTACTTGGCGGCCGACTCCATCTTCAAACAGAACATTATCCGGTAGGACGACGGCGGCACGGGCTTTCTCGTTTTGCTTCAACGCCCGGTAGATATGTTGAAGGAAATTAAGCTGTTTGTTGGTGCTGGGAAAGGTAAGATCATCCCGCGCCGGCCGCTCTCCGCCCCGCTTGGTTCCAAAGGGTGGATTGGTGAGGATGACATCCATCTCATCCATTTGCATCCCGATACTGGAGAGGGAGTCTCCCAGATGGATTTTGCCTTCAATTCCGTGCAGACGGGCGTTCATCAAGGCGAGGCGATGGGTCTCCTGTACCAATTCACAGCCACTGAAGGCTTCATGAACCTGAAAGGTTCGTAACTTCAATACATCGTAGTAATTGTCTGTCTTGTTCTTCACATGCTGATCCGCAGCAATCATAAAGCCAAAGGTGCCGGCGGCAGGATCATTGCAACGCTCGCCGGGTTGGGGGTCGATCAGTTTTACCATCACATCGATCAGGGGCCGTGGAGTAAAGTATTGACCGGCACCTGATTTCTTTTCGCTGGCGTTTTTCTCCAACAGTCCCTCATACAAATTGCCAAGCCCTTCTTCGCGGGCACTGTACCAATCAAGATCATCGATGGAGCGGATAATCTTCTCCAGGTTTTTGGGCTGGTCAATATTAGTAGAAGCGTTGTGATAGATTTGGCGAATCAGCTCATCTTCCGCCTCGGTGCCTAAGTGAGTGAGCAGTGCACGATAATGTTTGTACATTTCTTCCCCATGGAGGGAGCACAGTTGGTGCCAACGATATTTTTCCGGGATGGCCTCTTCCTGTCCGCGCTCATTCATCATTTTAAGAAAAAGAATGTACGTGAGCTCAGTCACGTACTGATGATAGGTGATCCCGTCGTCACGCAGGACATTACAGAGATTCCACAGCTTTTGTACGATTTCTTGGGTGTTCATCCAAGGTGTCAGTCCTTTCTCTCTTTAAGCAAAAAGATCGCGGTTAATCTGGTTTAACAAGGTTTGTGCCTGCCCTTTGCCAAACACTTTTTCAATTTGTCTGTATCCGCCATTACTGATAAAAGGTTCCTTATCAAATGCTTGCTGGGCATCAGGACCAAGCACACTATAATGGATCAGGGCTTTCTCGATCCAGTCGAGCCAACGTTTTTGCAACGGTTTCCACTGGCGGGATCGGCGCAGTCTCTCCATCACACCCCGCACCCGCTCTTCACGGGAGACCAATGGTTCACGCAACATCTGCTGTCGGATAAAACCGATAATATCGGCGGCGATCTCCTCTTGTGTCGTCTCGCTCCAGGCGGTTCGCAAATTGGCTTCGCGGTAACCTGCCCTGGCCAACTCTCGACGCAGCTCCTTCAGGGACTCCCGAGTTAAATCCGAGGGACGTTGGCATACCAGTTTTAGAGCGGGAATGCGGTTTTCATTCTCATGCAGAAAACGGTTAAATTCCGCCAAGTACTCCTCGGGCTTCTCCGCATTGCCGTATCCCCGTCCATGGCTGAGAAGTTCATCCTGATGATTGGAGATATATTTGCGACGGGGTTGCGGTGTACGTTGGTCGAGAAACTCAAGTAGCGGCCCCTCTTTTTCTAATTTCTCTCCCACTTCTTGTGGTGAAGCGGTCTGCAACCACGCTGCAAACTCATCCTCACTCTGACCACAGAGATCTTGAAACTCTTCTCGATCCTGCTCCTGGAAATAGCGACGCTTACGACTCAGTTTAGACACTAGGGTATTACTATACCGTTTTTTTAAGTCAGCGTCATCCACTTCCCGCAACTCCGCCACCAATTGGGAAAAGGATGTTTGCGGATTTACTGTCGCCGGTTTCATCTTGGAAAAGGGCTCCAGGGATTCATACAAGCGCACCGGATCCCAGATTTCAAAATGCTCCTTGCCTACGCGTTCACAGGGACGAGTGGCACGGCCCATCATCTGTTCATACAAAATACGGGATTTCACCCGCCGCAAGAAAACGATGGTGCAAATCGCCGGTATGTCGATCCCGGTTGTTAGCAGATCGACTGTTACTGCTACCTTGGGATACTCTTCATTTTTAAATCGTGTAATCGCACCCTCAGGATCATCAATGGCGCTGGTAATTTTCATCACTGTGCGATCATCTTCATCGTGATGCCACTCTACCAGCTTTTTCTTCAGGATCTTTACCACCAGATCGGCATGATCATTATCAACAGCAAAAATTAGCGCCTTCTTTCCGTTGTCCAGGTCGATGTGTTGAACCAGCTCATCCAGCACCGTCTCGTTAAAGGATTCAGTAATTACATCACGGTTAAACTGATCCACCTCAATGTTAACCTCATCTTCTAAACGATCAATCGTCTCCACGGTATAGTTGTCGGCATTGTATACTTCTACCGACTCACCGTGCTTCCACTGAATTCCCTCTTTTGCCAGCTTGGTGGTAAGCTGATGGGGTGGAGTATGGTCGATCAGATAGCCGTCCACCACTGCTTCGGTATACCCGTAGTTGTATGCCGGCGAACCAAAAATCTGTTGTGTATGCAAAGCAGGGGTAGCGGTAAGTCCAATTTTGACGGCATCAAAATAATCCAGCACCCGTCCATATTGGCTGATGTAATCTTGTAAATCGCGAAATTTCATCTCTGTCTCGGTCATCTCTTTATCCAATTTGTATCCACGATGGGCTTCATCGACAATGATGCAATCATATAAGCCCACGGAAGGAATCCGATTGCTCTCATCCTGTTTAAAGAGTCGATGAATCATTCCCTGCACGGTTTGGATATGAACCTTGGTCTCCGCGTTGGGCTCTTTCTCCTTTAAACCTTGCAACTCAAAAATTTGGTTAAAGGTGCGCAGGTTTTCTAAGGGAGACTCCTCAAAAGCCTCTTTCGCTTGCCTTCCCAAAGCTTTCCGATCGACCAGGAACAAAACGCGCCGAAAGGTCTTGGTCTTGATCAGACGGTACAATAATCCGATCGCTGTACGGGTTTTTCCAGTGCCAGTCGCCATGGAAAGTAGGATCTTACGCTTTCCTTTTTGGACTGCCTGCTCAACCGCCAGGATCGCCTCTTCCTGATATGGGCGCAACTTCAGGTAATCAAGGGGCTCATCCTGAAGTTTGGCTTGGGCGTTCTCAGCCTCCCGCTCCAACTTCTCTTTTAGATCCCGTGGAGAAAACCAGGCGGGAAGGGCACGGGAGTGATTGTTACGACTGCGGAGGTCTTGATACCAAATGCCTGACTTCTCTTCCACCTGTTTAAAATACTCCCGCCCATTTGTCGCAAATATAAATGGAACGCGATAATCTCCCCAGGGGCCTAGAACCTCTTCTCCCTCGATTTTCTCAATACTCTGGGCATAGCGCTTCGCTTGATCCAAGTGGGAAGGGATATCTTCATCGATGCTTTTGGCTTCCACCAAACCGACCAGCTGCAATCCGATAAAAAGGGCATAGTCAGCCTTGCCAGTCGTTGTCGGCCATTCGGCGATGGCGCGATTTTCCCCTTTTTCCGGACGGGCACCATGAGCATAGCGCAGGTTGCGTGAATTCACTTCCCACCCTGCTTGCTCCAGCTGTTTATCGATAAGGCGACGGGTCTCTTCTTCTGATAGCTGCAGACGTTTTGCCGCCGCACGCGCTTGTTTTCGTCGCTCCAAAATTGCCGCTTGGTTGCGGGATTCCTTTCGAATCCGCTCCAGTTCTTGTTCAAATTTTTGTTCCAGTCGCTCTTGTTCGCGCTGAAACTCCGCCTCCAGCTGCTGACGAATTTCTTCCGGTTCCGGTATCGGAGCCGGTTTTCGATATTTCGCTGGTTCGTATTGCCATTCACCGTAGGTTTGCATCAGCCATATGGCTAATTTATGAGATGTCTTTAAAACGACTTCTCCTTCTTCATATGTACCAACTGCATCATGAACAGCGGGATTTCCCTTCTCCCTTATCGAATGCAACATCCCGACCACCTCTTGCGGCACATCCGCTTCCCGCCGCAAGGCACGTAAGCGTTCATATTGTGTACGGGGATAAGGTTCACCCAATCCTTCTTCTTCATAGATAAATTTAGCCATTGTCTCCCCAAACAGACGCACTTTATACAAAGTCGTGTTGGGATCATGGTGAAGATTGCGCTCAGCTGCTTTTCCCAATGTTGTTAGAAGAGGCCACCGTTGTTGAAGAAACTGAAAGTTACTCTCTCTCATAGCACCCTCCAACTTGAAAATAGTCTATCTTAATTATAGCAAAGGATTGGAAAGTTTTAATACTTGACACTCCCGTAAAACTCTCCTTAACCATCCGTTAAAATAGAACACCTACCGCGGTAGTTCTTCACCCATGGATATCTGGAACTGAAGTATTGATTAGACCAACATATCGCAAGATAACACCAATAAAGCGACACGTACTACCCTGGTATCTTTTCATCACACAATAAAAAAGACCGCCCGCCGCGGTCTTCCCTGAAACCTACCGTCACTCGCCTATCCTCTCCCGCTCATACCCCTGCAACCGCGCCACCACAGCGTGAAGCAGCGGGAGGTCCATTTTCGGACCGGCCAGGTCGAGCAGGAAGCCGTGGAGATGATCCACTTCGACAGCGTTTCCCTTTTCCATATCCCGTAACATCGAGGACTTCATCGAAGGGGTGAGCTGCTCCAATGTTTGCCGTACTTCCTCTTCCAATTGCAGCACCATCTTTGGTTCACGGATAGAGGCCGCTTGGACGATATCGGACAATAGGCGACGGAGGCTTTCCAATCCGCCACGCACCTCCCGTATCGGGCCGATGGCGCTTCCCATCAGGGAGGTGATTCCGCTAAAGGTGGCGATAAAGAGGTACTTTTTCCACATTTCGCGAAGGATGTCGTCGGATCGATACACACCGGCACGAATACCGACAAAGGTTTCATCTAGTTGCGCCATCCGCTCCTGTTGTGATGGAGAGAGCGCCCCATAAAAGAGGTCGTGGCGGTGACTGTATTGCTCCACCTCTCCTTGGGCATTCAGGGTCGTCTCAATGAAGCACAATCCCCCTACCACTCGTTCCTCCCCAAATGCCTCCCGTAGACGGTCGAGGTGGGCGATACCGTTGAGCAAGGGTAGAATCAAGGTGTGATCTCCTACATAAGGGGTGAGATCACGGATCGCCGCCTCTAGATAATACGCTTTCACCGACAGGAGTACCAGATCAAAGGTAGGAGCCGATTCGCCGGTGACCAGTGTGGTTACCGCCCCGTGCCAATCGCCGTGTACACTTTTGATCCCCAACCCTTGCTCCTGCAACTCACGGCGGCGACGTTCCCGCACCAAAAACGAGACATCCCTCCCTGCTTCCACCAAACGGCCGCCAAAATAGCCGCCAACGGCACCGGCCCCCACGACTAATACCTTCATCGTTTCGTTCCCTCCCATGTCGATGAAATCTATTTTTATTAGTATAACAGAAGAAAGTTTATGGTTAATCGCAGTCGGGGTTTATAAGCTTAGTCACCTCCCTCGGAATACCATAAACTACCCCAGAATCCTCTGCGTTTACGCATGGGGAGTGGTCAAAATTGTATAAGACTACATCCTGTATCAACCACTCAATCATAGGCTAATTCTTCTCACGAAAACCCCCTTATAAAAATAGAACATCTCCCACCCGTATAATAAATAGCCAGTCTCTCATTTCGAAAAACTGGCTTTCACATCGACGCTCTTCAATGCCGTCGTTATCTTTGAGATCAGTCCGGTTACGGGCTAGGCATATCACTCAACGCGATTTTGTTTTCTGAAAACGGCGCAGTTGCTTCCCTAAGCGATGGAGGCGATGCTTCAGTGTTTTTTCCCATTCTTCGTCCCCTAAGTCCTTGGCGACATTCATCAGGTCCAATGCCATATCGATCTGCTCGCGCAAAACGACCTCGGGATACCCCTCTTGAAAGCTGGTGCAACATTCTTTCCACTCAGCAATCATCTCAGGTTCAATATTATCCTTTAAGTTGACTTCCCGAGCGCCATCACCTCGAGCATATTCCAGCATAAGTTGAAATTCGTGCTCAACGGCATGATGAACTTCTACATGATGGCACACCGGGCAGAATAACAGGGGAACATTGTGAATAATCGTCGAACCTTGTCGCAACGTCCCGACTGCTCCCACCATGGTGGCACCGCAGCAAAAACCCATGTCTCCCCTGCCCCCTTTTATTTGGATCATGCTGAAACGCATAATTGTTGGACTTGTGTGAACTCTTATCGGTATTGTACCACAAGATCCAATAGAAAAAACCATCCATTTTTCCTATATCCGATTGTCGCTTTTTGTCGTATCTCTCTGTCGAACGGCTGGTTTGATTACCAATGACGGCAACACTTTTTTCAACCAATAAAAAAGACCCCGGCACCCGGGTGGGCACCAAGATCTGTCGTTTACAACTCTTATTCAGCGGAAACCATCGCTTCATACTTATCTGCATCCATCAGTTTGTCCAAATCAGCTGTATCGGTGATCTCTACTACGATCATCCAGCCGCTTTCATAGGGTGCTTCGTTGACATTCTCCGGTGAGTCTTCCAGATCACCGTTTACTTCCACCACTTTCCCGCTGACGGGTGCATATAACTCAGAGACGGTTTTAACCGATTCTACGCTGCCAAAGGGAGAGTTGGCTTCCAACTCAGCGCCCACTTCCGGCAACTCCACAAAGACAATGTCCCCCAGCTCGGACTGTGCAAAATCGGTAATACCGATCCGCACTTTATTCCCTTCTTGCTTCACCCATTCGTGCTCATCACTGTAACGTAACTCCTTGGGTAGATTCATCCACAACCCCTCCTACTCATTGGTCCCCAAGACGCGTGCAAGGGGTTTTTCCATCATTTTGAGCGCTTTTTCGCCGGCAGAGCGATGGCGCAATTGTCCTTCTTCATCAAACAGGTAAAAAGCGGGCACAAATTGGTTCTCAAACGCATCCACAATGCTGTGCTGATTATCGACGGCTTGTGGATGGGTCATCTCATATTTTTCAATGGTCTCCTTGACCGGACCAATCTCGGTATCCTTCTCAGAACGGGGCATATGAATCCCGATCACCTGTAGCCCTTTGTCCTGATGTTCATCCCGAATCTTCAATACCTCCGGCATGCTTTCTTTGCACAATCCGCAGCTAACGGACCAGAAATGAACCAATACCGGCTTTCCTGTCAGACCTTCCTTTTTCACTTCGCCGTTTACCCATTCCGTCGCACCTTGCAGCTCCGGCATGGGGGTACGCAAACGCAAAGCCATCACGGATTCCTCCTTCAAACTTCAAAAGCGAGCAACAAATCGATGTGTTGAAAAAGGACCTAACATGCCGTTAGGCCCTTGCTATTATCCGTTTCGGATCAAAGGGTTTTTTGGCCCGGCTTCCAGTCAGAGGGGCACAGACCGCCTGTTTGCAACGCCTGCAGCACGCGCAGGGTTTCATCCACACTGCGGCCGATGTTGTTGTCAGTCACCACTTGGTAGCGCACGATCCCTTCCGGATCGATGATAAACAGACCGCGCAGGGCGATCCCTTCGTCTTCCAGCAGCACACCGTAATCACGGCTCACTTGGTGAGTAGTGTCGGCACCCAGGGGATACTTGATGTCGCCCAGACCGTTCTCATCCCGAGGGGTTTTGATCCAAGCCCGGTGGGAGAACTTGCTGTCGGTGCTAACACCGATGATCTCGGTATCCAAGTCTTCAAATTCATCGTAGCGGTCGCTCAAAGCGGTGATCTCAGTCGGGCATACAAAGGTGAAGTCCAGGGGATAGAAGAAAAGGACCAACCATTTGCCCTCGTAGTCGGAGAGTTTCACCTTTTCATCCAATGTTTCAAGGTTTTTTGTGCTTTCCATTTCAAAGTTCGGTGCTGGTAATCCTACCAAACGAGTCGCCATTTGTTCCCTTCCTCCTTGAGTATAGGATCTATTATCCCTTTATGTTCAAAGAACCGACCAAACAAACCTGTCTAGTCGATTTGGCCCAACTATAAAATAACACTTGTGACATAGAAGTCAATACTAAATTGGATTATTTATAAACTGGTAATGATTCTAATTGTCATCTTCGCTTGAATAACGAATTTTACCGGAAGGAAAAACCCCTACCTTTGGCTAAATCTTTACGTTGGGTCCAACCGATCTTCATATCTGTTGTTTACCCTAAAAACAGATTCTTACACAGGGGGAGAAACTTGAATGAAAAGAAAATGGGGAAACATTTTTCTAGCGGTTTTGCTAGGGGTCGCGCTACTCGTTAGCCCGGCGACATTAGCAGAAGCCGCGAAAGGGCCAAAACCGGTCGATCTCAAGATCCTGGCCATCAACGATTTACACGGTCAATTAAATGTGAGCCAGCAGATTGGAAATGATCGAGCTGGCCGCGCCGATTACTTGGCTGCATACTTGAAGAAACATGAGCAAGAAGGGCAAAACGTTCTCAAAGTGCACCAAGGAGACATCGTGGGAGCCAGTGCACCGGTTTCAGCTCTGCTACAGGACGAACCCACCATTGAGATCCTGAATGAACTCAAATTTGACCTCGGTACTGTCGGCAACCATGAATTTGATGAAGGTGTCGACGAGATGATGCGCCTGATCAACGGTGGCCATCATGAAAAAACCGGCGACTTTGCCGGAGCCGATTTCCCTTATACGGTTGCTAACGTCGTCTGGAAAGATTCAGGCAAAACAATCCTACCCTCTCATTCTATTAAGCGCGTAGAAGGAATCCCTGTCGGCTTTATCGGCGTGGTAACCACAACCACTCCCAGCATTGTATCACCGGATGGAGTCAAGGATGTGAAATTCCTGGATGAGGCGGAATCGATCAATCGCGAAGTGAAAAAGCTGCAGAAAAAAGGCGTCAAAGCGATCGTCGTCCTCGCTCATGAAGGCGGCTCCCAGGATCGGGAGACCAGTGAACTTAGCGGTCCCGTCGTGGATATCGCCGAGAAAGTGGATGATGAGGTGGATGTGATCCTGGCCGGTCACTCCCACACCTATATGAACGGCACCGTCGACGACAAGTTGATTGTACAAGCTTACAGCGGTGGTACCGCCTTTGCCGATGTAGACCTGCAACTGGATCGACGCAGCAAAGACATCGTCAATAAAAAGGCGGAAGTGGTAACCACCTATCATTCCGGCATTGAACCGGATCCGCGAATCGCCGATATGATCGCAGCTTATGAGGAAAAAGTGGCCCCGATCATCAATGAAGAGATCGCAGAAGCAAAAGAAACGATCACCCGTGAACAAAACAATGCCGGAGAATCGGCGCTGGGTAACCTCGTAGCTGACTCACAGCGTCAATATATGGAGACCGATTTTGCCTTTATGAATCCTGGTGGTATTCGTGCCGACATTGAAGCGGGCACCGTCACTTGGGGAGACCTATACACCGTTCAGCCTTTCGGCAACGACCTGGTGACGATGACACTAACCGGTGAACAGATTAAACGCCTGCTGGAACAACAGTGGCAACCGGATCGCCCCCGTTTCCTGCAAATCTCCGGCCTCACCTACACCTATGATGATTCCCGTTCACAGGGAGATCGCGTCCTGGAGATTAAAAAAGAAGACGGCACCCCCTTGGAGGATGACGCCACTTACACCGTCACTGCCAACAGCTTTATCGCCACCGGCGGCGACAACTTCACTGTCTTCTCGGAAGCTACCGACCAAGTGACAGGGCCGGTCGATCTGGATGCTTTGATCGATTATGCCAAAAAGCTGCCCCAACCGATCTCGTATGAAATCGAAGACCGAATTCAAAAAGCCAATTAAACAGCAAAAAAGACGGGGGCGTCATGCTCCCGTCTTTTTTGGATCGTTCGTTGCCGATTTAGTTCATAAAATTGGATTTAATGAAATAATAAAGGAGACAAATGTATTTTTATCTGATAAAATCGAATTCATATAATATTAATAAAGAGTGGTGGAATTTGATTGAATCGACAACAGATGATATTGGCTGCACTTTTCACTGGTTCAGGAGTCGCTTTGCTTGTTTACATTTTGTCAGGCGTTTCTTTATTAGCAACCTTTTTAGTCACTACGCTCGGAGCAGTGATAATTGGAACCTTTATTTGGCGTAAAGCGAGTGGTCAACAACAGGGTTCTTTAAAAACACGCTTCAAAGTAGGGTTGATATCTGGGATATTTGCAACTCTTGCATATGATCTTTCCCGTTATTTATTAGTAACGCTCACTCCGATGACTGTTTGGCCATTTGAAGCATTTATGGTATTTGGACAGGCGTTTATAGGAGAAGAGGTGAGAGGACCTGGGGTTTTCTTGCTTGGTGTGATATACCATGTTATTAATGGACTAACATTTGCTATCGCTTATACATTCGCTTTTGCTCATAAAGGAGTCTGGGCGGGCCTTGCTTGGGCTCTTACACTGGAAGTATTGATGCTTACGATATATCCAGGTTGGCTCCAGATTGATCAAATCGGTCAATTTGTAGGGATGTCTTTTTTTGGACACGTGTTTTACGGTCTGGTCCTAGGATATACGGCTCGAAAATTAATCGTTCGTTATAAAGGGTGATCAGCGTGAAGCAGAAACAAGACCCCTCTCAGCATGCAACTATAAAGCCCAATGTTAATGAGAATCGATTCATTCATTTTTTTTGGATACGATTAGCTTGTTGGAGTTTGTATTGGAACCGAACAATGCCATTAACGATGACCGACGGTTTTCATCTCACTGCTTGGCCGCGTTGGGGTTCATTGTTACCACTGGTTTCTCTTACTACCGGATTGCTTTTTGGATGGCTCAATCTCGGTTATGAATACATTTATTCCGAATCGATTTTATTTTTGACTGTTGCCGTTATCTTTGGGATATTTAGTGCCCATTTAGGAATCATGTTTTTGATCGGTTTTACGTTTGGAGAGTTTATCTTGTCTTTAGACTGGTTCTCTACTCCCCGAATTGGCCGCGATGGTATTGTTCAGAATATTTTCCTCCACCGGGTTCCACTACTGATTTCATATGGATTGCTAGCAGTGTTGATGGTTAAGATCCCCGTATTAACAAAGCAACTACTTGCCCAAATTCACCCGCCACAAGGGCTTAGCCGAAAAACGAAAACAACTTTGGTAATGATCGGGCATAGTTTGTTAACCGCTGTAATGGTTTATTTTTGGATACAGATAATGCCGGTATTAATCAGACCTGTGTTTACATGGATTTCACGTAATCCCAGCGTTAAGGCGGTTGAAACTTTTCAAGTATACGGTTTTTGGCTTGTGTTTGTGGCGGTGTTCATTTCACTTTTCAGAGTATATCTACAAAGCCTGACTACCTATCAACGTGAGTTAAGAAAACGGATCGATACACTGGAAAGGACATTTGAACAAAGATTGATGGAAAAACCCGAGGTCATCCCGCTTCGGGATCGACTTCATCCATGGGTACATACAATACTCGTATCCGTTATGTTGACCCTTGTATTGTCTGGGTTGTATGAATCATGGATCGATGCTATTTTGTTAAGTTCTTTCATCTTATTTTTGCAGGCAGCGAGAATTCGCCTTATTCCGGTTCCTCTTGGAAAATGGCCGCAGTGGATAGAACGCGTCCCACTTTTATATCGTTTGATCATCGGATTTGTCGTCATCTTGTTTTTGTCCCACCAGATAATGAATTTTTTCTATTCCTCCTCTTTACAAACATTTCGCCCGGTAATTTTGCTAACGGGATTGGCAATGTTCATTGCTTTTCTGCTAAATCCCGGTAACCCAAGTCAAAACCCCTCGTCCTCTTTTCCATCTTCAGAGCAGAAAGGGGCACGTTCAATATGAAAGGGAGGGAAATATCGAAACCTTCTGATACCGAACAGAAGCGTTACAATTATACCCTATACTTCTTGATGATTCTGTTACTTTCCATCGTTTTTATCCTGCTTTTGCCCCCAGATATAGCACAAGCCCATAACTGCGGGGATTTTAGAGATTGCTACAGTACACTGCGAGCAGCAGTAGCGGCAACGTTAGGCTTAAGTATGTTTGCAGTAATGCTGAGTATCGGCTTAGATTTTGTTCCTATTGTCGGACAGACCAAAGGAATGATTGAAGCGATCAGCGGCCGCGACTTAATTACTGGTGAAGAGTTAGAAGATCATGTACGACTACTGGGAATATTGGGACCAGCCGGTCGTATTGCCGGTGGGGCTGCATCGGTAGGTCGTGGTGCGAGTCATTTCAGCAAGGCCGAAAGTGGGTACATAGAGATCCAGCGATTTAGACGAATCTTAAATATGCCTCGTTACTCTTTGACAAATGGCAGAACGGGTACGGTGGCAAGAGTAGAGGTGAATGGTCGTCGCATATTCGGTGTGAATACATCACTAATAAAAAATTCCAAATATGCACCAAGGGATATGGACTTACGAAGAAGATGGCTGAGGGAGGTAAATTGGGTTCCACCGAAGAAAAATAAACCGAATCACTTAGGGCATGCTCAATCGCTGAGTCATGCAGAATCCCATGCTTTAATTCGGGCTTATGAACGGATGGAACGATTAGGTGGTCAATTACCAAAGAAATTAACAATGGTTGTTGATCGACCAACCTGTAATATCTGTAGAGGAGAAATGCCTGCATTGCTAAAGAGATTGGGTATAGAAGAATTAACGATTTACAGTGGCGGTAGAGACGCAATAATCATTAAAGCGATAAAATAGAAAAAAGGAGTTCAAAATATGTCTACAATTACTTATCATGGACCTGTTGGGGATACGATTGAAAACCCAACCGCGGTATTTATAAAAGAGCTGGTTTTGGATCGTGAGGCTGATTATTGGACGCAAGGCAGTGGGGATTCCAGTCTTGATATTGAAGGAATAGACGAACGGTTAATATTCTTTTATGATGAACCGTACGGCTTTTTTATCATGCGGCATCCAGACTATCTAGCACCGTACGATGAAAATACCGATATCGAAGTGGTGGAGCATTTGCTCGGTGGAGAACCGATGCGAGTTCCCAGCTGTTGTTACGTGTCTAGAAATCAAGCGTATAAGATCCTGTCTGAGTTCGTTGAAAATAAACGAATTGCAACCGATATAAATTGGAAAGATATTTACGAAATCGATTTTGACCATGGATATGACTTCTAATGCCATACTGATCTCTTCTTTCTTAAACAAAATCCCCTTCACGAAGAAGAGGGATTTTGTTACTTCATCAATGGGTATTTACCTTTTCACCATTTCCATTTCCACTAAGAATGTTGCCGCTTCATCGCTCATAATTGCCAGCCCGCTTACTTACTCATCTTCTCTGCAATCACCTCCAAAAGATTCTGATTCACCTCACAGCCATCAACACTGGGATACTGATTGTTCGTCGTAACAACACCAGCTGCGGAGCCATCGGGAAGGGACATGATGCTGGTACACATCGGTATACCTCGATCGTTTTTACTACGTTTCTCCAGTCCTTGCAACGAACCAAATACTTTTGAAGTTGAGCCTGGATGATCAGCTGTGTTTGCACTTATTTTATCTTTTTTGCCCCAAACGACTATTGTAAAAAATGTAGTATTGTTTTCGGGATTACCGCTACCGTCTGGATTCATATCAATTCCTACTAAAGTGCTAAATTTACATCGCACATCGAAAGGATCACCCGGGTTAGGCGGTTGTAATTTGGGATCCGTTCGATCCTCCTCTTTCACCGCTTGGGGAAAGTCGTCCCAGGAAACAACGGTACAGGGGTCAAATGGAGCATCACCCAATGTCTCATTGTTCTCTTCGTCCTCTTCTTTACCCTCTTTTTCTTCTTCATCCTTGCTTTGTGTGTCTTCATTATTTTGGTGGCTTTCTTCTTCCACCTGTTCATCCAACTTTTCTTCATCAGGCTGTTGATCCGCCCCGGAAAACAACCCACACCCTGACAGAAAGACTACCAATACCAGTCCTCCCGATAAGCGATTAACCCATTTCATGCGTTCTTTTCCTCCTCACATCGGTTTCAAAAGCAGTAGTAAAAAATCCAAATACCCCAAACAACAAAAGGGACATTTGGATTCATCTAGCTATTCGTTGGTATTCACTTTTTCGCCGTCTTCTGTTTCCACCACAAACTTCATATCATCCAAGGCGCCTTTATCTACTTTAAGATATAACCGTGGAGCGTCATCACCGGTCCCATCTTCTTCTAGATTAACCACAATCCGAACCACATCATCGCGAACTTTTTGCAGACCACGCACATTTAACTTCTTTCCCTTGTATTGTGATTCATTGATCTGAATTAACAACACATCTTCCTCACTC
This sequence comes from Desmospora activa DSM 45169, assembly GCF_003046315.1. Lineage (NCBI taxonomy): Bacteria > Bacillati > Bacillota > Bacilli > Caryophanales > Thermoactinomycetaceae > Desmospora > Desmospora activa. The sequence continues at coordinate 84,545 of NZ_PZZP01000001.1, read as the reverse complement.
CAATCGAAGGAATCAGGGAAGTTACCCGGATGTTTACTTTCATTGTATACCCAGATCCCGCCTTTTCCTTGCCGATCAGGTGCCCCACCGATCCAGCTGATTGGTCGGAATTTAATCTCTTCATACGTTTCGTTTGATTCCTGCGCTTCTGCGTACTCATCGTCCTCTTTTTTCTTTTCCTCTTCCGTCTCTTCTTTCGCTTGATCGTCCTGTTTTCCCTCATCGGATCCTTTATCGGCTCCCAGTAACAATCCACAGCCGGACAACAAAGCCATCACAGTCAGACCCATAAATAAACGGAAGGACCACTTCACCAACATCAATCTCCTCCTGGTTTCAAAATCGCATGATAAAAGAAATACGGGTGGACCGCTGCCTTCAATTCCCGGATTTCATTATCTCACATATGAAGAAAGGTTGAGTTATAAATCTAGCAAAACCGGGGCTAAAATAATATCCTCAAATATACGAAAGGCTCCCCGTGCCAAGGTTGTTGATAGGATGTTGTGTGGTGGGGGAGGGAAGAAGTGCCTTTGGAATGGTGTGTGGCACTTTTGTAACGATAATCTTTTTCCAAATCATAATCTTTTACTTTTACAACATAATCATAATCTTTTTCCATGTCAAGGGTGAAAATTAAGATTTTATGCTCATAGAAAAGACAAAAACAGGGACAATCCTGGGACACAAATGCCCTTTTAACCTCCGCTTCTACCGATATAGTAAAGGTAGGAGGGTGATCAACATTGAAAAAGAAGTTAATATTCTTATCCATCGGTTTGTTGTTGTGGACGATCTCCTTTGGCTTCACGGGAAATCAGGCGGATGCCAAAAGTGTGAAAGCGAAGCATAAGGAGACGGTCATCGTTAATCCTGATCTAGAACACTACTTTACCGATTATGATGGAACCTTTCTGTTGTACGACGAAACCAAGGGAAGTTTAGAAGTTTACAACCCGAAAAAAAGCCAAAAAAAGGTTTCGCCCAATTCTACCTTTAAGATTCCCAACTCTCTGATCGCCTTGGAAACGGGAGTATTGCCGGATGAACATACGATGTGGGAATGGGACGGTACCGTTTATCCATTTGAATCATGGAATCAAGACCATCACATGCGCTCTGCCATCGCCCAGTCTGTCGTCTGGTTTTACCAACGAATCGCAGTCGGGGTAGGAGAAGAGCGATATGAACAATACTTGGATACCCTCTCCTACGGAAACCAAGACATTTCAGGCGGATTGACTCAGTTTTGGCTTCAGTCCAGCCTCAAGGTCTCACCAGTTGAACAACTGCAGTTCCTGCGCAAACTTTACCATGATCAACTCCCATTTTCCCAACGGAACATGGATATTGTCCGTGATATCTTGATTTTGGAGCAAACAGAAGAATACACATTATCGGGAAAAACAGGCGCTGGATTTAAACAGGAATGGGAAGAGCCAGTGCTCGGTTGGTTTATAGGGGTGTTAGAAAAAGACGGAAAGCGTTATACCTTTGTAACCAACATCGAAGGAGAACAGGCTAGCAGCGGCAAAGCGAAAGAAATTACCCTACAAATCTTGCGAGATAAAGGTTTATATTAAACCTAACTTCATCGTTATCAATGAAAAAAACCGGTGATGGTTAGAATACTCACCGGATAAGGCGGGGGCGTGATGCCCCCGTTCTTTTTGATTGGTTTTTTAAGCGGGTTTCGTATCGATTATCAATTCGAGTTACGCTTAATCGTGATAAACATATTTACGAATTTTTCTCATCGCGGCTGATTGGCTAATTTCAAGCACCTCGGCCAATCGATATGAGGATGGGTGTTTCGCATACGTTTCCACAACGATCTCTCTTTCTACTTTCTCCATTATTTCTTTCAATGAATTTCCTTGATGAGAAGTGGCAACATCACTTTTTATAAGCGATTTCACATCATTCAATGTCACTTCGTCAGAATCTGACGTCACCACAATCCGCTCCACGACATTGGATACTTCTCGAATATTCCCTTTCCATGGGTGATCCAGTAACGCAGAGAGGAGCAGCGGTGAGAACCGTACACTCCGATCGTATTGAACGTTATAATGATCGAGAAAGTGATAAACAAGCGGGATAATATCTTCTTTGCGTTCACGCAGCGGTGGAATCACAACCGACACAACATTTAACCGATAATACAGATCCTCTCGAAACTTTCCCTCACGCACCAGCTGTTCTAAATGCTTATTGCTAGCCGTAATGAATCGTACATCAATGTCTACATGTTCACTTGAACCGACCGGACGGATCTGTTTCTCCTGCAAGACATGAAGTAATTTGGCCTGCATTTGAAAAGATAGTTCATCAATTTCATCGAGGAAGAAGGTGCCCCCTTGTGCCTCCTCAATCAATCCTTTCCGTCCCTGTGGCGATGCTCCTGTGAAGGAGCCGGGTACAAAGCCGAATAATTCTGCATCAATGAGAGAATCAGGGAGCGCCGCACAGTTTACATAGTTAAACGGGTGTCTTCTACGCTCACTTAAGTCGTGTATCGCACGAGCGATCATCGATTTGCCTACACCGGTTTCTCCACGGAGAATCACGGTACTGTTTACCCTCGACACCTTTTTGACCAGCCGCAGGACTTCTTTCATTTTGGTACTATTTGCGATCATGCCGTTTAATTCGAGTAAGTCGTCCAACTCTTTTTTATACTTTTCCAACTCACCTTCAAGCTCTTTAATTCGCTCGTTCAACTGAATCACATCAGTTATATCTCGTGAAAAACTGACGATACGGTATAGTTGTCCGTCTTCATCAAACACGGGACGGGTACGAACAAATAAAAATCGGCCCTTCTGTGTTCGCTGGAAAATTTCCACGGACTGTTGCTGTTGGATCACGTGCGATGTTGCTGACGGGTAGAATACACCCCTTTTTTCTAAGTCCTCGACGTGTTTTCCAACGATTTCAGCAGCAGAAACTCGGTAGTATTTTTCGCAAGCGGAATTGACACGAATGACGAATCCTTGCCCATCGGTCACAAAGATCTCATCAACCGATGCCTCCATAATCGCTTCCAATTCTTTATTCTGCATGGCTGTGCGGTTATGACTCACCAAACCACCTCCTTTTTCCGATTTCACTACAGGTTGATTTCTCCTCTACAAAATATTGCGAATGGAAGTTAATTCGATTCCAGCGGCATTGAAAGAGTCTCGAATGGCTTTAGCCAAGTTAACGGCTCCTGGTGTATCACCGTGGATACAAACCGTTTGTACCTTCAGATCGATTTCTTCTCCGGAATGAGCCTGAACTTTTCCTGCCTTCACCATGCGCACGACACGATCTGCCTGTTTTGTATAATCCTCAATCGCTGGGCCTGTACGCGTTAAGACGATCGACCCGCTGGCCGTATGCTCCCGATCGGCATACCCTTCTTTGGCGATCGGTATCCCCATCCGCTCCCCCACCTCTGCGACGGCGGATCGATTGAGGGCAAATACGATAATGTCTTTCCCCATTTCAGCGATTGCCTCAAGCATAGCTTGGGCGATTGTTTCATCCTCCATCGCCATCATAAATAAAGCTCCGTGTGGTTTACAATGTTGAATGGTTACTCCTGCGATTGACGCAAATTCACGCAGCGCTCCCAGCTGATAGATAACAAAATTTTTTATTTCCGACGGCGTGCAATGCATCACCCTTCTCCCGAACCCCATAAGGTCCGGAAAACCCGGGTGAGCCCCGATTCCGACACCGTATTTTTTGGCCAAATCAACCGTATTTCTCATCACTTGCGGATCTCCGGCGTGATAACCGCAAGCAATGTTCGCCGACGTAATCAGTTGCATCATCTCACTGTCCTGGCCCATGACATACGAGCCAAAACTCTCACCCATATCACAGTTAAGATCAACTTTCATGCGAAATCCCCCTTGTACATCCCCCGAACATACCAGCAAGAAGTTTTCTCACTGATAAATTCGAGCCATGCCCTTGTACACTCGTTTGGCGATTCTTTTTCTCGTTTTACTCAATCGGTTTTCAAGGCAAGTAATTTTTTTCGTTTCAGATAATTCGTCGTGTACTGTCCTTGTTGAAAATCCGGATCGGCGGTTATTCCCTGCAAGAGCGCCAAATTTGTTTTAATTCCTTCCACTTTTATGTGCTTGAGGAGATGGTGGAATTGTTCGATTGCCGCCTGTCTGTTGTCGGCGTGGACAATCATTTTGCCGATCATCGGGTCGTAGAACGGTGAGACGACACTCCCCTCTTCGACGGCAAAGTCGAGGCGCACACCCTCTTCCGGCAATTGCAACTGTTCAATGGTGCCGGGAGAAGGAAAAAACGTCTTAGGGTCCTCGGCGTATAACCGTCCTTCCAATGCGTACCCGGTTGAACGAACATCATGTTGCTTCAGAGGCAATGGTTCCCCTTGCGCCAGCTTGATTTGCAACTCTACTAAGTCCAATCCGGTAATCGCTTCGGTAACCGGGTGTTCTACCTGTATGCGGGTGTTCATTTCCAGAAAATAAAACTGTTCGGACTGTTCGTCAAAAATAAATTCCATTGTACCGATATTGGTATAACCGATTTCTTTCGCTCCACGTACCGCCGTTTCACACAATTGGTTTCGTAACGCATTCGATAGGACAGGAGAAGGGCTTTCTTCAAGCACCTTCTGGTTCCTTCGCTGTATGGTACACTCCCGCTCAAACAAGTGGATCACATGGCCGTACCGATCCGCTGCCAACTGTACTTCAATATGTCTTGCGTCTTGTACGTAACGTTCCAAAAACAAGGAACCGTCTCCAAATGAGGAGCTCGCTTGCTGTTGGGCTGAGGCAAACAACCGTTTTAGTTCCTCTTCATCCCGAACAAGGCGCAAGCCCATTCCCCCTCCGCCGGCACTCGCCTTTAGCATAAGCGGGAATCCAAGTCTGTTTGCTGCGTCTACTGCTTCTTCAGCGGAATTCAAGCGACCGTCCCATCCGGGAACGACGGGGACGCCCGCCTGTTGCATAGACTGACGGGACACGATTTTACTTCCCATCTGTTCAATGATGTCAGCATCAGGACCGATAAATGTCAAACCGTGTTCCTCACATTTCCGTGCAAAAACGGCATTTTCGGATAAAAACCCGTAGCCGGGATGAATCGCGTCTGCTTGGCAATGAAGAGCGATTTCCAAGATTTTATCGATGTTTAAGTAGCTCTTTTTCACCTGTGACGGCCCGATATTATATGCTTCATCCGCTTCTCGTACGTGAAGGGCATGTTGGTCCGCTTCTGAATAGACAGCGACGGATCGGATACCCATACGGCGGCATGTTCGGATAATGCGTCTCGCAATCTCGCCACGATTGGCAATGAGAATCTTTTGTATTCCGCTCATTGTCTCACCCTCTCTTGGCATTATTTTAAAACGACAATCACTTGACCAGCCTCAATTACCTCTTCGTTGCCAACGGCAAAAGATGCGATGGTACCATCTTCTTCAACCTGAATCTCCTGATAATTCTTCATCACTTCCACCAGTCCGATAACATCTCCTGCCTTGACCGGGTCCCCTTCTTTTACATACGGTTCAGCGTCCGGATCAGGCTTGCGGTAGAAAATTCCCGGTAAAGGTGAAACCACTTGTTTATCTTGGCTCATCTTACATCGCCCCTTCAAGGTGTTCATTGATTTGGGTTAGTCGCTGTTTGAAATCGATGCGAACTTGTCGCGCTTCCTCATAGGAAATCGAGACAAATCTCACTTTCTCCCCTGTTTTTACCTGTGCGAAACGCGATAGATCGGGGCTGATAATGGTTGCAATCGTCGCATACCCACCACCTGTAACAGCATCATTTAACAGAGCGATCGGCTCTACTCCGTCTGGTATTTGAATGGAACCAATGGGGTAGCCCAGATCAACCACATTGGAAGGATTGCTCCCTGCTCCAAACGGTTGATCACGTGGGACAAAACCTAAACGCTCCCCTTTTAAACGATAACCGACGCGATTAGCCTCAGGTGTTACCGTCCATTCCGTCTGTAAGAACAGCGCCTTACTTTCATCCGTCAAACGGTAACTACACAACCCCATCACAATGCGAATTTCGTGCGGTTTTGTAATAGAAGGAATCCATTTATCAGGCACCTTTGTTCCTGCTTTCACCGCTCTTGCGCGCATTCTGCCAATTGTTAAAACATCACCTGCTTTGAGCGGACGTCCGTCATAACCACCGATGCCGCATAGTGTATAGGTTGATCGAGATCCCATCAATGGTGGAACGCTAATGCCCCCCGCTACGGCGAGGTACGAACGTGCCCCGTGTTTAACAATGCCGAATGACAACACATCACCGCTACTGACGGAAATGGCTTTCCACATCGGGACCTCCACACCATTGATTTTTGGCGGGATGTACCCGCCGGTTAAAGTGATGACGCCATCTTGTTGAAATTGCAATTCCGGTCCCATATACGTCATTTCGAGAGAAGCTGCACCAGCTTCATTTCCCACAAGCATATTTCCCACCGCGTAGGCGAATTGGTCTACAGCCCCTGCAGGAGGCATGCCAATATTGTAATAACCGATCCTGCCTTCGTCCTGTACTGTCGTTTCCAGTCCCGGTTTCACTACCTTAATCACTGTATAACCTCCCTAACGCCATTTCGGAAAACTTTTCGGGATCTCGCAACACATCATATGGGGTAAATGCTATTTCCTGTTTGCGATACTCAAACGTCCCTGCTTCTACCCGTTTTCGCACCGCATCATATTCTTCCCTCGTCACGCTCCTATAACGGAAAATGTCCCCTTGTCGCGGAAAAACCATGGAATCCCGAAAGTCCGGAAGCCTTTGTTCTCTGTCAAATACAGGTGTCGCAGCGATCCCGAACATTTGATAGCCGCCAGCACCTTGAACCGGATAAATAACGGAAAAGGCTCCGCCAAAGCCAAAAGTCCGCTCAGGCGTAAACGTACGTGGACGGACATATTTCGGTACTTCAATCTGCTCCTCCTGCCGTGCGATTTGGAAACAAAAGGGCAATCCCGGAACAAAGCCGATCATCGAGACGATAAAAGGGGTGTCTGTCATCGCCTGAATAAATTCTTCTTCTGAAGTAAAACCGTTGATCTGTGCCGCATATTCAAGATCGGTCGATTCCGGATCCTGATGCCGATCGCGGAAGCGCATGACTGCCTCATGCGTCCACGGGTCCTGAAAGAGTACAGGGACATCCACCAACCGCGAGCGAATCTCGATCTCGTCCAAGTTAGCCACTTCTCGTTCCAGTTGCTTCAATTCTGCAAGCAACTCATGTGCATCGATTTCTTCGGGATTAAACCGTACTAAGTAGGAGGCATTGGAAGGACAGATGTCCAGAATGCCCGGAAACGCTTTTTCTTTCAATTTTCTCGTAATGGCGATACCGCGAAAATTAACCTCCAAATTCATCTCTTCGGATAACTCAGCAAAAATGAATTCATCGCCGCCAAAGCTATACCGCGTCGAAAACTCCGCCATCGTGTCACTCCTTCATTTTAACTTTTTTACGTCAGAAGTCTTCCACTTCTAAAGTGGAGAGATGGTTGCTTACTTCGAGATTCAGATCACTGCCAATCTTCGATCAAGTGTATGAGGCAAACCCTTATACACGCTGAAGCGCCTGCACTCCTGATGACAAGAAACCTCCACCTCGCATTAGCGTAAAACCGACAGCGAAATATGATAGGAATTTAAAAAGCGATTGATATATACTTCACCTCCACATACTCTTCAATCCCATAGTGCCCCCCTTCCCGCCCAATACCGCTCTCTTTCAATCCGCCAAAAGGCGCTTGGGGAACAGACGGCAAGCCGTCGTTAAGACCGACGATGCCATATTCCAGCGCTTCACTGATGCGAATCGCCCGGCCGATATTTTCGGTATAGACGTATGCCGCTAAACCGTAAGGCGTATCATTGGCTCTTTCGATCGCTTCCGCTTCTTCTTGAAAGGTTGCAATCGGGAGAAGCGGACCGAATGTTTCTTCATTCATGCACACCATATCGTCCGCAGCGTCGAATAACACCGTCGGTTCAAAATAATATCCTGCATCCGAGATTTTCCTTTGCCCACCGATCGCCAGGCGTGCCCCCTTTTCAATCGCATCGTCCACATGCCGCTGTACTTTTTCAATCGCCTTTCGATCGATAAGCGGGCCAATGTCTGTGTGCTCGGCCAGCCCATTGCCGACTCGAAGTTGTTGAACTGCTGTGACCAGCTTTTCTGTAAATGCAGCTGCAACCGATTCATGGACATAGACACGATTGGCACAAACACACGTCTGACCGGCGTTTCGAAATTTCGATCCGATCACACCTTCCACTGCTTTATCCAAATCGGCATCGTCCATGACGATGAACGGTGCATGTCCTCCCAATTCCAGTGATACCTTCTTCACCGTATGTGCAGCACCCCGCATTAATATTTTCCCTACTTCTGTTGAACCGGTAAATGTCAGCTTTCTCACACGGCTATCCCGTAACCAAGTCTCCCCGATAACTTGTGCATTTCCCGTTACGACATTTAGCACTCCTGTTGGGATACCGGCCATTTCCGCTAACTCCGCTAATTTTAAAGCAGTAAGCGGCGTTTGTTCCGCCGGTTTTACAACGGCGGTACATCCGCTTGCCAGTGCCGGGGCCACTTTTCGCGTGATCATCGCAGCTGGAAAATTCCATGGGGTTATCGCTGCCACAACTCCGACCGGTTGTTTTTGTACGAGAATTCTTTTACGTGGATGAGAAGCGGGTATGGTTTCTCCGTAAATTCGCTTCGCTTCTTCCGCATACCAAGAAATAAACCCATTTGCGTAGCTAACTTCACCGACGGCCTCCTTGAAAGGCTTGCCCTGCTCTTCTGTCAACAGTCTGCCAATCACTTCTTTCTGTTCTTCAATGAGGCGATGCCAATTGAACAGGTATTGGCTCCGTTCTTCCGCTGTTTTCTTTGACCATGTTGCAAAGGCCTCAAATGCAGACTTAACCGCTTTCTCCGCCTCTGCTTTTCCCCCATCCGGAACGAGTGCGAATACGTCACCGGTCGCAGGATTCGTGATACGGATTTGATTTAAATCTTGTCCAATCCACTTGCCACCAACATACATCCGATACTGTCCTTGTTTTTCTGCCAATCCGATCCCACCTTTTTATGGTTTCTACCGCAACGGTACAATCCATTTGCAATTCTGTTTGCTCAATAGCCGCTTGCCGCTTCAATGGATTGTTCAAGGATCGATAGCCCTTCTTCCAGTTGTTCATCCGTAATCACAATCGGCATCAACAATCGGACGACATTTCCGTAAACACCGGCACTTAACAGCAACAGTCCACGCTTGCCCGCCTCCGAAATAATGGCGTTGGTCAACGTTTTATCCGGTTCCTTGCTCGCTGGTCCCTTGACGATTTCCATTGCACACATCGCGCCTAATCCACGCACGTCTCCAATACAAGCAAAACGCTGTTCCAGTTCCTGAAACTTATCCATCACTTTTTTACCGATCGCTTCACTGCGTTGGTTTAATTTTTCTTCTTCAATGATGTCCAGTACAGCGAGCGCTGCCCGACATCCTAGCGGACTTCCACTGTACGTCCCCCCTAATTCCCCCGGTTCCGCTCGGTCCATGATCTCTTTACGGCCAATCACTCCGCTGATGGGAACGCCGGATCCCATCGATTTCGATACCGTTATTAAATCTGGAACAATTCCAAAATGCTCGACGGCGAAATACCGTCCCGTTCTTGCAAAGCCGGTCTGAATTTCGTCAGCGATGAACAGAATGCCGTGCTCCTTGCATAACTTGTATACCCCTTGCACAAACGTCTTACTAGGAACGATAAATCCGCCTTCTCCCTGCACCGGTTCCATGACGACAGCCGCAATCGTCTCTGGTGCCGCTTCTGCGATGAGGAAATTTTGAAACTCCTGCAGAACAAACTGCTCGTAAGCGTCTTCCGTCATTTCTTCCGGCCGCCGATACGCATATGGATACGGGGCTTTATACACTTCAGACGCAAATGGACCGAACTGGAACTTGTACGGTTTTACCTTGCTCGTCATCGTCATCGTCAACAGTGTCCGACCGTGAAACCCCCTTGAGAAGGCCACAATCCCTTGTCTTTTCGTATATTTGCGGGCGATTTTCACTGCATTTTCAACGGCTTCCGCTCCACTGTTAAGCAATAGCGCTTTTTTGTCAAAATCCCCCGGAGCGAGCCCGGCCAGCCTTTCTGCAAGTGCAATATAAGGTTCGTACATCATGACATTAAATCCCGTGTGAATATAGTGATCAACCTGGTTCTTTAACGCCTCTTGCACTTTTGGATGACGGTGTCCGACATTGATCGTTCCAATCGCGCCGGCAAAATCAATAAATGTGTTCCCGTCCACATCTTTCACGATCGCTCCTTCCGCTGAGTGGACAAATGTCGGCACGCCAAAGGATACTCCTTTTGGCACGATGCTCTGTCTGCGATTAAGGAGTTTTTCTGCCCTTGGTCCTGGCAAGGATGTGGTCACACTCGCATATTTCATCTTATCTACTCCTCTTCAACTAAATAAGAGCCGTTCACAACGGTAATATGCAACTTTTGTGCCAGGATATCATGATTGAGAAAAGCAGAATTCCCGTTGATTGAATCAGCGCAATGCACAACGTGGATAAGTCTTTATCCACTTAAATAAGTCAGTATAGACTTATCAATTTCCAAAACCTGAAAACGGCGAATAGTTGTATGAAAAATAGGGATCCCGTATAATTAAATAATCATAGCAATCAAGGGGGGATTTTTTTGCAGGAATTTGCAACATGGCTGAGTGACAACATCATTTGGAGTAACGCGTTGGTTTATTTATGTTTGGGTGCCGGATTGTTTTTTACAATCGCAACCCGCTTTCTACAAGTGAGATATATCAAGGATATGATTGTTTTAATGTTTCAAGGCAAAAGTTCCACAGCTGGTGTATCTTCCTTCCAAGCATTATCGATTGCCCTATCCGGTCGCGTCGGTACAGGAAATATCGCAGGTGTGGCGACAGCAATTTTTTCCGGAGGACCGGGAGCGGTCTTTTGGATGTGGGTAATCGCCTTTTTAGGAGCGAGCTCCGGCTTTGTGGAAGCGACACTGGGTCAGGTCTACAAAACAAAACTAAATGATCAATATCGTGGTGGACCCGCCTATTACATTGAAAAAGGGTTAAATCTGAAGTGGTATGCCATTCTATTTGCAGTCGTCACTGTGATCGCAACCGGTTTACTCTTACCCGGTGTACAAGCGAACAGCATTGCATCAAGCATGGAAAATGCATTTGGACTCTCACCCTTGATCACCGGAATCGCATTAATTCTCATTTTGGGTGCTATCATTTTCGGCGGTATCAAACGGATTGCAAGTGTTGCACAAGTCGTTGTTCCCTTTATGGCGGTAGGATATATACTGATAGCAATATTCATAATTGTTATGAACATCTCAGAACTCCCTCAAATCATCACACTGATCTTTAAGAGCGCGTTTGGTATCGATGCCGCTTTTGGCGGAATTCTCGGCGCTGCGATCGCTTGGGGTGTAAAACGCGGGATCTATTCCAATGAAGCAGGGCAAGGAACGGCTCCTCACGCCGCTGCAGCAGCAGAAGTGTCACATCCGGCTAAACAAGGGTTGGTACAATCTTTCTCCGTTTATATTGACACCTTGTTTATTTGTACCGCAACTGCCTTTATGATTCTGATCACGGGTAGTTATAATGTACAACCGGATGGCTTCGATCAACCCATTGTGAATAACTTGGGAGATGTAGGAGCAGGACCTATCTTTACACAAACGGCAGTTGAATCATCGCTAACGGGTTTTGGCGCTCCATTTGTCGCTGTCGCATTGTTATTTTTCGCATTTACGACGATTATGGCCTATTATTATATGGCGGAGACCAACCTGGCGTATATCAATCGCAAAACAAAAAGGGTTTGGACAGAATATCTGCTCAAATTTGGGATTTTAGGAATTGTGGTTTTTGGTTGTGTAAGAGATGCAGAACTTGCTTGGACACTGGGGGATATTGGCGTTGGTAGCATGGCATGGCTAAACGTGATCGCCATCCTTCTGCTTGCTAAGCCCGCATTAAAAGTATTAAAGGATTATGACCGACAGAAAAAAGAGGGCAAAGACCCCGTATTCAATCCGACAGAGGTCGGCATTGCCAATGCCGACTTCTGGGAGAAAGAGTACCAACCGGATCAAACGACTCAAACCGAGCAAAGCAAGACTTCATAAAAAGATCTCCCCGTCTAAAAAGGCGGGGAGATCTTTTGACTCACAACAAAAAAATGTTATTGACACGACACCAAATGGTGACCTATAATCGAATCGTCACTAAATGGTGTCCAATTAACAGGGAGGAAACCACATTCTCTCTTACCAACTCCCACTATACCTAAAGGAAAAGGTATAAGGAAGTGGTGAAATTAATGACTATCCCTTGGTAAATAATATTTTGGAGAGAGTGTTGTGAACGAGAACAACCAGATGCGGGATGTGTTTGACGCGATTGCAGATCCAACTAGGCGCCGACTGATTCATCTGTTAGCAGAGGCAGAGGAGAAACCGCTTCATGAATTAACGGCACAGTTTCACATGGGCCGTACAGCGGTATCCAAGCATTTGACAATCCTTAAAGAGGCCGGACTGGTACATGACCGAAAAGTCGGCAGAGAAACGCGATTTAGGCTAAACGCCTCTCCACTCAGAGAAGTTCAAGATTGGGTGGCTTTCTACAGCAAGTTCTGGAGTACGAATATGTTGCGCTTAAACCAACTATTAGAGGAGGAAGAAGAATGAGTTTAACATTATCCATGGATTTTCGGTTCACAACATCGATCGAGAAACTTTGGTCCGCCTTAACCGATTCTAGTAAGCTTGCCAAGTGGATCACGGAAAATGATTTTAAGCCCGTTGTAGGACACCGTTTTCAGTTTCGCCATCAGCCGTCCGAATGGTGGGATGGAATTGTAGAGGGCGAAGTGCTAATCGTGGACGAACCAAACCGGTTGTCCTATACTTGGGCCACCGGAGACGAGAAGCATACGGTCACCTTGACGCTACAGGATTTAGGGGATGGAAAGGTTAACCTTCATCTCGAACAAACCGGATTCTCAAATGCTCAAGGACTCGAAGGCGCTAAGTATGGCTGGGGTGCATGGGTCGGCGAACTTGAAAAGCTGTTGGAACAATAACCGCATTCGGTAAGAAAACATCATATAACCGATCACTTCATGGTATCTATTACCCATCAAGTGATCGGTTTTTACAGGAAACACCCCTATATTCCATCTACTTTGTGGGTGGTATCAGCTTCGCTGGTAACTACCCCAAGAAACAGCGGATCATGTTCCTGTTATCATGATTTACATCAAATTTATCGGGAAAATATAGGAGGTCATTCATGGAGGAAAACTTGATGTCCCAACCCTACCAAGAATATATTGAAATTCGTGGCGCCCGGGAAAACAACCTGAAGAGTGTTTCCTTACGCATTCCCAAGCGCAAAATCACTATATTTACAGGTGTATCCGGGTCCGGCAAATCGTCGATCGTGTTCGATACCTTAGCCGCCGAATCCCAGCGTCTGCTGAATGAAAACTTTAGTACGTTTGTCCGCAACTTTCTGCCGCGTTTTCCGCAACCGGATGCAGACGCGATCGAAAATCTTAGCATGGCGGTTATCGTCGACCAGAAACGCTTGGGTGGCGGCGCTCATTCGACCATGGGAACCATTACCGACATTTCCCCTGTGCTTCGGCTGTTATATTCTCGTGTGGGGCAGCCATATGTAGGTGAAGCCAATGCTTTTTCCTTCAATGATCCGCAAGGGATGTGCACGGAATGTAACGGTATGGGGCGCAAGCTTGGCGTCAACTTGAGCAAAGCGCTAGATATGACCAAATCTATTAACGAAGGCGCCATTCTGCTTCCGGAATACACGGTGGACAGCTGGAACTGGAACATCTGTACTCAATCCGGTTTATACGATAACGACAAGAAGCTTGCCGAATACACCGAGGCCGAAATGGACCAGCTTCTATACGGCAAACCTGTGAAGATTAAAATGCCAGTCGGAGGCAAATCTGTCAATATCACTGTCGAGGGAATCATCGAGAAGTTTAATACCAAGTATATCAAGCGTGATGTAAAAACGTATTCAGAACGAACCCAGAAAATGGTGGAACCGTTCATCACCGACATTCTGTGTCCGGTATGCCGGGGAGCCAGACTCAGCCAAGCGGCGCTAGGCTGCAAGATCAACGGGCAGAATATAGCCGAATTGTCATCCATGGAGGTCGGCCAGCTGATTGGAGTGATTCAAGAGATTCAAGATCCATCAGCAGCTCCCATGGTCAAAACATTAACCGACAGGCTGCAGCACCTGGTTGATATCGGCTTGGAATACCTTACTCTCGACCGTGAAACCGACACGTTGTCCGGCGGCGAATCGCAGCGGGTTAAGATGGTTAAGCACCTGAGCGGAAGTCTGGTAGATGTGACTTACGTGTTTGACGAACCCAGCGTAGGGCTGCACCCCCGCGATGTGCACCGTCTCAATAAATTGCTGCAAAAGCTCCGCGATAAAGGAAATACGGTCATAGTAGTCGAACATGATCCCGACGTCATCAAAGTGGCCGATCATATTGTCGATGTCGGCCCGTATGCTGGAAGCCGTGGCGGCACGATTGTGTATGAAGGCAGTTATTCAGGCCTGCTGGAGGCCGATACGTTGACAGGAAACCATCTGAAACAGGAGTTGCCAGTAAAAGACCGTTTTCGCCAGGCGTCGGGCCATTTGTCCATCGTAGGCGCCAACCAGCACAATTTGAAAAATGTCAGCGTTAATATACCGACAGGTGTACTGACCGTCGTGACGGGCGTCGCCGGCTCCGGCAAAAGCACATTAATTAACGAGGTGTTCTTGCGCCGGCATCCCGATTCTATCGTCATTGACCAGACGGCAGTCGGCGTCTCGACCCGCTCCAATCCGGCCACCTACACTGGCATCATGGACGATGTGCGCAAGGCGTTTGCGGCAGCGAATAAAGTCAGCCCTGGATTGTTCAGCTTTAACTCCAAAGGCGCCTGCGAAAACTGCAAAGGTCTCGGGGTCGTCTATACCGATCTGTCATTCCTGGACAGCGTTAAACTTCCTTGCGAGGTATGCGGAGGCAAACGTTTCAAGGAGAAAGTGCTGGTTTATAAACTGGACGGCAAATCCATCGCCGATGTGTTGGAGATGACCGTCGAACAGGCACTCGCATTTTTTAATATGAAAGAGGTCTCGAGAATTCTCCAAGCTATGAGTGATGTGGGATTGAATTATTTGAAGCTCGGCCAACCGCTCAGCACGCTTTCGGGCGGTGAATGCCAACGTATCAAGCTGGCCAGCGAGTTGCATAAACAAGGGAGTATTTACGTCATGGACGAGCCGACGACCGGTCTGCATATGTCCGATATCAGCCATTTGCTTACAATCATGAACCGACTGGTAGACGCCGGTAATACTGTGATTGTGATTGAGCATAATTTGGATGTCATCCGAAATGCCGATTGGATCATTGATATGGGACCCGATGGCGGCAATAGGGGCGGTAAGGTCATTTTCGAGGGCACACCCAAGCAGATTCTCGACGCAGAGCATTCCATAACGGGCAAGTATTTGCGAGGGACATTAGCATAAAGGATCGATACATTTTACTTGGTCATTTTTAGGGGAATTAACTAGACTAGACACCGGATACAGCTCCATCTCTGCGGCGGGATAAGGTTCAAGCAAGGCAGTAACCATGTCCAAATTCTTGATGTTTGTATCCAACCACGAGACTTCTTCCTCTTGGTGCAAAATTACCGGCATGCGATTGTGTACTTTTGCCAATTTTTCATTGGGACGAGTCGTGATGATGGTAAATGAATCAACACTTCCCCCTTCGTCATCCTCCCAACGATCCCATAAACCAGCAAAAGCAAAAAGCCGTTCTCCTTTTAAAATGATGCGCAGGGGCTGCTTTTTACCATCAGATGTGGAGGTCCATTCATAAAATCCGTCAGCAGGGACGATACAGCGAGCACGCCGCAACGAGTGCCGGAAAGACGGTTTGGTGTCCACCGTTTCTCCGCGGGCGTTTATCAAGCGGTTCCCGATGGAACGATCCTTCGCCCAGCGTGGAATTAAGCCCCAGCGCATCAGTGTCAATGTACGGGTTCCGCTCTCCTCATCCATGCGCACAACCGGCAACATTTGTGTCGGTGCCGCATTAAAACGGGGTTTATGCTCCCACTCATCCGCCATTTCCGCTTGAAACCGTTCCAAAATCTCACCGAGCCCAACCGTTAATGTAAACCGTCCGCACATATCAGCACCCCGCTTTTTTCCTAGTTTCTTAAAAGGCTAATAAATCGGAAGGGGAAAGCCCATGTCTGTCCAACAACATCGTCGTGAAGCGCCTGACACCGTCGCCTGCATGATCGTCACCGTCTCCGATACCCGCACCCGCGATACTGACAAAAGTGGAGGGTTAATACGGGAGCTGCTGGAGGAGGCTGGTTACCGCGTAGTGGATCACCGCATTGTGCCGGATGAATATAAACAGATCCAAGCTTTGCTCCAGGAAGGGGCGGCACGAGCAGAGGTAGAAGCGATATTGCTCAACGGCGGAACCGGCATCGCCAAACGGGATACCACCCTGGAAGCGGTACGGGAGCTGCTGGATAAAGAGATGCCCGGATTCGGCGAAATCTTCCGCTACCTTAGCTATGCGGAAGACATCGGCTCCGCCGCCATTCTGAGCCGTGCGATCGCCGGAGTCTTCCACGATACCGCCATCTTCTCCATGCCAGGCTCCAGCGGCGCCGTCCGCCTGGCGATGAGACGTTTGATCATCCCAGAATTGCGCCATGTCAAGCGGGAGATTGATAAGGATCTTTAGGTTGATCGCAAAGCAGGTTAATCCTGCTCCAACCCCTTTATGAAAAGCACACGGTCGTTTCCAGGGCCGTCATAGTCGGTATGAATAGAAATCCCATCTTGTTGGCAATCTCCCTCCACGATCTGAAATCCCATCTGGCGATGATACACGATCGAAGTCCGATTCACCGGAGAAGTGACACAACGAATCGTACGACGCTCGTGCTGTCGCGCCTTCTCAAAAAATCGACGATACAGCCGCCTTCCCAACCCCTGTTTTCGATATTCCGGGTGGACCCCAACAAAGTGGATATAGGCTTCCTCCGGCACTGACGGCGAAAAGAAACCAACCAAAAAGGCGGCGATTTCACCTTTGTTTTTTTCGATAACAAACGAAGTATGAGAAAAATGCACAAAAAACAGGCGGGGAAGCATGGCGGACATCAACCGCCCGCCCCACCATTCATCCAAGCGGGGATGGATCGAGTGAAAATCCGCCTCTGTCAGCTTACGCAGATTCATTTTCAACCTCCTCCTGTACACAAAAGGTGACAGGTTTATCCCCAAGCCTCATCGAAGACCTTCTCATTAAAACCAACCGTTGCCTTCTTCCCGTCCGTAACGATGGGGCGTTTGATCAACATCCCGTCGGAGGCTAACAACTCCAGTTTCTCCTGATCGCTCATCCCTTTTAACTTCTCTTTCAAATTAAGCTCACGATATTTTTTACCACTGGTGTTAAAAAACTTCTGGAGAGGTAAGCCACTTTGCTTCACAAACCGGTCCAACTCTTCCTTTGATGGAGAATTGTCCACGATATGGCGGGTTTCAAAGGAAATATCGTTCTCCTCCAGATATTTTTTCGCCTTGCGACACGTTCCACAGGGGGGATATTCGTACATAAGTAGAGCCATCAACACTTCCTCCTTCAATCAAAAAACAATCCTTTTTAGTATACCATTCCATAATGGATTAAAGCCCACGAGGTATTCGTGGGCTTTAATTGATGATACTCATGAGTGAAGCGACTGTGGCGAGACTTGTGCTTTAGTGCCAAGGGTGCTACACCGGAATCGTTCCCTCTTCCTTTTAAGCAGCTCAACTCACAGAACAAACGAGTGCGCTGTTAGACGCTCTCAACGAAACACTTGCCCGCCCCGTTTATACTCCACATCATCCACGCCATCGCGGGCATTGGCGGCACGGGCAACGGCAAAGAAAAAATCGGAGAGGCGGTTGAGATAGCGCCGTACCTCGTCATTGGTCTCCTGCTCTTTTGCCAAGCTGACAACCCGACGCTCGGCCCGGCGGGTAAGGACGCGGCAAACATGAAGAGCGGAAGAGAGCGAAGAACCACCCGGTAAGATAAAGCGTTGAATCTCCGGTGCCTCTTCATTGTAGCGATCAATCCATTTCTCTAAGTGCTCCACCATCTCCGCCGACACTTTATACTGCCGTTTGCGGCCCGCTTGGGCCAAATCACCGCCGACGTCAAATAGTTCATGTTGGATCTCGGTCAAATCCCGAATCATATCGCCATGCCGTTGTGGGTCCATTCGTATGATGGCTTCGCTGACAAAAGCGTTTACCTCGTCCGTGGTGCCATACGCTTCCACCCGGATATCGTCTTTGTCGACACGCCCGCCCACTACGCTGGTCTGACCGGCGTCACCGGTACGAGTATAGAGACGCATCCAGACCACCTCCTTCTCTGATCATGGTTGGGTAAACTATCGGGCCTTGCACACCAAAGCACTAGTCTCGCCTTAGTCGCTTCGCTCCCAGGTCTCGCTTCACCCGAAAACCACCTCTCCTGATATACAATCTAATATCCCGGAATGGGTACAAGCCAGAATCCCATCCCGTCAAGCTTCAACCCATACCCGATTGCTTCAGGTGAGAAGCACTTTCCACCCCTTGCGCTTGCAGCAGTACTTGCGGAACGCCAGTGGTGGGATGCGAGATCATGATCGGTTTTACCCCATATACATCCTCGATTAAGGAAGAACGCAATACCGTTGCCGGTCGTCCTTCCATTACTACTTTCCCGTTTTTCATCAACAACAGCCGCTCGCAATATTGAGCCGCTAGATTAAGGTCGTGAAAAACAACCAGCACCGCCAATCCGCATTTCCGCTGCCAACGTTGGATATGATCCAGGATAGACAACTGATGAGCAATATCGAGATAAGTGGTGGGTTCATCCAGCAACAGACAGGACGGTTCCTGTGCCATCGCTTTGGCGATTGCCACCTGCTGCCGCTCGCCGCCACTCAACCACTGAACGGAGCGGTGGCGCCAAGGTGCTAACCCGGTCTGCTGCAAAATCCGCTCCACCACCTCCCGATCCCGGCGCTCCGTCCAGGGCCAAAAGCCCTGATGGGGATGACGTCCCATAGCGACAACTTCTTCCACTGTAAACGGAACCGGCGGCAACCCTTCCTGTGGAAGCACCGCCAACTGACGAGCCCGTTGCCGTTGACCCCAGGCAGCCATCTCTTTTCCCTGAAAGCGA
Organism: Desmospora activa DSM 45169; assembly: GCF_003046315.1. Classification (NCBI taxonomy): domain Bacteria; kingdom Bacillati; phylum Bacillota; class Bacilli; order Caryophanales; family Thermoactinomycetaceae; genus Desmospora; species Desmospora activa. The sequence goes on along the minus strand of NZ_PZZP01000001.1, from coordinate 65,077 downwards.
ACCTGGCCCATATCAGGAGGCTCTTCCCCGCATAGAAGCCGGATCAGAGTCGTTTTCCCACAGCCGTTGGGGCCGATCAAGCCGACCATTTCCCCGGCGTGCAATGTCAGATTTACATTGCGTAGCACTTCTCGCCCCTGGCGCTGTTTACTTACCCCAATCGCTTCCAGCATCCCGCTCACTCCTTTCACTCTTCGTCATGGTGGCGGGGATTCCTCCCAACCGTGCCGACTGTGTCGCCGTAGCAGCCACGCAAAGAACGGTGCTCCGATAAAAGCGGTAATGACACCAATCGGCAACTCCCGCGGATCCATCAACATGCGTGCACCGGTATCCGCCCATACCAGGAAAACGGCTCCTCCCAAAGCGGACAACGGCAACAACACCCGATGATCCGGTCCCGTCAGCATCCGGAGCAAATGGGGGATAATCAACCCGACAAAGCCGATTGTACCGGATACCGCCACCGCCGCCGCCGTCATCAATGTGGCGGTTACCAGCAACACCAGTCGTACCCGCTCCACCGGTACACCCACATGGGCGGCGGACCGTTCCCCCAAGGCCAATAAGTTTAACGTACGGGCCAGCAGCCAGCTGAGCAAGAGACCTCCAGTCAAAAAGGGAACGACGACCATTGCATGACTCCAATCCCTTAAAGCGACACTTCCCATTAACCAGTACTGGATTCGCTGCATTTCCTGGGCGGATACGGTGGCGATCATATAGGTAAGAATCGCACCAAAAAACGCTTGCACCACCACTCCGGATAAAATCAGCGTATCACGGCGCATCGTATTTCCGACACGAGCGAGGCTCAATACACAGACGAGTGCCAGCGCTGCCAGTACAAATGCCCACAACGGCACCGTCCACCGCCCCAACCAAGCGGCACCCCATCCGGTAAAGATGGCAATAGCCGCCCCTACCGCTGCCCCCGAGGAGACCCCTAGGATATAGGGATCAGCCAAGGGATTGCGCAACAAACCTTGGAAAACGGCCCCCGCTGTCGCCAATGCCGCCCCCACCACCGCCGCCAATACGACACGGGGCAGACGAATTTCGCGAATGATCGCTTCTGTCACCGCATCGGTTTCCACTGATCGCACCGGTTTGATCATGACCGCCCACGCATCAAGCATGCCAATATTAGCCGATCCAATCGAAACGGCCAAAGCCATCGAAAGCAGCAACAACACTGCCAACGACAGCAACCATAATCCTAAACGCAAGCTCCAACGGCTCCCCATCATCATTTGGCGACTTCAGCGTATGCTTCTGGATACAGCCCTTCCGCTATCTGCAGGAGACCCTGGGTGATCCGGGGGCCGGGACGGCTGATCAGATTGGAATCTACCCGTTGGATACGGTCATGTTTGACGGCATCGATTTCCTGCCAACCACCACGGGATTGAACCGCCTTCTCATCCCCGTGCGTAAGGAGAATAACATCCGGATTCCATTGGATCACGGTTTCTGAAGAGACAGGGTCCCATCCCTCATGGTCAGCGGCTACATTTTCTCCACCGGCAGCGGTGATCAATTCATCTATAAACGTGCCTTTTCCCGAAGTATGCAAATCAGAGGAGACTTCCATCCACACCTTCACTCTCTCCTTGTCATCCTTTACCGTTGCCGCTACTCGTTCCGCCAGTTCCTTCTCCTTTTTCATGTCAGATATCACTTTTTCCGCTTGCTCCATCGCTCCGGTTGCCTGTCCCACATTGTGGATCATCTGAAAAACATCATTCAAATTCTGCGGTTCATAGCTGAGAACAGTTAGTCCCAACTCCCGTAGTTTATCGATTGTCTCCTGTCCATTCACTGGAGAGGCCAATACCAGATCCGGCTTCAGCTCGGCTACCTTTTCCACATTGATCGTCATATCGCCAACCTTTTCTACCTCTTTTACCTCTTCGGGATAATCGTCATTGGTAGTGACTCCCACTACTTTCTCTCCCAATCCGAGGGCATATGCCGTCTCGGTCATGCTTGGAATCAGAGACACGATCCGCTGCGATTCATCGTCGATACTCACTTCGGCATCCGTATCATCCGTCAGGGTAACCGGAAACCCTACCTCTGTCTGTTGCGGCTTCGCCCCTTCTTTGTCGGCGGCAGACGGTGCCTGACAGCCCACGCTCCAAACCATCGCCAAGGTCAACACCAAGGCCAATACACGAAAACGGCTCCACATCTCCCAACCATTCCCTTCTGGATGACAAAATAAAAAAACCGCTCGCCCGAGGCAAAAGGGTTTCACAGGCATTCCTTGAACAGAGGACACCGATGTCCACAACAAGGTCCCGCGCTCTCCTTTACCTCGAAGGAGATCGCAAGCGTACCGGTGAAGGGCAGGTCTCCTGGCTCATGGATCATCGCTTTACCGCGCCTTCCCGTCCTGAAGGACAGTGGCTGTATGCGGTTTCGCTTCCCATTGACAGTGGCGGGACCGCGCCGGATTTGCACCGGCTTCCCTTTTCACTTCCGCCCGTAAGCGAAAGACCCTTCACCTATCCACTTGTGGCTACATTATAGCTGATTGTCAGAAAATGTTCAATTCGGAAGAAAAGGAGGAACAAAAAACCCACTTGGCAAATCGGCAGTCGGGAGGTACGCTGGAAAGCAAGCAGGGGCTTCCACAAATGAAACAGTAAGAGCACGCAGTCTCAAAAATCCTTCCCTGATCAACACGTTTGTTTTTTGCTATCGTTTCCTGATAGACATGAGAGAGGAGGAGAATCGATTGTCAGAAGTAGAAACCGATCCCTTTCACTTAAGCCTGCCACAGGAAGAACGGGTAATCCGAGGAGAGGTGCGGCTAACCCCTTCTACCCAACCATTGCCGACCGTGATTTTGTGTCATGGTTTTAAAGGCTTTCGCCGTTGGGGGTTTTTCCCCTATGCCGCAGAAGCGTTGGCACAGGCCGGTTTTGCCGTTATCACCTTTGATTTTTCTATGAACGGCATCGGTGCAGATGGGGAAAACTTCACCGAGTTGGACCGATTTGCCCACAACACCTACAGCCGTGAACAAGAAGATTTAGCCCGTATCCTACAAGCACTCAAGCAGCAGGAACTCCCCCAGAGCGACGCGATCGATCCCCAACGGTTGGCGTTGGTGGGACACAGTCGCGGTGGAGCCAACAGCTTGTTGTTTGCGCTTGACCATCGCGAGGTGGATCGAGTCATCTTATGGAACAGCATCGCCCGACCCGACCTCTTTTCTCCTGAACTAAAAGAGCGCATCCGTCGCGAAGGGCGGGCCACTATTCCCAATGCCCGCACCGGCCAGGATATGCCGATCGATCGGGAGGTATTAGATGATCTCGAAGCAAACCGGGAGCGCTATGAGCTGTTGCAACGCTTAAAGGGATACGAAAAGCCGGTGCTGATTTTACACGGGGACGCCGATCTCTCCGTTCCTCCCGACACGGCTAAGAGACTGGCGGCAGCGATTCCCACTCACAAAACTCATTTTCTCGCTGGAGCCAATCATACATTTGGGGCGGTTCATCCCTTTCAGGGTACTACACCACAGTTGGAGGAAGCAGTGAGGCACACCGTCTCCTTTTTACAAAAACTCTAATCTCGCTAAAAGTATGAACAGCATCTTTTTTGCGGCAACGAAAAGACCGGCCAGCTGGCCGGTCTTTTCGTCTCAAGGGGGTCAAACTCTTTTTATCGAATAATAGGAAGGAATCGCAATTGTTAAGGTGTTGCTATTATTATATCCAATTTAAAAATGTATGTCAATCACAATAGCATCAAAAAATGAAAGCCATTCCATCTTTTTTCGTTTTTTCACTTTGATCAGCTTGTTAATAAGCACTTCAGCGTTTCACTTGACAAAACGAGATTTGCTTTATGGATGTTTCAGTAAAACATATTTTTTGTAGCCTAATGAAACAGAAGCAACGATTACTCAAACATCAAAGCGACTGTATATCCGCAAAATTTCCGCACATTTAGTACACCTGTATCCAGAATCAGATATTGCCCTTTGATTCCGATCAATGTACCATCCACTTCCGCATGCTTGTCCAAATTCCATGCCGCAATTTTTTCCGGGACGGAGATATGGGGATAAGCAAAATGAGTAACTGTTGCGTCATTCAATAGATACGGTTGATACTTTTCCGGAACATACTTATGTAATTCTTCTTTTACATCTGTCAAGTTGCGGTAGGTGATTTCGTTTTTCAGCATACGGCGCCAATTGGTCTTATCTGAGACATACTGGGACAGATGGACTTCCAATTCCCCAGCATCTTTCCGTGTGGGTACCTCTGCGATCGGCAAGGCGGCAACAGCCCCCTGATCTACCCAACGCTCAATGGTACGGATCTTCCGGGTGATTCCCACCTTAACATCACTGCTGAGCGCCAGATAAACGATATGGGGTTGAAGGCAATGGGCTTCCGCAAATGCATTGTCGCGACAGGTGCCCTGATGATAATGACATTGTTGCGGTTTGACGATACAGAGATCATTTTCAGGCAATGCGCGAAAACAAGGATAGCAGGAACCGGCATTATAAGTCTTTTTTATTTTACGGCCGCAGTGGATACAGTGGATCTCACCCTGATATTGAATCCGAATTCTTTTTCCGACTACATCATTGATCGGTGTAACCTGATCACCCAGACGAAAGAAATACGATACGGGAGCAGTTGGTTTATGCTGCAATGCCCGCAAGCTTCCCACCAGTTTCATGCTAACGTTCCCCCATCGGTAAGCTTAAGATTCGCCTTTCATTGTACCGAAAGGGTGTACCCTTGCCCAGTGGATTTCACAATTTTGCCACTGTCGTCAACGAAACCATTTCCAACGAAAAGGGATCTCCAAGCCCCGCTTCCAACGATTTAAATCCCCCCAATGCCGATACAGAATCAAGCCTCCGGCGGCAAAAACGACTAAAATCACATACAGTTGCGGAAACAGCACCAAAGCCAGTACCATCACCATTACTGCCGTCACCATCGTGGACAATGAAAAGTAGCGGGTAATGAGCAAGCTGAGTCCATAGATGAGAAATCCCAGCAAAATCAAGGGTGGACTGAGCACCAGCAGGGAACCGGCAGCAACCGCCGCACCATCCCCACCTGAAAAACGGCGAAAAACGGAAAATACATCTCCGATCACAGCGGCGATGGAAGCGACAGCCGCACCAATCCAACCGGCCAACAACAGGCCGACTACGGCGGCTACCACCCCTTTGCCCACCTGGGCTCCTAGAAAAACGAGCGGGAATTGTACGTTTTGTTGATGGCTGGAAGAAAGCATTCGTCGTAGGCGGGATCGGTTCCACTCCCACAGGTAAGTGACCGGCAATGAACCAATCAAGTAGGCAATGACAATCACGAGAATCAGAGTCATATCTGCCCCCCTCTCCGCATCTAATCGCTTTGATCGATCAACTTTCCAACCAAGTCACCTTTTCGGCAATCGGTAACCGGGGACGCTCCTTGGGCAATATCGCGGGATGGCCGATATAGAGAAACCCGAGCAAGGTTTCCCGTTCTGATAAATCGAAAAAGGCTTTCATCTTAGGAGAATATGTGGGCTTGCCTGTGCGCCAAATGGCACCCAGGCCCAACGCATGGGCTGTCAACAAGGCATTCTGAACGCCGGCGGCCACCGCACAGATCTCCTCAATCTCCTCTACTCTGGAGTCTGCCGATGGCGAGACGGCAGCGGCAATAATGACGGGAGCGCGCAAAGGCTTTTCCCTTTCCCTCTCCAGCTGGCTTGCGGCTTCCACCCGCTCATCCTCCGTCATTCCTTCCGCCTTGATCTCCGCCATCACCTCACCCAGCCGATTACGAGCGTTTCCACTCAAGACAAAATATTTCCACGGCTGGGTCATATGGTGGTTGGGTGCCCATCTCGCCGCCTCCAACACTTTCTCAATCAAAGAACGATCAGGCATTTCCGCAGCCACTTTTCCTACACTGCGGCGGGTTCGAATCGCTTGGTTGATATCCATCATATTCCCTCCTCAATTATGAACCTTTTTTCTATTGTAGGGCAGGATACTCACTTTTCGCATCTTTTATGGATACTGCGGATAGCGTCGCCATGCCAACAACACCAACACCGCCATCCCCAGTACGCCGAACAAGGGATAAATTTTCCCCACTAATACCGGAAATCCGATCAAGGAACACAGGTACCCCAAGATAAAGATCGCTCCCATCAATGAATGAAGGCTAAGTGAAACCCGCTGCTCAAAGTGGGCCGCCAATCCGTAGACATTTCCGATCAAGGTGGTAAAGATCTCCCCCCACATCACCGCGAGAAAGAAATACTTCATCCCTTCCCCCAGCGTGGCGATAACAAGGGCAATCGGGATTTCCATTCCCAAGACCATCGGTGTTTTCAAAGAAAGGGCAAAGTTGCAGGAAAGGAGCATCACACCCAGTCCAACGCCTCCCATCAAACCACCCATCCGCAATGTCTTTACATCTTTGATCTCGCCGCCCAAAGGAACCAGCACCGCTTGCGACATCGCCAGATTGAAGGCGACATAGGTGACAGCGGACAGGGCCCAATGACCTTCCCGGGCGAAAGAGTGAATCGCCCCCAAGCTTTCCCATCCCTCAGATTGAAGCCCCTGCACCCCAACGATCATGGTAAAAGCAAACATAAGTGGAACAACCAGCGCATTTACATTGAGAATACCATCCATCCCCCGCATAATGACAATTAACGCCACCAGCGATGTCGCAATCACTCCCAGATGAAAAGAGATTCCCAATTGTTCCTGAAACAAGGCGCCGGTACCGGACATCATCGCCGTCGTCACTCCAAACAGAATCAAACTGACTAGTCCATTCATCCACCGACCCCATCGTCTTCCAAACAGATAATTGTTAAACGCTTCATAACTGGTCGCTTGCAAATACGCTCCCATCACCATCATCCGAATCCCCAACCAGACAAACAGGCCGGTCACCACCAGAATCGCTAAAACCCCTTTTGCACCGTAAACAGTAAAAAACTGCATAATCTCCTGTCCTGATGCAAACCCGGCCCCTACAACCGTGCCAATATAGGTAAACCCCACCCGGGTTGCTGTCAGCCATCGCTCATGCAATACCACAACCAACCCTCCCCGTCGGACTCGCCCCTCCTATTCCAATCTATGGACAGGGCGGACAGGTTAGAACTGGGAACGAACCATGGCATGTTATAATGAAGAAACTTTTGCGTGGGGAGGATGATGGAGCTCTTTCTCCGTTTGTAACGGTTGGTAGATAAAGGGGGAGAACTCTTGCTAACTTTTGAAATGAATCGAGGCCGTTTTAACTTTCGTGTCGCGGGGATCGCGATTCATCGGGAGAGAGTGTTGTTGCACCGTTCCATGGCAGAAAGTTTCTGGTCCCTACCTGGGGGACGGGGGGAGTTAATGGAGGAGACTACCACCACCCTGAAGCGAGAAATGCGTGAAGAGTTGGAGAGCGATGTACAGGTGAAACGGCTTCTGTGGGTGGTAGAAAACTTCTACCACTACGAAAACCGAGACGTGCACGAGCTTTGTTTCTACTATTTGATGCATTTTCCGGCGGCAAGTCCAATTCTTGAACAGGCAGAGGGCTTTATCCGTTATGATGATGGGCAACCGATTCTGTTTCAGTGGCATCATTTACACGATCTTCGCGAGGTGGAATTATACCCATCTTTTTTAAAAAAGGACTTGAGAGAACTACCTGCGATGGTGATACACAAAGTTCATCGTGATGTGGATCATTGAGATATCTATCCCACCCACAAAAGAACATGAGACTGCTGACAAACCCGAACACAGATGGACGGCCGGATTTCCGTCTCCTTTCTCTTTCTCTTTCTCTTTCATCGATGATGGAGAGTCTACTTCGACTTGTCCATAACTTCTCGCCCTTGCAGGGCGTTTTTTTGTTTACCGGAAAAAGTCCGGCACATTGGACAACAGCGGAGCATATCCTACAGCATTTAACCAAGGGTGAAACAAAGAATCGTCGACTCACCATGTTGTCCACCGAAGAAAACCGCTCTCCAAAATGAAAGAGCGGTTTTTGGAAGGGTCCCTTTCTGAGAAGAGATGGAGGTCGTCTTATGCCTACAAATGACCAAAAACAATACTTCGATTATATCGTCATCGGCACCGGTCCGGCTGGGGCCGTAATCGCCAAGACCCTGAGTAACGATAAAAAAACGTCCGTCCTCGTTTTGGAAGCCGGAGATAATAACGATCGTGATCGACCGATCAAAGATTCTACCTTTGCACCTGAACTGGAAGAAAATTTTTTCCCGCAATACTTCTGGCAAGGTGAGGGGACACCGCAGGAAGGGGTAGATGACCGCTCTTTTGAATGGACCACCGGTCGTCTCTCCGGCGGCGGCACTTCTATCAACGGGGAGCAATATGTCCGACCAACGGCGGCCGTCTTCCGCGAATGGGAGCGTCTTTTGGGTCCGCAGTGGTCACCGCGACAGGCCTTAAGGCGATTCAAGGAATTGGAGAAATACAACGGAAAGACAAACAACCCTGCTGTACACGGTTATCGGGGACGAATCGATGTTAGGCAAGCTCCTGTCAACCCCACCATTATGGCTAAAAAGCTGGTTTTGGCGATGAAGCGAGCAACCGGATTCCCCGAAATTCTCGACTACAATGATCCGCGCACACCCCTGGGTCCCTTTACCCGCTGGCAATTGACTCAGAAACCAAATGGTCGCCGGGAAAGCGCATCCACCGCTTTTCTGTCAGCGGATATGATAACTCCTGACGGTCGGGGGGTTAACGGACGCAAGCTCAGGGTTTACTACCGCACAACAGCCCTTCGTGTACTTTTTTCCGACAAACGAGCCGTCGGGGTGGAATATTTGCGACAGGGAAAGTGTTTTTCCACTTATGCCCGTAAAAAAGTGATTATTTCAGCCGGAATCAACAGCGCTCAGCTTTTGATGCTTTCCGGGATCGGTCCGGCTGCCCAATTGAAAAAGGCGGGTATTCCCGTTCTTTTCAATAATCCGAATGTCGGTAAACACCTCCGTAACCATACCCTAAACACGGCAGTGTTTACCACAAATCGAAACGACCCCCCCTTACCTCCGAATGATCCCAATGCTCTTTACACCGGCGGTGCCTTTCTGCCCGATCCCACACCAGGCTCCCATCCACGGCGCCGGGCGGTACAGTTGATCGGGATCGGTTCCAATGGAACATTAACCATCGCCATTCTGTATTTGCGACCTAAAAGTCGAGGCTCCATCGTTATCCAAAACAATGATCCACTGAAGATCGTCCTAGCTGACGAAGGATTTCTAGCAAATCCCGCTGATTTGAAGGCCGTAAAAAACATTTACAAAACTTATATTAAAGAAATCGCCACTCAACTAGCCCAGATCGATCCAGCCTATCAACTTATTTCCCCATCGCCGGAAATGATTGATGATGATGCTCAGTTAGAAGAGTATATTAAAGAGGATTTTGATCACAACCATCACCAACAAAGTGCCTTACGCATGGCCCCGTTAAAAAAGGGTGGCGTCGTCGACCGTCAGGGACGGGTCCATGGGGTAAAAAATCTAATTGTAGCCGATGATTCCCTTGTTCCATTCACGGTGGATGGGAATACATCCGCCCCAGCATATCTCATCGGTTTAACGATTGCCCGGCAATTACAAGTGCAAAAACAGAAAACGTTCCGCTCAAAGATTCGATCGGAACCCACTGAGGAGTGATTGGAGCGATAACAGCAAAATCGCCCGGCGAGCGCGGGCGATTTTGTCAAGGGTAGATGGTAAACGGTTCTGTTGATCAGCCCAGGAAGGCGATGGATTGTTTCGTGTTTCTGGCGAATGTAATCGGATTTTGTATCGCTTCCCAATGGATATACATCAGACGGGGTTTCTCAAACAGCCAGTGATTATGAAGTGCGGTAACCGTAATGCCGTGACTTTGCAGATTGCGGATCAAACGGTTGGCCTGATTTTGAAAAACGGCCGTTTCCCCCAAACAGAGGGCACGTCCCGAACGGTCCAAGGATTCAAAGGAAAACAGCTGATAACGTACTAAGGGTGAAGTGGTACGTCTCCCCAAAATGGTCGCCCTAAACGGACGGTCACGACTGACAAAACAGACAGGGCCCTGTTCAATCTCATGTGTTCCACCCAAAATCGCCGCAAATTGGTTACATACTCTTCTAAACTCCGGAGTTACTTTTACTTGTTGTGCCATTAAAAAACCCCCTAGTAAAAATTGTTCGACATACGATATGTCCAAGTGGGGGGTTTTGTTTGTACAGATACCTTTGTTGAAGCCCATATTGTTACTATCCCACGAAAAGAGGCTGGTGTTAGAAAGTAGGTAGGAATCATAGCCATCGGAAACGAAAAAAAGCAAACGGCTATAACCGTTCGCTTTTTCCCTGAGAGGATTATCGATTGTTTCTGTCCTGATCCTCTTGTTGATCTCCAGACTGATCCCTACCCGGTGGCCGCGGGATGATAAATTCATCCCCGCCATCCTCTTCTCCCGGCTGCTCATCTTCACCAGGCGGCTGACCCGGGTCTTCCGGAGAGTCCGTATTTTCGTCCCCTTGATCCCCTTCTTGGTCACCAGGAGGCAGTTCCGGCAACTCCTCTTCCGGGGGCACTTCCGGCGGCCGAATGGCAAAGGCCATCACATTGGAAGGATCAGATTCATCGCCGGTCTCCGTATCGATCGCAATCACCCGGTAAGAATAGGTCGGACCGGCGTCGGAACCATCCGGTAGCTCGATGCGATCATCGGTAAAGGTTCCTTCCCTCGTGTCCCCCATCGCTTCCCAATCCGAATTGTCCACCGACCGTTCCACCCGGTAGGACAAACGATCGTCATAATCGTTCCAGCGCAATTGTACAGCAGGAGCATTGGCATCAAACGAGCCTTGCAAATTTACCGCTTTTAGCTCAAATGGCGGTTTCGGTTCCTCGACTCCCGGATTTTCAAAACGGCTGACCGGGGTACCGGACAAGGCTTCCGCCATCACCTGCTGAAATATTTTTGCTGGGTACCCGCTTCCGGAGAGTTCCACCTGTCCGTCCTGTTTGTTAAAAACCATGGCGGACATCACATATTCCCGCGTATATCCCACAAACCATGCTTGGCGGCTTTTTTGCGTCGTTCCCGTCTTCCCAGCCACATCGCGACCATCGGGAAGTTTTGCAGTCGTACCGGTTCCTTGATCCACATTGTACTTCATCATCCGCGTCAAGTAATAAGCTGTTTGCGGAGTAAGTACTTTTACATCCCGTTGCAGGTTTCCCTCGCTATCGGCCTCCCACTGGTTATCGCCAGTACTAATGCTCTCAATGGCGTGAGCCTCTGTCATGGAACCGTTGTTGGCGAAGACACTGTACGCCTGCGCCATCTCCACTGTGTTCACCCCATGGGTTAAGCCACCCAGAGAGAGCGCGGCATATGATTTCCTGTCTTTGTCATCCAGTTCCAACCCCATCCGCTCCGCATACTGAGCCGCTGTCGGTAAACCTACTTCTTTTTGTAACAGATAAGCCGTGGCGATGTTTAGCGATTTGGCCAGTACATCCCGTAGCGGCTGCTGGCCGAAGCTCCGTCGTTGAAAGTTTTGCGGTTTCCAATCTCCGATTTGAAAATCGGGGGGATCTGGCACGATTGTATACTCATTGTATCCTTTCTCTTGAATGACCGGTGCATATACCGTGATCGGTTTAAGAGCCGAACCCGGCTGCTGCCTTTCTTCGGTGGAGCGCAAAAGATAGCCACTGCCCTTGTATTCACGCCCGCCGGCGATCGCGGCAATTCCACCGCTTGTCGGATTGACAATCGTTCCACCGCCGTCCAATTCATCGTGATTCTGAAAAAGAGCGTCATCTTTAAACGCCTTTTCCATCGCTTTTTGAGCCTTGGGCACCATATTGGTATGAATTTCGTATCCCCCAGTGGCCAGCTCTTCTTCGGACAAGCCGAAACGGGCTTCCGCTTCCTGCATCACCAGATGTTTATACGCCTGATATTCATCATCTCGCAAATACTTGGTTAGATACTCGCGATTGACACCTAAATCCTTTTGTTGATATTGGTCCCGTTCCGCTGTCGTAATCAGCCCTTGATCCGCCATCAGCTTCAGGACTAAATCTCGCCTTTCCTTGGCCTTATCCGGATTTTGGTAAGGGTTGTAAGCGGATGGCGCTTTCGGCAATCCTGCCAATAACGCCGCTTCATGGGGTTCCAACTCATCCTTGGTCACATCTTTATCAAAATAGATTTTAGCTGCCATCTGAATTCCCTGTACATCATTTCCAAAATAAATAAAGTTCAGGTAAGCCTCTAAAATTTCATCTTTTGTGTAATCCCGCTCCAAATTCCAGGCGACAGCCACTTCTTGTACTTTGCGGGTATAAGTTTTTACATTGCTCTCCAAAATAACATTGCGAGCCACCTGCATGGTGATCGTTCCTCCACCTTCCGCCCGACGCCCCTCACGGATATTGGCCACAATCGCACGGGCGATACTGCGGAAGTCGACTCCATGGTGTTCCCGAAAACGCCGGTCTTCCACAGCTATAAACGCATTTCCAATCAGTTCATTTGACACCACATCATCCATGCTGACATATTCGCGGTTAGTCGATCCCAATTTGGTGGCGGGATTGCCATTGACATCATAAATCGTGGAAGCAAACTTAATCTGATCCAAACGATCCAACGGAACTGATTTAGCGGACATCATCACCGCCGAACATCCGCCGACCACTAACAGAATGGTTGTGATCAACACTAATACAAACCATTTTTTTGTGAAAAAGCGTGCCCGCTTTTTCTGTCTTCGTCCGCGTTCCGCCACCCGAGAGCCTACACGCTTTTCTTCCGCGGATGACTCCTGTTTCTCTTTTTCATCCATTTTCTTAACCCCCTGCCCTCTTCTCGCCACCAAGAGGAATCCTATCTATCTTTCTCAATATATGTCAGCCTCTATATATCCCTTATACTACTCCAACACCCCCAAAATGCCAATGGAAAAAATGGGCGTAAACAGCCGTGAGACGAGCTATGTAACCGTATGAAAGCACCCGGCTCTCCTCAAGGGAACAGAGGGGCATGAACCGACTGTAAATGATGAAAATGGGAGTTACACAATTTGATTCCATAAAAAAAAGCTGAATCCCTCTCAGGGATTCAGCTTAGATTGATAACACAGGGTCCAGGGCCCGATTTCCGTTTCGCGTCTCTTTCGCTTTCAACGATGAGGAGACCGCTTCGTCTCTCCGTCCCCAACCAGCAGCCAAAGGAAAACATATGTGGCCGCTACACTGGAAATCGTTCCCCTCTTCTCTCTAATGTTGTCAGCAACCTCTGCTTATTACGGCCAAAAGCCTCCGCCGTCATCATTACCATTGTCATTTTGGTCCCGACCACCATTATTTCCGCGGGAACCACCACCTTGATCATTGGGCAACTGATCCTGAATCTGATCCCCGCCATCCGGCTCTTCAGGCTGTTCACCCTGCTCCTCTTCCGGTTGTTGGTCCGGTTGCTCCTCTTCTTCTGGCGGTGGTGCATCGGGTGTCAGCTTCACTTCTACCACATTGGACTCCGCCCGTGCATCGCCACCTTCAGCTTGCTTATCGATGGCAACCACTTTGTAGAAGTAGGATTTAGACTCCGCTCCTCCCCCGAATAGCCCGTCGAAGAAACCACTTTCCGGCACTTCGATACTGTTGTCGCTATAACTGCCGCCTTCTGTCTCACCGATTGTGCTCCAGTTATTGTTATCCTCGGAACGCTGTACTTCATATTTCACCCGGTCGCCAGCATCCGACCACTTCAGATCGATTGCTTTGGCGTCAGCATTGTACGAACCGGAGACATTTGGTGGGCTGAGTTGGAAAGGCGGTTCGGGATCCTTCACACCCTTGGGCCGATCAAAATTCTTTACATCAAGGCCGGCCATCACTTCCGTCATAACGGCCTTCCAAATTCTCGCAGGATAACCGCCACCGGATAACCTGACTGTACTCCCTTGATCGTTAAAGACGGTAACCACTCCCACATATTGGGGCGTAAATCCAGCAAACCAGGCTTCCTTCGCGTTCTGTGTCGTTCCCGTTTTCCCTGCGACCGGACGCCCATCATCCAATTGCGCGTTTGTTCCGGTTCCCACAGGGCCATCCACCGCATACTGCAACATACGGGTTGTATACCAAGCCGTCTGCGGGCTAAAGACTTTATTGTCTTTCTTGATCGGTACCGCCGGTTGGACTTCTGTCCCCTCATTATTCTCCACTTTGCGGACAGTATGGGGTTCGTGGTTGACACCGTTGTTAGGGAAAGCGGAATACGCTTGTGCCATTTCCACCGTGTTTACCCCATCGGTCAATCCGCCCAACGACATAGCCGCAATACTTTTGCCATCCTTCTCATTCAAGGTTAACCCGGCCTTGACTGCCGTATCGTATGCCCGTTTTAGCGTAACGTGCTCCTGCAACAACCACACCGCCGAGGCGTTGAGCGAGCGGGCCACCGACTCCTGCAGCTCAACATCACCATAAAACTCACCAGTGTAGTTTTGCGGCGACCATTCCCCAATTTTAATCTCATCATCTTTGACGATATGGTATTCATTAAAGCCTTGTTCCACAGCGGGAGCATACACCGAGATCGGCTTCATAATGGAGCCTGGCTGCATCCGCTGTGTGGCCCGGTTCATATAGCCGGGCATATAGTGACGACCGCCACCCATCGCCACGATCTCCCCATTGCTGGGATTCATAATGGTTAAACCGGCATCCAGTCCCTCCAATGGTTGCCCGGTTTCCTGATCAACAAAATACTGATTCTTTTCGTCTTTTAACGCTGCTTCCGTAGCTTTTTGCGCTTTGGCATTAAGGGATGTGTAAATTTTGTATCCGCTATCCCTCAACTCATCTTCGGGGATATTGGAATAACGCTCCTTTAATTCCTTAAACAGATAATCCTTATAAGCCCCGTAAGAATTTTTGGGCAGATGCTTCTGCACATATTCGGGATCGACAGCCAACGGCTTCTTCTTGGCCGCTTCTACCTCCGCCTCTGAAAACAACGGCGGCGATTTTTCCCCTTTATCTTCCGCCAACTTGTTTAATACCACATTGCGTCGGTTGAGCGCATTTTCTTCTTTTGTAAAAGGATCGTATCCATAGGGAGCTTTTGGCAGCCCCGCCAGCAGGGCGATCTCCTCCGGCTCCAGCTCATCTTTGGTGATATCTTTATCAAAATAAATTTTAGCCGCCATCTTAACGCCGCGGACATCATTGCCTAAGTCAATATAGTTAATATACGTTTCCAGAATTCGGTCTTTCTCGTATTTCCGTTCTAGGTTGAGAGAAACTGCAATCTCATTTAACTTCCGCGTATACGTTTTATTGCGATCCTTCAAAACTGCGTTTCGGGCCACCTGCATCGTGATGGTGCTGGCACCTTCCGCCTTACCAAGGGAGATAATATTACGGAAAATAGCACGGCCAAACCCACGATAGTCAATTCCGTTATGCTGATAGAAACGTTCATCCTCCACTTTGACGAAGGCCTTTGCCAGCTCCGGCGATTTGATGTCGCCGATCTTGACATACTCCCGGTTGGAGGCCCCCAGCTTCATCACTTCTTTTTCATTGGTATCGTAGATGGTGGAGGATTCTTCCATTTTCTCTTCGATCTCTTCAATATTATAGGTAGGAGCGCTCATCACGACGGCGGAACAGCCACCGATTGCTAACAAAATCGTGGTGAGAATAACTAGAAAAAACCACTTCCAGGTGAAGAAGCGGAATTTCTTTTGCCCACCGCCACCCTTGCCATCACCGCCTCCACGCACCCTTCCCAGGCTGCGCCTACCGGCACGGCGGCCGTTGGAGCGCGAGCGGCTAGGAAAACCATTCGACTCCTTTTGAAACTGGCTCATACTTCTTTACCCCCTAATAGCATGTGGCAGATTTCAAACCTCGATGTGACTTATTCAAACTGTCTCTCTACGTAGGAATGAAGGAATATTCATATATGTGTCGTCATTGATCGCTCCACGTTTCTTGCGCGCGGAGGAGGCCATCTCTCTCCTTTTTCGCCTGAGATCACGAATATGATATAGTGAGAGGCGAGGTGATTATCCCATGAACATACCAGCAGCGGTCTTCGCCTGTCGCTTTACCGGGGTTATCGGAATCCTCGCATCCTGCCTGTTTGGGTACCTGTATGGGCTTATTGGATTTGTGCTCGGTCTTATCGCTTCGATGTTTTGGTTTAGCTTAGCCTGGTACCTGCAACAGGGATCCCACCCTAAAAAATAAAAGGCGAAACCTGTCGAATTTTCACCCTCTCATTATAACGCATATTGTGCTTCTTTTGTTACAGAAACTTTACTTTTACAGCGGAACAACTGCCCCTAGTACGGCAGTTGTTCTACGTTTTTATAACTTATTCCCTAATCGCTCACTTGAAAATCGCGATTATCAAATCCACCCGTCACCGGAATCACTGCACCAGTGATAAAATCGGAATCCGCCTCCGTCAGAAAGCGGATCACCCGGGCCAAATCCTCTCCCGTACCGGGTCGGCCAACGGGATTACGCGGCTCCTGTTTGCCTCGCGCCGCAGCGATCGACGCCTCTTTATAGGGAGGGCGAATATCGCCAGGGGATACCATATTGACAGTGATGCCATGGCGCGCTTCCTCCTGTGCCAGTGTGCGCGTAAACGAAACCAGCCCCGCTTTGGCGGCGGCATAAGCGGAAAAACCGCTCCAGGCAGGAGCCGTCTCTACCTCGGGAAAGCCAAAGGTGATTATCCGTCCCCACCCCCGCTGTCGCATATCGGGCACCACTTCCCGCACACAGTAGAACACCCCGCTCAAATTGCCGTCCACCAACTCCCGCCACTGCTCATCGTCGTGGTCGACCGCGTCGATCCGTTTAAACAGAAACGGACCCGCCGTACAGACAAGCACATCAATCCTGCCCATTCGCTCCCGGATCGTCGCTACCATCCGCCGCACGTCTTCTACACGTGAGACGTCTCCTTGCAGGGTAAAAAGCTCCCCACCATCAGCCTCAATCTCCTGTTGCAGTTTTTCCGCCTTTTCCCGGCTGTTGCGATAGTTGACGGCAACGCGATATCCTGCTGCTGCCAGCGTTTTTGCTACTTGTACCCCTAATCCAGCGATTCCCCCTGTCACCCAAGCCACCTTTGCTTCAGCCATATACACCATCCCTTTTATCCGTTACTTCCGTAAGTCGACTGACTAGGTATAACCGAGTCCCATCAGCAAAAGTGCTTCTTAGTTGTAGGTGGCAGATTTTCATCCTCGCTCCATACCACTTACACACTTCGCTTCCCAGTTTAATCGAGCACTCGCCCCTTCGCCGAGATCCTGTTTATTGTACCTGATGATCCCTTTTCTGCGCAAAAAGTTCCGCTAACCAAAGAAGTCCCCTTTTCCAGCGAAACGATTGCATCAACAAGGTACAATCGCTTCAACCGGAAATGAGGACTTAAGGCACTTCGCTTTCAAAAGACTTCCATCATTCGGATGATCAACAGACTTGTTCGCCCTTCTTTATCCCTTTCTCGCCTGCGGCTCCAAAACCCACTTCGTCATCAGCAACAACAGTGAGGCTCCGATCAAAATTCCCGCCACCGTCCACAGCGGATGGACTGAATCCCATATTGCCAAAGCCAGCACGATCGCAGTCAAGCCAGCAATAGCTACCACCCGAAACAGCCGCCGCTTCGTCCACCAGGCCAAAGCGGCAGAAACCACCGTCAACCCCGACATCACATGCCACTCCCACATCCCGATCATCGACCAGTCCATACGCTTCCCTCCTTTTTTTTCATTATGGACATGGAAAAAAGGGGGTATACGAAGACAACATAAACCTGTCACGATTATCGTGGGGTTTGACAATATCTCTAACAGAAGTCAAATCCGACATAATCACCTGAAGAGCAGGATTCTTCCCCGTCTATCCAGAAGATGAGTTCACACCAAATCGAAAGGGGGGGTGTAATGGTTTTTTATCTTAAACAAGGCGATACCATTCTTGGAACCCTTCACCCAAACAATAATGGGGATTTCCCTTGGATGCATTGTGAATTTAAACCAACGGCTTCCTTTGAACAGGTAAAGCCGTTATTTGATGAACTGTGCCATTTAAGCGAACAGGAAGAAGATAACCAAGCTGTCCTGGAAAGGCTAGAAGAATGTTGGGCAATCATCGATAAGCAGATTCATGTTATTTCCGAAGATAGAGAACGGTGGAGCATCGGTTTGATCTGCGACGACTTTGCTTCGATTCGTCCGTAAGTAACAAAAAAGCATCCCTTTTTCCAGATTGATACGCGAGTTTTTCGTGTATCCAACCCCAAGGGATGCTTTCTTTATTACACCTTTCTTCAAACAAACACGATTCCGTTACTGATCCTGATCACCGACATAGACGGAACGGATGATGGTTCGTTCAATTGTTTGTCCTTGGGCATCCGTCCCTGTCACATCAATGGTCAGGTTGTAAACACCCGGTTTTGTCATACGGGGTAACTTGCCGCTCAGCGCTTTACCGTTGGCGTCCGCTTTCAGCAATCCCCGGTGGGGAGCGGATTGAACCGTCCCTTTCGCTCCCGGCGGAGTCACCTGTACATCCACTTTTAAGTCTTTTGCCTTTCCTAGATCTGTATCGGCGATTTTGAGGCGCAACGGAATGTCATGATTGACCTCAGGCTGATTCTCGATTTCCAGCGAGAGAGATTGCGGTGCAAGATAAGTCCCTGTCAGCAGGTAAGCGTCTTCGCTTTCTCCGCTGAAACGAATTGTCCAGGTTCCCGCTTCCGGTTGATCAATCCGAAATGCTTGGACCGTGGCATCCTGGAAAATCACGGTTTCACTGCTACGTCCATAGACATCACTCTGGCTGTTATAACGTTTTCCAGAGGGAGAGGTCAATTCCACTTGTACGTTTTCGCTAGCTGTCATCAATGTAAAAATCGCTTCCTCTGTTCCCGAAGTGACAGTCGTCGTCACCACTTCTTCCTCTCCTGCCGCCAACGGACCACCACGTACCAATTGATCCCCTGCATTCGGATTGGACTCAGCAGAAGCAGCCACTTCCGTCGTCGCTGTTTGCGATGCGGTCATGGTTGAGCGAAGTGTCGGTTCAATCCGGTGAAATACCTCTCGGCCTAAGCGGATATTGTCATGATCCAAACCGGCAGTAAACAGATGATTCCCGTAAGGAAGGGAAGCACTCCAGACGTTTACCAAGCCGTCGTTGCTTCCATGGGTGGATAGATAGGCTCCACCTGTCCACAGGGCGGAAAACGTGGGCCCCCAGCTGGTTCCCGCTGTAGTGTAGTAGCTGTTGCGGGTCGCATTTGTATGGGAATCGGTCACAGCCCGGAATTGTTCCATATTGCCCACTTGTAGCGACTCTGTTCCCGGACTACGGGCTCCCAATAACTCCGCCAACCACCCGGCCCAAGAGCTGTACGCCAAATCCGCCAGGTGTGAGCCGTGATGGGGAGAACCCAATGTGATCACACGCCCGACATAGGGATGGGCACCATGATGGATTAACGCCGCTTGTGTATCGATTCCACCCTTGCTGTGGGCAACGATATTGACCCGTTGGCCGTAACGGTTGTAGATTTGTCCCAACAGATCAGCCAACATGCGGCCGTTGTCCCATTGATTGGCAGCGCTTCCACCCGAATCATGCAAATCGACAAACACCGTACGATATCCGTTTTGCCGGGCAATCGCCGCCATATCGTTTGCCCCGTAATACTGGGTTTCTCCAAACCAGCTGTCAGAACATCCATTCAACCCTTGTACAAAGACAAGCGGAGGCTTACTGGGGTCCGGATTGGCCGGTACCTCAACAAACCATGTTCCCGGTGTTCGGTCACAAGGATCCCCTTTGCCACCCAGCGGTTGAACCACTTCACCGGCCTCCACCGGCAATCCATCCATCATCCCCACAGGCAGTGCCAACAAAAACGCAAATAAAACCGACACAACCGCCCTAACTTTCCCTCTCAAGGAATGCACCTCATTTCATTCGAGTTGCGGTCCCCCTCCACCCGGTACATTCATTCCACATCGGCCAAGGCTTCTCCTGCTGTTTTGCGAAAATTAATTAAAAATTATAAAAAAGATTGTACCAATCGCTCCATATCTTCCGGCATCAGCGATTTCCACTCGTGTTCACGTCGATCCCTAGGATGAAACAGACACAGGCGGGCGGCATGCAGCGCCTGGCGCGCAATAGTGGCATCTTGTCCGCCGTAGAGGGTATCACCGATGATCGGAAAACCCCGATGCGACAGGTGGACTCGAATTTGATGGGTTCGCCCCGTCTCCAACTCCAACCGTAGCAAAGTGGCTCCCTTTAAGCGACGCTCCACCTGAAAGTGGGTGATCGCCTCCACGCCGTCTTCCCGCACCATCCGCTTATGGGGCTCTTCCGGGGAGCGGTCGATGGGAGCGTCGATTACCCCTTCCTCTTGCAGCCACTCCCCTCGAACCATGGCCAGATACTGACGCCGATAACGACGCTTTCCCATTTCCTTCGCTAAAAAAGCGTGAGCATAGGCATGTTTAGCAAAGACGATCAAACCGGAAGTATCCTTATCCAGACGTGTAACCGGACGGGCCTGTCGTTGTTCTCCCCGTTGCCGCCAATGGTACACCAGTCCGTTGGCCAAGGTGTAATCGCGATAATCTTTAGTGGGATGAACCACTTGCCCCGGCTCCTTATCCAGCACGATTAGGTCATCGTCTTCAAACACAATCCGTAAAGAAAGCTCCTGTGGTGGGATTGCCGGTTCAGGATCTTGCGGCATGATCACCTGAATCGCATCCCCTTCCGTCACACGGGAAGTAAAATACACGACGCGACCATTCACCGTCACCCCCTGTGACTCCCGCAAGCGACGCAACAACCGGCGAGAAAAGCGAAACCGTTGTTGTAACACCTGTCGCAACATTTTCCCCTCTTCTTCCTTTTTCACGGTATGTAAAAATGGAGCAGCTTCTGCGTTGTTCATCTCACCTTGCTCCTTTTCCTTTTTCATCTATTATCACCCTGTCGGTTCAACGAAAAAACCCGCCTTTTAAGCGGGTGAGGCTGCTGACAAACCTATCGTGGAACGGTCGGGGTGGTTATCCGTCTCTGCTCCATGCGTGTCAGAGTCGCTCGCCGGATAAAGTGAAACTCCATCGGTGGGATCTTTCCACCGATGGTTAGTTGAACTTATCGGGTTATACGCGGAAACCAACCCGACCTGTGTTTATAACCATTCCAGTACTTTGTCATCAATCTGCCGCTTATCAAGCGGGTATAGATTAATGACCACGGGACCAACAAGCTCTCCCTTTCATACCTCTTTCTCTTTCTTGGATGAAGGTTTTTAATACATAATGCCGGTTCGTTTGTGCGTTTGGGAAAACTGCGTCGGATTAGGATCAAAGTATTCAGTGGAGTATTTTTTAACAAACCGCTCCTGTGCATCGAGATAGCCTGAGCCCCAAGTGGGATCCATCGTGATCCATTTACCGTCCACTTTTACATCGACCCAGGCATGCCGATTTCCTTCCGCCACTCCTTCGACAAAACGGGCTTCCATATCGATGGAGCGCATGAGCGCAATCGCCAGGAAGCTGTAATCCTGACAGACGCCCTTTTTCTCCCGCAACGTTTTTAGGGCACTGTCATCGTATTCAAAGGCGTCGGTTTTAAACTTGTTTACATCATAGCTGATGTTTTGGGCCACATATTGATAAATGGCGAGGGCTTTTTCCCGATCCGATTGTTTATCCGCCGTCAGTTGCTGCGCAAGGGAACGAATCTCGTTGCTATCGGATTGAATTCCCCGGGAAGGCAGCAAGTTGCGCTGGTCATTGTCGTTATCGTTATGCACCGTGAAGCGCGCCACTCCAAAAAAGCGAAAATAATCGCGCTGCTCCGTCGTAATCTCTGGTACATTGACCGTCACTTCATAGGTTCCCTTGCCGAAACGAAGCCAAAAGCTGTCATCAAAGCGGTAATTCTCCACGGGAATAATATAGGTGGCTTGCTCACCGTCTTTTTTCGTCTGGATGATCAGATGTTTTGTCTTCGCCGCATCAGGCGCATTTGGATCGATCCTGCCCCGGATGCGGGTTTTCATATCGGCTTGTTCACCGCCTGCCAAAGGCATTTCCAACTGAACCCCACGTTCCTCATAATGGCGAAAATACTCCACCGGTTCCCGTTTCTGCTCGCTCTGATTGTCCAGCCATAACTTGGCCGCTTCGTTATACATATTATCTTTGGACGGATCAGGCGTTAACAACTTAATCTGGTGCACACCCTTACCAAACAGAAGCGGAATTTTTGAATCAAAGGTACCATCCCGGACAGGAATGATATGCTCCCACGTTTCCTCCCCTTTTTCCACCTGTACCATCAGCCGTTCCACCGTCTGCGGAAGAGAACCTTTCAGAGCAATGTTACGGTCAGCCTCTTGATAACCGGTAGCGGGCTGTTCAATCTGTAAGCCGGATGACTGACCCACTTGGGTCATCGCAATATCCCGTTCCAATTGTGGATTAACATTGTGCACCTTCATACGAGCTACATCGTAAAAGCGGTTGGCTTCCGCATTGCTGGGAAACCTTACCGTCACCCGGTAGACCCCTTCACCGTCGTGCAACTGGACCCACTGCTCAAAATTGCCATCGTTTAAAGGAATATAATAGGAAAACTTGCCTTCATCCCCTCCGACTCCTTCTTTCTTCACTTCCACCCATACAAAATCTGATTGAAACTGCTGATATTTCTTGACAGAACCTTGAAGAGAAAAACGGGAATTAACCGCAAATTCTCGATAGGCAGGGGACGCTAGATCCGCTTCCACCTGTTCTCCATAAGCTTCTAGCTTTAATTTTTTTAAATTTAACGCTTCATTTTTCTCCTCTGCCAACCGGTCCCACTTATTCGGTTGAGCTTCGGCCTCCGTTTGCAAGGGGAACGGGAAATCACATCCCGCCATCATCACCAGACAAACGGTTAGCAGTAAAACGACACCACCACGCAACCGTTTCATGGCAACCTCCGTCTCCTTGTGAAAATTCTCTCTCATTATATCAAGCATACGAAAAAAGCGGTTCTATAAATTGATTATATTTGATGAACACAACTTTATAACTACCTGTTTAACCTAAAAGAATTATAAAATGAAAAAAGAGACGCCCATTTTGATGGTACGCCCCACTAATTATAAGGAAAGACCAAGACCAAAGAAGATGCGGACAATCACATTCCTATCCAAAAAACAGAATGTTGTACTGCCATTGAGTTGATGAGTGAAAGCCACAACTTTGATACACCCCTATCATACAACAACTTACACGTTTTGTGTTTTTAAAAGTTCGACATAATTCGACATAATTCTCCCTTATTTTAGCGCCATTTTGCCTCATTTTAGCCACATGTTTTAAAACATCTTGATTTTGATCCCGTGAACAACACTTCAACAGTTGACAGCGAAATTGTAGCCAGTATGATGAAATTAATCATTTATCCATTATTCATACATTTTTTTATTAATTGCGGGTGAACCCGGATAATTGATTTAAGGTTAGAAAGGAGGAATCCTACCATAAGCCTCGGAATCAATTTGCGTCGGAGAAGAAAAAAGTTGCGGATGACGCAAGCGGAATTGGCAGAAGGCATTATCTCTGTTCCATATCTTAGCTTGATCGAAAACGAAAAGGCTATGCCTCGCGCAGATGTGTTGGAGCCCCTCGCCCAACGACTCAATTGTTCTGTCAACAATTTGCTCGGTGTGACGGATCAGGAGACACTGCGCCGAGCGGAAGGATGGATCGACCAAGTTCGCCTCGCTCTCACTTATGAAGGGGTAGGAGAAGCGGAACGCATTTTCCAGTCCCTAAAAGAATTGTCCTTTTCGATTGCAAACCCCAAAATTCTGATGCAGGTGGATTTGGTTGAAATTCAGCTGCTGATTCACCGACTGGAGTTAGAAGAGAGCCGAACCCGCCTTGAAATGTTTAAAGAGCAATGGCCCCAGTTGTCGGATGAGTATAACCTGCTGGCCTGGTACTTACGTCTGCAGGGGAATTTATATTTTTATCAAGATCAGCATCACAAAGCACTTATCTACTATCGTGAAGCGGAACGGATACTCTCCTCCGTCACTGATGATATCGAAAAAGCTTATATTTTTGGCAACTTGGGCCGAACCTATCTACATCTGTCCAACAGTTCACTGGGAATTCTCTATACCGAAAAGTGTATCGAAATCATGCAGCGTAAGGATCGCTGGCTGGAAACCTGCACGATGCTCAATATCCTGGGTGCATGTCATACTCGCCGTGGCGAGCATAAAGATGCGATTGAGTGTTTTGAACGGGTACTGCGGATGGCGGATCGCTTTTCCGTTACGGAAACGCTAACCTCCCAAACATACCATGAATTGGGCATCTGCTACTTCTCTCTCAGTGACTACGACCGCTCTATTCAGTACTTGCTAAAGTCGCTGGATGTGGTGAAAAAAGAGCAGCTGAGCCGGTGGGAGATCGGGTACACCCACAAAATCATTTGCCAGAATTACATTAAAAAAGGGGATTTTGAGCAAGCACGCCACCATCTTGAGCTGGCAATGGATCATTTACAAAAACGAAAACAACGGTTGACCGATTGCTATATTCTACTGGGCCAGATTCATTACGCCCAGGGTGACATCTCTTCTTTTGTCCAGTGTTATGAAAAGGCGATTCGAGAATACGGGCGGTTAGGGATATCTGAAAAAGCGGCCCAAGCCTCTCGCACACTGGGAAAGTATATGAACGATACAGGCGATCGGAATCAGGCACTTTCCTATTTGTTGCAAGCAGTCGAACACTATCAGACGCTTGCTTCTTCCATCGACTTTCCGGTCGAGTTACCCCCTACACCTGGAGATCAGCCGAAAGATACCGCCTCTCCGCAGTAATACATTTCAACCGAGGCCTCCTGTCGGGAAACCCTCGCTAACAAAGATTAGCCTTCCGAAGAGGTGAGTCGTTTCCGGCGTCAACCTCGGCACTGACACCCCAGCGAAGTATTCCTTCAGCTCTAATCGCTTTGCGGCCATGCTTTTCCTTTTACCGCAAGATCCAACATCAGTGGGAGGAGCACAGAGTCGCAAATCCGGCTCCATCCCCCTGTTCGGGTTTATCAGAGCCTCAAGGCCTCCCTAATCGGAGGCCTTGAGTGTAAGGTAGATCGATAATGATCCATATCGGCAATATCTGTTAACTGCGCATCTTACTCCTGTTCCCCCAACAACGACAACAGTTCCTCTTCCTCCACCACGCGCACACCCAAGTCTTGCGCTTTTTTCAGTTTGGAACCGGCCTTATCTCCGGCAATCAGCATATCGGTGTTTTTGCTGACACTGTTGGTTACGTTGCCACCGAGGGCTTTGATGCGGGCACCGGCGTCTTGACGGGACATCGATGCAAGCGTACCAGTAAGAACCACTGTTTTGCCGGCAAAGGGAGTATCGGCTAAAGGCGTCTCCTCCAAATCGGGCCCGCGGTATGTTAAGTTAACCCCGGCTTGTTCCAAGCGACGCAGGGTTTCCCTCACTTCCGGCGTTTCAAAATAAGTGACAATGCTTTCCGCCATCTTGGGGCCAATCTCATCGATCGCCTCCAGTTCATCCCGCTCCGCTTCCATCAAAGACGCGAGTTTTTTAAAGTGGGCAGCCAACACCTGTGCCCCCTTGGAACCGACAAAACGGATACCAAGGCCGAATAACACCCGTTCCAGAGAGTTTTTTTTGCTAGCTTCAATCGCAGCAAGCAAGTTTTCCGCTGATTTTTCCCCCATTCGCTCCAACGGGAGAAGATCCGCTTTTGTCAGATCGTATAAATCAGCTGGTCCTCGGATCAGCTCCGCTGCAAACAGCTGGGTCACCACTTTTTCCCCCAGCCCTTCAATATTCATGGCGCCGCGAGAAACAAAGTGGATAATTCCCTCCCGGGTTTGGGCCGGACACTGGGGATTGATACAGCGCAAAGCCACTTCCCCTTCGAGCCGTACCAACTCACTGCCGCACTCCGGGCATTCTGTCGGCATCTCGTAAGGCGTTTCCTCTCCGCTGCGTTGTTCCGTGAGAACTCCGACCACTTCAGGAATAATGTCACCCGCCTTTTTAACGATCACATGATCGCCAATCATAATCCCTTTCTCCCGGATATAATCCTCGTTGTGCAGAGAAGCCCGCTGCACCGTCGTCCCGGCCAAAGTGACCGGATCCAGCAGTGCCGTGGGAGTGACTGCACCAGTACGACCCACCGTCACCTCAATGCCACGCAAAACGGTGACTCCCTCTTCGGCGGGAAATTTATAAGCAATGGCCCAACGCGGACTTTTGGCGGTAAAGCCCAGTTGTTCGCGCAAAGCTAGGTCATCCACCTTAATGACGATGCCGTCGATCTCATAGCCCAATTCCATCCGATGTTCCCGCCAATGGTTCACAAAGTCCATCACATCATCGATCCCCTTGACGGTCACTCGCTCGGGATTCACCTTTAACCCCAACTTTTGCAACAAGTCGAGGGAAGCCGTATGGGTAAGAGGATTTTGTACACCCTCCATTTCACCGATTCCGTACAAAAAAATATCCAACGTCCGCTCCGCCGCCAACTTGGGGTCCAGCTGGCGCAAGGAGCCGGCGGCGGCATTGCGGGGATTGGCAAAGAGCGCTTCTCCTCGCTCTTCTTTGACTCGATTGATCCGCTCAAACTCCTTCTTCGGCAAAAACGCCTCCCCCCGCACTTCCAGGGTGACCAGCTCCCGCAAGCGCAGCGGAAGAGAGCGGATCGTCTTTAAATTTTGCGTAATGTTTTCCCCTGTGCGCCCATCGCCGCGGGTCGCTCCTCGCACCATCACCCCGTCTTCGTAACGAAGCGAAACCGCTAATCCGTCAATTTTGAGCTCACACACATAATCGATCGACTCCCGCCCCGACAGCCGCCGAATCCGCTCGTCAAAATCTTGCAGATCGTCAAAGGAAAAGGCGTTTCCCAAGGAGAGCATCGGAATCCGATGCTCCACCTTCTCAAAATAGGGTAGCGGTTCTCCTCCTACCTTTACAGAGGGAGAGTCCGGGGTTACCAAATCCGGATACACCTCTTCCAACCGTAACAACTCCGCCATCAGCCGATCATATTCAGCATCGCTAACGGTGGGATCATCCAACACATGATAAC
The DNA here is from genome assembly GCF_003046315.1 of Desmospora activa DSM 45169. NCBI lineage: Bacteria > Bacillati > Bacillota > Bacilli > Caryophanales > Thermoactinomycetaceae > Desmospora > Desmospora activa. The sequence goes on along the minus strand of NZ_PZZP01000001.1, from coordinate 37,781 downwards.
GGTAATTATACTCCTCCAACTCTGTGCGTAACGTCTGTATCCGCTGTTCCGCTTCTGCTCGCTCCATCGCTTCCACTCCTCGACAAACCGATGATAGAGAACCCCTACGCCCGGGTGATCGGCGCAAAGGTGGCCAGCAACCGTTTCACGCCGATGGGAGCGGGGAAGGCGATGTTTAATTCTGTGTCTTCTCCCTCTCCCTGTACTTTGACGACAGTGCCGGGGCCCCATTTGCGGTGATTCACTTTGTCCCCTACTTTCCAATCCAGATCGTTGTTGGGCACGGGTCGAATCGGCCCTTGCCGCAATACCGGCTTCTTTAAGACGGCTGAAGGTTTACCCACCCGTTCAAGCAGATGATCCGGAATCTCCTGTAAAAAGGGAGAGGGCGGGTTGGCATTGCTCTGGCCGAAGAGCATCCGCATGCGTGCCCGGCAGAGAAAAAGCCGATTTTGTGCCCGTGTGATGCCCACATAGGCGAGACGACGCTCTTCTTCCAGCTCTTCCTCATCATCAAAGGTACGGCTGTGAGGGAAGATCCCTTCCTCCATCCCCACCAGAAATACCTGGGGAAACTCCAATCCCTTGGCGGAATGAAGCGTCATCATCGTAACACCGGCGACTGCTTCTTCCCCGTCCTGCAAACGGTCCAGATCGGAGACCAAGGCTAAGTCGGTAAGAAAAGCAACCAGGGTTTTATCGTCGTTTTTCTCCTCAAACTCCCGTGTGACGGAGAGGAATTCATCCAAGTTTTCCAGGCGGCTGGCCGCTTCCACCGTCTCTTCCCTCTTCAGTTCCTCTCGATACCCGGATCGTTGTAACACTTCTTCTGTGATTTCACTTGCGCTGAGATACTCCATCATCGCCGACATCTCCCGGATTAAGGAAGTAAAGCGCTGCAACGGCTGGATGAAGCGATTGGTCAGTCCGATATTCTCCACTTCCAACAGCGCTTGAAAAAGGGAGAGGTGATGCTGTTCGGCATAAGCGGCGATCTTGTCCAATGTGGCTTGTCCGATGCCCCGTTTGGGCACATTGATCACGCGGCCGAGGGAGAGATCGTCGTCAGGGTTGACCACCAGACGTAAGTAAGCGAGAACATCTTTAATCTCCTTACGATCGTAAAACTTCAACCCGCCCACCATCTGATAGGGGATATTGGACTTGAGGAAAACTTCCTCTACTACACGAGACTGGGCGTTGGTCCGGTAAAGGACGGCAAAATCGTCATAAGGGCGCCCTTCACGGTGTTCCTTTACAATCGTATCCGCCACAAAGTACGCTTCATCGTGCTCATTGTCCGCTTCAAACAGTTGCACCGGTGCCCCTTCATCATTTTTTGTCCACAACGCTTTCGGCTTCCGTCCTTGGTTGTGGGCGATCACTTCATTGGCTGCGGATAGAATCGTCTTGGTGGAGCGATAGTTCTGTTCCAGTTTCACCACATGGGCATCGGGATAATCTCGCTCAAAGGAGAGAATGTTAGTGATGTCCGCTCCCCTAAATTTGTAAATCGATTGATCGGAATCCCCCACCACACACAGATTGCGGTGCTTGCCCGCCAACAGCTTGACGAGGACATATTGCACATGGTTGGTATCTTGGTATTCATCCACATGAATGTATTGAAATTTCTTTTGGTAGAAATCCAACACTTCCGGCACCTGTTGAAACAGACGGACCGTCTCCAGCAACAAATCGTCAAAATCGAGGGATTGGTTGGTTCGCAGCTTCTGCTGATAAGCCTCATAAACACCGGCTGCCATCTCATCGTTAAATCCCTGTGCGTTTGCCTTCATATCAGCCGGGGTAAACAGACGGTTCTTTGCATTGGAGATCTTATGGAGGAAATTGCGAGGCGGAAATTTCTTGGGATCAATGTTTCGCTCTTTTAGCACCTGTTTGACCACCGTCAGCTGATCGGAACTGTCCAGGATGGTGAAATTGCGGTTTAATCCGATGCGGTCAATATCGCGGCGCAAGATGCGGACACACATGGAGTGAAAGGTGGAGATCCAGATCTCTTCCGCATCCGCCCCCACCAAAGCGTGAATCCGATCCTTCATCTCCCGCGCCGCTTTGTTGGTAAAGGTAATCGCAAGAATGTTCCACGGATGGATCTTCTTTTCCGCTAACAACCACGCTACCCGATTGGTCAGTACACGCGTTTTACCGCTGCCGGCACCAGCCACAATCAAAAGCGGTCCTTCCGTCGTCTCTACCGCCTGTCGCTGATCAGGGTTCAATCCTTCAAGCATCGTCTCTTTTGTCCAAGGTTGTGCCATGCCACGCCACCTTCCGTTACCCAGATTGATAAAAAATGTAAGAGAGAATCGTATCATTTCAGTCAGTATTTCAAATCGATGATAAGGGGTTCGGGCTACATTCGGAGCAGCCCATTTTGAACGGATCTAGCCGCTCATTCCGATAACAAACGTTCACCGTAATCCTATTTTGCAGAATCCGTCATCCGTAAGCCGGTATATCAACCGCCCCTAACCGTCCCCTTCACCGCTTCCACCGTCGCTAATGCGGCATCTACGTTGAGATGGGCCAAGTTACCGACGACGACGGTATCCGCTAGTGCGGCCATTTGCCGTACATCTCCAGGACCGCCGATCCCGCCGCCATAAAACAGAGGCAGCCGCTCTGCCCCTTTTTTAGCCGCGGCTACCAGCTTTGGATCGCCCAGGGTGCCGCTATATTCCATATACAGTGCCGGCAATTGAAACAGATGTTCCGCCAAGCGGGCAAAAGCAGTCACATCCTGTGGAGACAGATCCGTTCGACTCCTGGTGAGGCGCGCTACACGCGAATCCGGATTAAGAACGAGATAGCCCAGAGCCGCCGTCTCGTCCCACGGAATCCAATCACCGAAGGCTTTTACCGCTTGCTGCTGATTACCCACAATCCAGCGGATATCATCGGTATTGAGAACGATGGGCAAAAGGTATCCGTCCACCCCCGGCACCACCGCGTCCACTCGGGAAACTTCCTGCACACAGGTGACCGGATAGGCAGCCACACGCTCAATTAACCGCTGGCTGTTTTCATATGTAATTCCGTCGGTACCGCCGACGATCACCACATCGGTTCCCGACAGACCGATTCGCTCCAGGGCAGCGTCGGAAAGCGCACGGTTGGGATCCAATTTAAAAGCGTGTCGCCACTTTTTCATCCGTTCCGTCAGCATCTGCATCCCCCCAACCGCACATGGTTTCCCATCCATTATATCCTACCAGCCAAAGCGACGAAAGCGCAGAACCAACCCCCATATCTTCCCGTCATAGAACCGCCTCCCCCGCCATATAGTCAAAAGTGGATCTAATTCCAAAAGGGAACCTGACAATGGAGGAGAGACGGCGTTGTTGCGAAAATGGAGCATTCGGCTGCTGATCTATCTCGCTTTAACCGGATTCGCATTTCTCATCGGTATCCATTTTTTACAGGTGGACCGAGGATATCCCCCTTCCACGGATCTAGAAGAGCAAAAACAGTTGTATCAACTTTGGGTGCTCGCCTTTACCCTCTTACTGGTTCTCCCTTGTATGATCTACTCGGTTTTTGGGGGAATCCATGTCTTTCAAAACGGCCCACGGCGATATCCGTGCTGGCAAACGGCCATCGTTGCCTTGCTGCTAACCGCCACCACCCTGCTCCATGGAAGCTTGGCCGGACTCGCTTTTATTTTTTGGTTTCAATAGAAAAAAGCTTGATCAAACAAAAAGGATACCCAAAAGCTGCCACGCTCCTTCTTGCTTTTCCGTCAAGCTTGAAATCGCCAAATAAATGTAAAAGGAATCGCGGGTAAAATGCCCTACCCATGAGCGCTATAAAAGAGGGCTTGTCTGGCTTGATTTAACTTCGATCTCTTGTCGACGTACTCATGCTTCTTCACCTGCGTTGTCTGTCGCTTTACCATAATGATCAACGGCGAAGCTGAATAGCACTTTTAGCATAAATAATAGGTAGATCGTCAACATATAGGGCTGTATATCTGGCAATAAGGGCAAACAGCCCAGGCCGACAGATAGGAGTAGGCCTGCGACAAATCGTTGCGAAGGCTTTCCGATAAGCGAATTCACGATAAATGCTCCAATGATCGTATAAGCCCAAACCGCTGTCGAATACCAAATATCTGTATTAAGAAGAAGCGCGACAAGCACGATATGAAAATGTACTGCAATAAATACGATCCGATTCGTTTGTCGCACCGCATAAAAATTGCTGGTTGAAGTCGTAAAGTTCGCTATGCAACCGCAGAATATATCAAAAATCAACAACAATGCCAAGGCGCTACGCAACACTGACAAATGGTCTGTCAATTCAGGAAACAACCAATATAACGCAGCCGTCAGCAATCCACCAAAAAGCAGTATGGCTAGAATAGACCCTATTGACTGTTTTTCGCCAAAAACATCATGCAAAAAAGATGGAATTCGGATTTGTTTCATCTCATTACACTCCCATCATCAATTGATGCTCACAAGCTTTAGTTGATTTTAATGTAGTTATGAATTGAATAGATCCAATTTATATAAAAATATAACAAACTGAATCGGCCATTTCAATAGATTTATACTCCCTTTATTGAATTACTCTAAAACTTCATCTACACTACAGATGAGGTGAAGAAGATGAACGGCTACGAACGACGGAAAAAGAAAAAAATTGGACAGATATACAATGTTTCATTTGAATTATTTTCTAAATACGGCTTTCAGAAGGTCAATGTAAATGAGATTGCACATGAGGCAAAGGTTTCTCCAGCCACCATTTATAATTACTTTGGCACAAAAGAACAACTTTACGCCGATACGCTCAGGAACTGGATGGACAAGCAGTTGGAGCAGTATGAGAGCATTCTTGATTCAGGGCTTTCTTTTCCGGAGAAGGCCAAGAAAATCATGTTGCTGGAGACAAAAAATTTGAAAATGTTAGCAGATACGTTTCCGAAATCTGCATCCTCGGAGTTGAGTGGCCTGATAGAAAGGTATAGTGAGCATAAGGTCGCTCCTTTTTTCGGGAGGTTTGTCGCACTCGGAAAGCAAGAGGGCTATATTCTTAAAGATCTAACAGAAGAGATGACGATGCTTTACTTCACGATGTTCAAAAATGAGCTGGCTCGATATTGGGAGGAACCGTATCAAGACCACGTAACTCGGAATATCGATCAATTGATGGAATTGTTCTTCTATGGGCTAGTTGGACGGGCACAGAAGCAGGAGGAGGGCGAAAGCAAAAGCTGATTCGCCTTTTGAATGATGCGGGGAACCCTATCATTGAGTAACAGCAAGTAATTGAAAACTTGCATGGGATTAAATAAATGCATTGCCTCATCTGAGTTGGGATCGGGCAACACTGTCAGTGAACCTTCACAAAGAAAAAAGCCCTGATGCATTTTGGCACAGGACTTTCTCCAATCTCAGGCGCCCGAATCGGCTGATTTTGCTTATTCCGATGGAGCCGACTCTTTCTTTTGTTCCAGCCGATCAAGAGCCAACTGATAGCCGTCCGTACCGTAATGAAGGCAGCGTTTCACACGGGAGATGGTGGCGGTACTGGCACCGGTATCCGCTTCGATCTGGCTGTAGGTGTATCCTTTTTGCAACATACGGGCCACTTCCAAGCGTTGGGCCAAGGATTTAATCTCCCCCACGGTACAGAGATCCTCAAAGAAACGATAGCAATCCTCGATCGATTCCAAAGTCAAGACCGCCTCAAATAAGTGATCCACTTCTTTTTGTTTTAATTTATTCAGCTGCATCTAAGCACCTCTTTTCTGTGACACTTTCCTCGTAAGGTACCAGGTACTTTCACCCTTTAGCGTATAACATTCTACACCATCAAGTACATTCCTCCCAGCATGCTCGCTACTGGTCATACGACCAAGACCCTTCCGTAGGAACCACCTGTACCCATGTTTTCCCTGGGAGCAACGGGATCACATCTCCGTCTTCCTCTACCGGCAGCAGCCATCCACCCTGATATTCCCAGTGGATGGAACGTGCCCTCCCCTGCTGGAACAACATTCCTTCCCCGCCGGTTGACCATTCGACTTGACGGCGTCCAGCCGAATCCAACACACGGTGGTCGGCACGGATCACCATCACATTATCGCCGGACAAGGGCTCACCGCTCTCCTTATCGCGATGCAGTTCTCCCTGTGTCCACCGCTGGTAGCGCTCGCTTTTTTCATCCCAGCGAAATCCGGCTTCATATAGCGGATGAAAGCGAATGTCGATCCGTTGAGCCGGTTCTCCTCCCTCTACAGCACCTTTGGGATCAAACAATGGCACAGCAGACTCACTTGACACCTCGGCATCGGCGGAAGTAGCCGCCCGTACTTTTCCGATGGACGTATATAGATTATGCGGTGCTTTTCGCGCCGGGTCGCGATAAAACTGGGCACTGCCTTGACCGATTCCGTCTATATGCGGCCAGTTCCGTTGCTTGAGAAGCGACAACGCTGCCGGTGAACCGCCTGCATGGGCGACAACCGCACCGCTTCCCTGAGCCACATCCAAATAATAAGGGCGTAAGCTGCGCACCGGACCCACTTCTCCATCATAATCCCCAAAGTAAAAGGCGGCAAATCGGGTGATCTCACCTTCCGCCAACACTTCAACCACCCAATCCGCTTCATGAAGACCGGATTGGGGTCTGGCTTGCTTTTGATTGTTCACCATTACCATCACCGGCGTCGGTAACGCTCCAGCCCACTTTTCTCCGGTATAGGGGTGAATCGCTTCCTTCTCTTTGTCACCCGTTTGCACTGAATCCGTCGGGGAATTTTCCGTCGCTGTGCAAGCCGTCATGCTTCCCGCCAACAACAACACCACACCAATCGCAATCCAACATCTCCCACCCATCACGCGACACTCCTTTGCAAAGGTTCTACGAGGGGGGCACCACCGAATTTTCCATTCGTTGGGACAACTTTGGCATGCTACAGCTTATGCATGTTAACTGGAACCTTTGCAAAGTCCTCTATTATAATGAACACCGATTTTAACGGTAGCTTTATATTAGCTTTACATACCTGTGTTAATCTGGGAGCAAACGATGGACAGGGATGGAAGCGCAGCCTGACAGCATGGAGGAGGATTCCCATGAGAATTGCGGTACTCGGTTCCGGTGCCAGTGGGTTGGTGACCGGCGCATGTTTAGCAGAGTTGGGCCATGAGATTTGGTGCGTAGATTTCCATGCGGCTGCTCCCGACAATTTTGTTTTACAACCGTGGGAGCCCGGGTTAAACGATCTTTTGCTGCGTGCGGTCAATAACGGTAGAATCCATTTTACGACCGATCAAGCCGGCGCTATCGCTGATGCGGACATCATCTTTATCGCTGTCGAAAATGTCAATGGTGATGGTAATTCCGATCTTTCCGTCCTGTGGAACGCAGCTGATCTGATTCAACATCACGGCAAACAGAGACCGCTGACCGTCATTCTGGGAGACATTCCGCTCGGTACAACCCGTTCTGTTCAAGATTCTCTGGGAGAGGCAGCAGATGTTGCCCATCAAGCTGAATTTTTCCGTCCTGGCAACGGGGTAGAAGATTTTTTCCAAGCGGAACAACTGTTAATCGGAACCGATTCCCCTCGTGCTCACCAAATTCTCGCTATCCTTTATCAATCCCTCTCTATTCCCGTAATCGGGGTGGCACCGGTCGAATCCGAATGGACCCAATACGCGGCTAAAACCCTCCGCTCAATGAAACATTCCTATACACAGCGCTTAAGCCGCATTCATAAAAATACCGCTCCCAGTTATGCTTCTTTATAACGAAAAATCAGCTCACCCACCTGCCAAGGGTGGGTTTTACATATAAAAAAACCGCTTGGTTCTCCTACTGGAGTTCCAGGCGGTTTCCCAATGTAATGGCAGACATTTTGCACTGTTATTCTATGGCTAGAATAGCAGGGAGTCAAGCCATTCGTCTATCAGGTAAGGGGAGTCGCAGGGCGGATGATCGCTCCATCTTTGATTCGTACCAAACCATCACGGGTTAAGCGCACTTGGGGCAGGTGCGTCGATGATAAAAATAAAAAGGTATAGATGGGATCGTGAAACGGGTGGTCAAAGTTTTTCAGTTTCGTTACCAATTCCTCCGACTTCTCAATCAGATCATCGATAGGCTGATCGCTCATCTTGCCGCCAATCGGGAGGGGCAAGAAAAAGGATTCTCCTCCACCCTGAAACCAGGCGATCCCACCACCGTTGTCTAACACACGTTGACCCGCCTTCACCATCGCATCCGGATCTCGACCCAACAGTAGCAAATCGCCGGAACCGTTGTAGCTGCTGGCCAATCCGTCGATCCCGCGGGCAAATCCGCGCAAAAACGCTTGGGTGGTCCATTGACCGGCAGGGTCGATTAAGCTGACAAATAGACGCTCCTCATCCACCTCGTCGACCGCTTCCCATTTTAGTTGGGTAATGACCGGATTGACCAGATGAATCACCGGCGCCTGCTCCCCTTTTTCAAGGGATAAAGCGACATCCTTCTTCTGCAGCCGCCACGGTGCGGAAATGAGGGGAGGAAAGCGCTCCCAATCCGGTTGCGGCTGCTCCACTAACAGGCGTCCGGATTGCGCCGCCCGTTCTCCTCGAACAAACACCTGAATCGGTGTCGGATCTTCCAGTGAGCGCAACACATTGATATCCGCCGATCGTCCCGGAGCAATCCCGCCGATATGAGCATCCAGACCAAAATAGACAGCCGGATTGAGGGTTACCATCCCATAGGCATGTTCAGGCGGGCAGCCTGCTTGGATGGCTACCCGGATCATTGCATCCACATGTCCTTGGCGCAATGCCGGAGGAGTAGGACCATCCGTCGTCATCATCAGACGATGCCATGGCACCGGTGCTTGCTGCTGCAACAATCCCCGGATTAAATCCGGCAGATCGGGGCGCAATGAACTGTATCGCAGCGTCGTCATATAACCCAGGCGTAAACGGTGCAGCACCTCCTCTACGGTGATGCTCTCATGATCACCGGTAACCCCCGCTGCCGCCAATCGGGATAATGTTCGGTACGAAGCACCAGGGGAATGGCCCTCCACTCGCTTGCCATAGCGATGGGCCTGTTCCACCATCGCCACTCGTTTTTGATCGCCGGACAACAGCGGCATCCAATCGGTCAACTCACCCGCTTGCAGCGTTGAAGGATGAGACATAGCTAATTTCACCCGCTCCAGGGTAAACGGATCTTCATCTGCATCCAGACGTGCCTGTGCATCCAACCGCGCCCACCAAAAGTGGTGGACCGCCGAAGCAGTTAGCCGTTCCCTCCATTCTTGCCAGCGATCATCGTCCAACGAGCGAAAAAAATAAAGATTATCATGGATCATGGCTGTCGTTCCCAGGGGAAGCACTTTTTCCGTCAATGAAACCGGATTATATAACTGAAACGGATGCGAATGTGGTTCGATATAGCCCGGTACCAGCACCATTCCTTCCACATCCACCACTTTTGTGCTGCTGTCCGGGTTTAGTTTGCCCTCTTCACGGGAGCCAACAAAAGCGATCTGACTCCCACCGACCCAAACATCCTGGTATTCCACAGCTCCGGTATACACATTTAACACCTGTCCACCTTTGAACCAAACTGTCGGCGGGCGCCGTCCCATTGTCGTCTCAATGACGGCCAGCCGCTCTTCCACAGAGGTGTTCATCATCCGCAATTTCCTCCTTTTCCAGACCATACTACCACAACCCACCAATTCCCTTCACCGTTTGATCCCACTTCAAAATGACCATACTATCGTTTGCAACGATCCGAATCGATGGAAGGAAAGGAGGGGATCGAACATGCAAAAAAACGTGGGTACCATTGACGCTTTACTGCGAATCACCTTTGGTTTGGCGGGGTTGGCGTGGAGTGCCGCTCGACTGACACGCCGTACTGACAGCATAAGGGCCCTGTTCATCGCAATCCTGGCGGGAATGAAAGTGGCAGAGGGCATCACCCGCTTCTGCCCTATGTTGCATTTCATAGGAGTCAGCTCCAAGGAGGTTCGTTAACGAAGAATGGAGCGAAGGCACAAAGGAGGAGAAACATGTGGAATCAATGGTTAAGAGTGGATTGGTGGGTTGACAATTTTTATGTGATCGCCACTGTCGTGGGATCGGTGGTGGCGGTTGTTTGGGTAATCGGTCAAAAAAGGCGAGCCCGTAGCTAAAGGCGGTCATCAAACCGGATACTCCCCATATACTGGTTGCAGTAATCAAAAAGGGGAGAGATCGTTTTTTATGCTGATTAAAAACTGTATGACTCCACGGGATGAATTGGCGATCATCTGGGCAACATCCAATATCGAACAAGGGTTAAAGCAACTGCGTCATCACGGACTGGAGACGATTCCCGTCATCGACCAACGAAATCATTTTGCCGGAATCACCGGATACAGCACCATCATGAAACAATTTTTAAAAATGGGATGTACACATACAGAGCTCCTACAACAACCCATTTCCCAGGCAATCGATTGGATCGAACCCTTAACCGTGGATGCCGATTTTGAGGAATTGCTCCCCACTTTGATCCGTTATCCCTTCGTCCCCATCGTCGCAGCGGACGGCATCACCCTAGCGGGAATCGCCAAAATCAGCGATGTGGAATCGGCCTTGGTGCAAGCGTTAGGCAGCAGGGTAAAGGGAGCGCGCTTTCTGATCGGGGTTTTTGTCGATGTTCCCCATGTGTTGGAACGATTACTGCTTACTTTAAAGCCCTTCGATATTAATATCATCTCGATGGCTACCTTTGACGCCGGGGATTCGGCGGCGCGCCGGATTTTATTAAAAATCGCGCCTACCCCCCATGTTGAGGCGATCTCCAAGTCTCTGGATCAATCCGGTTTCCGTGTATTAAGCGTCCATTCCTAATTCTGAATCCGCCTTTTTTGTCGCCCTCACTTAAACGTATTTTTGATATTTATCATCTTTTGTTGAAAATTAACCTTGAAACAGTGGACAATCCCCATTATTTTAGAAATAGAATCTTATTTATTAACTTCTTAGTCGATGCAGTCAATCAATGAAAAGGGTGGCAAATCCACTCACACGTGGTAACATAAGAAGAGAAAACAGGAACGAGAGTTCGTGCCTCTGCATTGGAGGAGAGTGAGGGGGATGAAAATTGAAAGAAGCGGAAGAGAAAGAGACGGTCATCCAATTCGATGAAGCAGGAAGTACTGCCTTTGTTTATACAGCCAGCTGGGATATCGCCCGGTCATTAAAAAAAGTGGGCTATGCACCTGTGAAAAAAACGGATGGTGCTTGGTGGTTTGAAGTTCCCGTCGATGCTCTCAGTATTCAAGGAGAAAAGCAGACAATGAACTTCGGCTAAACAAAAAAAGCTCTCGGAATCAATCCGAGGGCTTTTTTTGTTTAGCTTTTTTATTTAGCTTGTCTGTCCCGCTTTCGCTGCCGCCTTTTGTAGACGATACTGCTCCTCCCAATCTTCAGGCAGCGTCGATTCAATCGTCTCTACCGCCGATTGAATCTTACTAAATTCGCGCTCAAAGTCCTTGGTGGAGAGCCAGATTTTATACAGGATCGATGCCTCAAACGCAAACAGTAGAATCGTCCCAAAGAAAATCGTTTCTTTGATAATCAATGTTCCAAACAAGGGGGCCACCACAAAGATAAACATCTGAAATTCAATGCCGCTAAACAGATGCATCCGAATTCGCCGCTCCAAAAAGAAATCGCGAATACGCATGTAAATGCCGAATTTGGACTTAAATTCCTGCTGTAAATCGATTTTCTTTTTCTGCTGCAAGCTGTCGAGGGATTGCGTTCCGTCTGCCTGCTCATTGTTGTCCGCTTCTTCTTCCTCTTGCTCCGGCGGAGTCGGCTCCGGTTTCTCAATCACAATCCCAGCAAATTCAGCGGTACGTTTCAGTTTACGTTTGCTTTTGCGCAGCTTTGCCCGCATATCCCGGCGTAGCTTAAACAGCTGTAACGCATTGATATGGCGGGTAAAATAGGCGACAACAAACAAGAGTAACAAATAGAGATACGTCACATCTTCCGTCAGCCGGTATTGGCCCAGGGTGAGTGCTACACCGCACAAAACCACCCGAATATGGTCCAGGCTGATATCCAACAACATGCCGAAGGTGGAGCCTGTCCCTTTGAGGCGTGCGATCTTCCCATCCATGCAGTCGATGATAAAGCTGAGATGGTACAAAAGCGCCGCGGCGATCAGCGCGGGATAAGACCCAATATAAAACAGCGTCACTGCGGTCAGGCCGATGATAAAGGAAAAGATGGAGAGTTGGTTAGGGGTGATGTTGGTATGATTGGCCGTCGGCACGATCAGCCGTGATGCGACCGGATCCACCAACAACACCGTCCACCAAGCGTCTTTCTTTTTATAGGTGGTATGGACGTCGTCCAGTGTAAATCGTTGCGGTTTCTCCTCACTCAATCGACTTTACGCTCCCTTCTGGTTCTTTTTCGGTTTTTTTTCATCTTGGTATTTATCGATCATCTCGTCGATCCCGCCGACATCCACCACGCAACCCCGCTCCAAAATCAAGGCCCGATCACATATTTTGCGGAGGGGTTTTAAGCTGTGGGAAACAATGACCAAAGTTTTGTCAGAGCCCCGCAGCTCCTCCATTTTGGCGTAACATTTTTTCTTAAAATCCTTATCACCCACCGCCAACACCTCGTCGATCAAGATGATGTCGGCGTCGATGTGAACAGCGATCGAAAAGCCCAACCGGGCTTTCATCCCGGAAGAATAAAACTTGACGGGTGTATCGATAAACTCCTCCAATTCGGAGAAAGCGACAATCTCAGGGTATACTTCTTCAATTCGCTTCTTATTTAATCCAAAGATGGCACAGTTGAGGCGGATATTTTCCGCACCGGTCAAATCACGGGAAAGGCCGGCACCTAGCTCAATCAAAGGAGCCACTTTCCCATTCATCTGCACCTTACCCGCATCCGGGTAGATAATGCCGGAAAGCACTTTAAACAAGGTGGATTTCCCCGCTCCATTTTTTCCGATGATGGCGTAGGATTCCCCTTTTTTAACGGTGAAAGAGACATTGTTGAGAGCGATGAACTCCTTATACCGCTTTTCCCTTTTGGCCATTGAGATGAAAAAGCCTTTCAAGGTCTTATCATACGCTTTTCGAAAATGTTTGCTCAGATTTTCAACGACAATGGCATCCATTGTCAGATCACTTCCCCTACACGACGGTTCAACCGTTTAAAGATGAACCAAGAGATCAGGAGCATGACGAGGATAAAGATGATGACGTATAATACATAGCCCCAGGAGATGGACTGATCCGGGAAAAAGATTCCATGAAACAGACTGAGGATCACCGCCATCGGATTGAGGAAATACAAATCCGCAAACTGTCGGACTGTCTCCGATTCGTTTTCTGTGACAAAACTGATCGGATAAATAATCGGGCTAAGATACATCCATCCCCGTAACACCAGATTGGTGATAAACTCCACATCGCGGTAGTAGACGTTTAAAACCGAGATGAGAAAAGAACAAGCCAAGGCAAACACCGCCAGCAGCAGAATGAAGAACGGCAGCAATACCAGCTGGTCCCATTGAACCGGCACCCCCAACACGAAGGCAAAGGCGATTACCAAGACAAAAGCGGGAATAAAATTAACCAGATTGGCAGTGATCATGGAAAGCGGGAAAATTTCCCGGGGAAAGTACACCTTTTTAATTAAGGATGCATTCCCTGACAGCGCTTTGGTCCCTTTTTTCAAGGAGTTGTTGAAAAAGGTCCACGGAATTAATCCCGACAAAATATAGAGCGGATAGGGTTCAACTCCTTTGGAGATGCCCTTGATGATGACGGAAAACACCAAGGTGTATATCACCATCAAGCCTAGTGGCTCCAGCAAAGTCCAGAAGAAACCGAACAAGGAATTGCGATAGCGGATGCGAACTTCCTTGTGGACTAGGAAGTAAAGCAGCTCTCGATATTTCAGGATATTAGCGAACATGTTGGTACTCCTTATCATCCCACAGTTAAGCCTTTCAGGTCGTAACGATTTTTCGCCTCAACAGGATACACTTCATCCAGGATGCGATCAATCTCTTCATCAGTCAATTCCACTTCGTTTAAAATCGTATACCGGTTCCGCATAGACGGTGCCATTTGAATCGCCCGATGCATCTCCTCACGGGTGTACCCCAAATCCTCATAATGTGTTGGCAATCCCAGCTTTTCATAATAGGGAGCTAACCACTCGATCCGTTTGACTCGCCCCTGCAGATACTGGCTAAATAGAACACCGATCGCTACCTGCTCCCCATGAAGTGCCTTCGCTCCACAATGGTAATCAAGCGCATGACTGATCAAATGCTCCGAGCCGCTGCAAGGTCGACTGGAACCGGCGATGGACATCGCGATCCCGCTCATGATCAAAGCTTCGGATGCCACTTTCAACAGGGATTCGTCATACTCATCCTGATTCAAGGTGTTCATAAACGATTCAACGGCGTTATTGGCCATTAAATTGGCAAATGTGTTCATCTCTTCTTTTCCAGCACGGTGCGCCAAATGCCAGTCAAACAGCGCCGTCTTGTTGGAAAGGAGGTCGCCAATCCCCGCCGACATCAGCCGTGGCGGACACGAGGACAACACATCCAGGTCGATGATCACCGCTTGCGGCATTTTCACGCCAATACTGGTGCTTTTGTTCAACATCTTGATCACAGCGACCGGCGAACAGATCGCATCGCTGGAAATCGCCGTAGGGAACAGGATTACCGGTACATTGCTGCGGGTACCAACAACTTTGGATACGTCCAGGGCTTTTCCACCCCCGGCACCGATGATGATATCCGGTGGATCTTCCAGCACATGCCGCTCCAATTCATTGATTGTATCCAGACTGTTGCTTTGGCACGTCAGCACCTGAACAGTAGCAGCATGTCCGACAATCACTTCTTGCACTTGTTCTGTCACCCGACGTGTCTTTCCGCTTCCGCTTACCATCAGCACCTTTTGTCCCTTCAACCAGTCAAACACCGGTGATTGGGGAAGGTTAGGGATCGCCCCGTGTTCAATGATCAACTGAACCGGGATATGCACTTTCTTTGTCATGATTCCAGCTCCTTCCCGGTCAGGACAAAACGGATACGGCTAACTTTTTCGCGGTTTCCAGATCATTGAAGTCATCGATCTCCACCCAAGGCAGCCCCTGCGTATCGACTCCAACAATGGCGATATCGCCGGAGCAGGCTTCATACACATTTTCATACCATGCATTGGTTTCACCGTTTTCAATCATGGCCCGCGCCGTCCGATACAACACTTCCAGATCGGGACGGGCTAGTTTGGAAATCCCGATGTACTCACCATGGGCTTCATGCAATGCGATCTTTTTATTTACTTTCGTCAGTCTTCCCTCTTCATCCAGTAGTACCCGCATCGACTCTTCCGTCAATGTTTTTTGCGTATCCACCAATACTGCTGTGGGAGCGGATGCCTCCATGATAAAAGAGATCATGCGCTCATCGAAAAAGTCGTCGGAATTGATGAGGAGAATATCCTCTCTCAGCTTCTCCGTTAATAGAAACGAGTAAATGTTGTTCATGGATTCATAATGTGGATTGTAGATAAATTGGATATCCGTGCCAGCGAAGTGTTCCTGAATCCGCTCCATCTTGTATCCACCGAGCACCGTAATATCTTCGTCCTTAAATCCAGCCTTACGAACACTCTCCACTTGATATTGAACCAAGGGTTTGCCATGAACCTGGATCATCGCTTTCGGTTTATCTTCTGTTTCCGGGCGTAGACGACTGCCCACACCGGCGGCGAGAATTACCACTTTCATTTCTGGACACTCCTATCCGTTTGTAATATTGGCTTTACATAAATTTAACGCTGTCGTCATTCAACTTAACTTTGATGTGGTAAGATACAATCGTAACAAGGTCTTGAGAGCCAACACCACCAAAAATGCGGCAGTAAATGCGGCAACCAAAGGCCATTCCAACCACATTTCAACTATGGTTACCGCAGGCAGGAATGCAAAATATCCGGGCATCCCAGTCAAAAATGCAATCCACTCCATCTTATTGGATTGAGTTCGCATGGCGCTGACCGGATCGTTTTCATCCGTCTTCACATGGACATAATTGTATGATAAGGGCACCAACAAAGCGAGGGTGGCAACCAAAATCATCACGTAAGCCCAAGTAGCGACACCCAATCCCCACTCCATCCATCCAAAGGCGTGTGGGACCATCCAAGCGGCGGCGCTCCAGACGGGGATGCTTAAAGCACGGATCAAGGTGTCTAAAAATACACCCCGCTGGCTGGTTACCCCTTTGATTCGGGCCAGCTCACCATCCATACAATCACATAAATAGCCCAAGTTGTAACTGACGACCGCCAGCAGCCAACCCCATGGTTCTCCCGTCAGCAGGAGCCACCCCGTTAAGGTGAAAAAGAGAAGACTGAGCCAGCTGATTCCATTTGGCGTAAGGGGTGTACGGCTCAACAGCAAGGTTATATAAATGGAGATCCGGCGCAAGACAAACCAGGACCAGATCTCTTCCATATGTCGCGGTTTCTGGCAACGTTCTCGGTAAGCCAAAATCCGGTTGGAATCAACGGGCAGCGTTGGTAACGTTTTTGTCGTATCGCTCTTCATATACCCGTTCATTCCCCCAATACTCCCTGCTCATCAATCCGGCGGCAGAACCGACTCCCCGGCTAAAATGAAGCAGGAAAAAAGATACCATCGTTGGGACAAAGTACTTCCAACCTTTTTCTTTTTTCAGTCCCCAGGAAGAGACGAGGAGAAGGGTAGTATATGTCCCCATCAGTGTTAAAAATGTGTACCATGCGATCGCACTGAAAAAGGATGCTACGGTAAACGCCAACGTAGCCATTACCACGATAAACGGAATGAAATGGCGTCCACGCAGCACTCCCATGCCGCGCTTACTGGCGACGAGCGTCCATTTTCCATCGGCAAATGATTTTTGCATCAATGTTGGTAACGTATTGCGGACATAGTAGGTAGAGCGGATGATGGTGGACAGAAAGAATTTTCCACCCGCCCGCCGTACGCGGGCATGCATCTCCAGATCCTCATTCCGCTTTAGATTTTCATCAAAGTAGCCGACCTCTTCAAAGACTTCCCGCTTATAAGCGGCATACGGAACCGTATCTACATATCCTTCCCATTTGTTTTTGGTGGTACGAAATTTGGAATTTCCCACACCAAAGGGATGGGAATAGACATAGGCATTTACTTCACCCCAAAAACCCGTTCCTCTGCTCTCGATGACGCCACCGACACAAGCCGCTTCCGGCACTCTTTGCGCTACTTCATAGGTTCGGCTTAAAAAGTCCCGGGGGATTTGACTGTGACCATCTACCCGGATCACATACCGCCCCCGTGAATGTTGAATGCCGATGTTCCAGCCTGTGGCCAGGATTTTACGCGGATTCATATACGACCGAATCCGATCAGGGTAACGCCGTTCAAACGCCTCCACCAATTCTGGCGTTCGATCTGTCGACTCACCATCGATGATTATAATCTCGTATCGGTCATGGGGAAAGTCCTGATGCAAAATCGATTCCAACAGATTCTCTATATAATCTTCCTCATTGCGAACGACGAGTAAAAACGAGAAGATAAGATCCTCTTTCTGATTGATATGGATCACTCCAATCCGCACAAGCCTGTGCAGAAAAAGATCATGCTAACATCATAACATGGCACGTCAGTTTCTACAATGCACCCCGTTACAATTAACAGAAAAGTCCTATTTTTAGGTCGTTTGTCCTTGTTTCAACACATCCTTCGTCATTTGGTATTAAACAAAAAAAACTGAGACCGGTATGATGCCGGACTCAGTTTTTTTAGTATGTGTAGCCGCTAAACGGTTAGGTACCGTGGAGACTCCGTTGGGGAGTCGATCAACAGACGTGGCTTCGGAAACATGCCCATAGCCTATTCACTCTCTACTTCTCTAACGCCCGTGAGCCTATATCGGTGCGATAATGG
Organism: Desmospora activa DSM 45169; assembly: GCF_003046315.1. Taxonomy (NCBI): domain Bacteria; kingdom Bacillati; phylum Bacillota; class Bacilli; order Caryophanales; family Thermoactinomycetaceae; genus Desmospora; species Desmospora activa. The sequence continues at coordinate 19,746 of NZ_PZZP01000001.1, read as the reverse complement.
GCCCCTTCAAATTGGATCGTTTTCACCTGGGCATATGCCTGGTTTCGGGCTTGGGATAAATCGCTCCCCCAAGCGGTTACTCCGAGTACACGTCCGCCAGCAGTAACGATACCGTCTTCTGTATGAGCGGTTCCGGCATGAAAAATGGCGGCATTATTCGCCTCGGTAAACAACCCCTGAATGGGCTTTCCTTTTTCATAGGAGCCAGGATAGCCGCCGGAAGCCATCACAATGCAACAAGCGGCTTCCTTTTTCCAGGACACCTCGATCTGTTGCAAGCGTCCCTGAGCCACCGCCAACAGCACTTCCGCTAAATCTGACTCCATCCGCGGTAACACGACTTGTGTTTCCGGATCACCAAAGCGGGCATTAAATTCGATTACTTTTGGTCCCTCCGGAGTGATCATCAACCCGGCATATAAGACTCCGCGATAAGTGAGACCGGCTTGGACCATCCCCTTGGCCATCGGTTCCAAAATTTGTGTTACCGCTTGCTGAACGATACGATCGGCGATTTGGGGGACAGGGCTATATGCGCCCATTCCACCGGTATTAGGACCCTGGTCATCATTAAAGACCGGCTTATGATCCTGAGCGGGCACCATCGGAATAACCGTTTCACCGTCGACAAAAGCCATTAACGACATTTCCTGTCCGGTCAAAAACTCCTCTACCACAATCGATGTTCCCGCATCGCCAAAGGCGCGCTCTTCCATGATATGGTGCACTGCTGCTTCTGCTTCTTGCAGGGTTTGAGCCACCACCACACCCTTCCCTGCCGCTAAACCGTCCGCTTTTACGACGATGGGAGCACCCTGTTCCCGGATATAAGTCAATGCTGCGTCCGGATCGGTAAAAGAGCGGTATCGTCCAGTAGGAATACCGTAAGCCTCCATCAATTCTTTCGCAAAACGCTTACTGCCTTCCACTTGGGCCGCTTCGCGATTAGGGCCGAACACGAGGTGCCCATTTACTTCCAATGCATCCACCACACCGGCCAAAAGCGAAGCTTCTGGACCGATCACTGTCAGATCAATCTCCCGTTCCGCTACAAACCGCACCAATCCCTCCACATCGGTAGCGGAGATGGGAACGCTTGTGGCTAAGGTTTCGATCCCTGCATTACCCGGCGCACAAAACAGCTGCTTTACCTGTGGGCTCTGCTTTAATTTCCACACGAGGGTATGTTCTCGCCCCCCGCTGCCAACAACCAATACCCGCATCATAACTCCCTCCTATCATCTTCAAAATCCCTCCCCCTAAGGGGGCTTGTCCAAGCAGCAAACCTCGCCGTTTATGGAAAGGCGAGGCTGATTCCAAACAAGATAACGGTCACCAATAGAAAAATAAAAGACCACTCTTCCCGCTGCCCTTTGTTTTCCTTCCCTTTTTCCCTAATTGTGGGAAGGGACATTAATCCGCTGGTCAAAATCGCCAACAAAAAGTATAAGGAGCCAATCACCCGTATGCTGTATTGCCAGGAAAACGGTTCATACCAGCCGAGAAAAACCGTGATCCACATTAATGTCAAGGTGGTGACAACCAACGTAAATGACCGTCGGATGATAACCACGGCCGTTCCTCCCCCTTTGTACCTACGGCCTCAGCTTTTTGCTGGAGCACTTTATCATACGTTGGGAAAGAAGCAGCCGTTCCACGTGTGAAGTCTCTGTTTTAATGCTTAAAGTGACGGACACCGGTAAACACCATCGCGATGCCGTGCCGGTTGGCTTCCTCGATCGATTCTTGATCGCGAATGGAACCACCAGGCTGGATAATCGCTTTAATCCCGGCGGCAGCAGCAAGCTCCACCGTATCCTTCATCGGGAAAAAGGCGTCAGATGCCAATACCGCTCCATGTGCCGCTTCCCCTGCCTGTTCTAAGGCGATCCGCGCCGCACCGACGCGGTTCATCTGGCCCGCTCCCACTCCGATCGTACGAAAATCACGGGACAAAGCGATCGCGTTTGACTTGACGTGTTTGACGACCCGCCAGGCAAACAGCAATTGCTCCCACTCTACTGCGGAAGGGGTACGATTGGTCACAACTTCGCAATCAGCGCGATCCAACGCTTTTCGATCCGCTTCTTGTACCAATAAGCCCCCTTCCACCGTTTGCAGACGGCGGGATGACGCATTCCCAAAAGCGGAAACCTCCACCTTTAGCAGGCGAAGATTCTTCTTTTCTTGCAAAATCTCCAGGGCAGCGGCATCAAACCCCGGTGCCAAGATAATTTCCAGGAAGATCTCTTTTAAGCGGCGGGCAGTCGCTTCATCCACCGTTCGATTCAAGGCGACAATACCACCAAAAATGGAAACGGGGTCCGCCTCATACGCTTTTTCATATGCCTCCAAGATCGTCTCACCGCTGCCGACACCGCAGGGATTCATATGTTTAACGGCAACGACAGCCGGACGATCAAACTCGGACACAATCTCCAAAGCGGTGTTGGCATCGTTGATATTGTTATAAGACAATGCTTTCCCGTGAAGCTGTTTTGCCGTCGCTAAACTACCCGCAGCTGCCAGAGGCTGTTGATAAAAAGCAGCAGATTGATGCGGATTCTCCCCATAACGAAGATCTTGTTTCTTCTCATAGGTTACGGTCCACTTCTCCGGATAGGGTTCATTTACTTCTGCACTCAAGTAGGAAGCGATGAGGGCATCATAAGCGGCAGTGTGGCGAAACGCTTTGGCCGCCAACTGTTGGCGCGTCTCATCAGTTACCCCACCCTGATCCATTTCCGCTAGGATCGTTTCATAATCAACAGGATCTACCGCTACTGTAGTAAAGCGATGATTTTTGGCAGCGGCCCGTACCATCGACGGCCCACCGATATCGATGTTTTCAATTGCTTCCGCAAAGGTGACATCCGGCTTGGCGATCGTTTGTTGGAAGGGATATAGATTAACCACCACCAGATCGATGGTGTCGATTTTGCGCTCTTCCAGTTGACGCTGGTGTTCCTCACGATCACGAATCGCCAGCAGCCCGGCATGAATGCGCGGATGAAGCGTTTTTACGCGACCGTCTAGGATCTCCGGAAAACCGGTCAATTCCGATACACCGATCACCGGAATCCCTGCTTCACCCAAGGCGCGTTTGGTACCACCAGTCGAAATAATCTCCACTCCGCGTCGGGAGAGGTCGCGGGCTAACTCCACGATACCGGTTTTATCGGAAACACTGATCAAAGCACGACGGATGGGAATCACTGCTGTTCCTCCTTCAGTTCCATTGACGATGGATCCGGCGGCAAGATACGGCCGGTCAACAACTTATACATCACTGCCGGATAAAGATTATGTTCAACAAACTGCACCTTTCGTTGCAACGTTTCCATGGTGTCATGAGGCTCCACCAATACCGGCTTCTGATCGAGAATGGGACCCGTGTCCATTCCTTCATCCACCCAATGCACCGTCACCCCAGTCCAGCGAACCCCGTATTCCAACGCTTGTCGGACCGCGTCCTTTCCTTGAAACGCGGGCAAGAGTGAAGGATGGATATTGAGAATGCGCCAAGGGTATGCCTCCAACAACGTCGGGCCAACCAGTCGCATATATCCCGCTAACATGATCCACTCAATGTTGTGTTCCTGCAAACAATGAAGCACATCCTGCTCATAAGCGGCTTTATCTTTATACTCTTTTGGATGAAAGGCAACGGCGGGAACCCGCAAACGCTCCGCCCGTTCCAATGCTTTAGCCTGCGGTTTATCACAGAGCAAAAGTGAAATCGGTTGCGGCCAATGCTGTTTGCGCGAGCGCTCCACCAAAGCTTCAAAGTTGCTGCCGCTGCCGGAAGCAAATACAGCGATACTCATAATGAGGCTCCCTTCAGACCGACAACACCGTTTTCCCCTGCTTCCACTTGACCAATCACATAGGCACGCTCTCCCGCTTCAATCGCAATCTGCATCGCCGTTTGCGTCTCTTCCGCCGGGACGAACAATACCATGCCGATGCCCATGTTAAAGGTACGATAGCAATCCTCCGCCGTGAGGGATGCCTGCTCCGCCAAAAAACGAAATACATCAGGCACCGGCCATGAATCGGGCCGAATGTTGGCTTGTAAGCCTTGCGGCAACATACGGGGCACGTTTTCAATCAAGCCGCCGCCGGTAATATGAGCGCCCCCTTTGACGGTGACCGCTTCCATCAATTGATGGAAAGGGCGGATATAGATACGGGTGGGGGTGAGCAGCTCCTCTCCCCAGGAATGATGCCCCCAGGGAACGGAATCCGTCAGGGAAGTACCCGAATCAGCGATGATTTTTCGCACCAAGGAGAAGCCGTTGCTGTGCAGGCCGTTGGAAGCTAGGCCTATAATGACGTCACCAGGACGAATCGTTTCCCCCGTTAGCAGTCCGCTCTTTTCTACCGCACCGACACTAAAACCGGCGACATCATATTCACCGGCGGCGTACATACCAGGCATTTCCGCCGTCTCACCGCCAAGTAGCGCACACCCCGCCTGTTCACATCCATCGGCGATTCCTTTTACCACTGCTTCCACCTGTGGCGGAGAGAGTTTGCCGGTGGCGATATAATCCAAAAAGAAAAGGGGCTCTGCTCCCTGTACCACCAGATCGTTAACACACATGGCGACACAGTCCACCCCGATCGTATCGTGGCGATCCAACTGAAAGGCCAGTTTTAACTTGGTGCCCACCCCGTCGGTGGCCGCTACCAGCACCGGTTCCCGGTAGCCGGACAGGGAGAAGAGACCGCCAAAGCCGCCGATTCCCCCCATCACCTCCGGGCGGTGAGTACGCATGACATGCCCTTTGATACGCTGAACCGCCTCTTCCCCGGCGGCGATATCCACTCCCGATTGTCGGTAGGCGTCGCTCATCCTTTTCCCTCCAGTGCCAACACAGCAGATTCATCCACCTCTGTGGGGTAGTTGCCGTTAAAGCAAGCCAAGCAATGACCGCAAGTTTCGTTTTCCTTCCGTCTGCCTACGGCTTGGACCAACCCTTCTTCCGTCAAAAATCGGAGACTGTCTGCCCCGATTAATTGCCGAATCTCTTCTACCGAGTGATCAGCGGCGATCAGTTGTTTGCGATTGGAAGTATCGATCCCGTAAAAACAAGAATATTTAACCGGGGGAGAGGAGATACGGACATGTACCTCTTTTGCCCCGGCTTCCCGCAACATCGTCACAATGCGACGGCTGGTGGTTCCGCGGACGATGGAATCGTCAATCATCACGACCCGTTTTCCTTCCACCACCTTGCGGACAGCGGACAACTTCATTTTTACCCCTTGCTCCCGCAGTTGCTGACTGGGCTGAATAAAGGTGCGCCCCACATAGCGATTTTTGATCAAACCCAGCTCAAAGGGAATGCCTGCCGCCTCCGCAAAGCCGATCGCGGCAGAAGTGCTGGAATCGGGAACACCGGTTACCACATCCGCTTCCACCGGCGACTCTGCAAACAATTGCGCTCCTAACCGTTTGCGGGCGGTATGGACGTTGATCCCGTCGATATCGCTGTCCGGGCGGGCAAAGTAAATATATTCAAAGGAACAGACCGCACGCGACGCAGGTGAGGCAAAACGGGTAGCACGCATGCCATCCCGATCCAGAATCAATAATTCTCCCGGCTTCACTTCCCGCAGATAATCGGCGCCAATAATATCAAAGGCACACGTCTCCGATGAAAAGACCGGTGCATCTCCCAGCATCCCCATCGATAACGGCCGCAACCCATGAGGGTCCTGGGCCACCAACAGCGAATCATTGGTCATGATCAACAAGGCATAAGCGCCGACCAGCTGGTTTAGAGCTTCCGCCACCGCTTCTTCCAGGGTAGGTTTGGTTGAGCGGGCGATCAGATGGGCGATCACTTCCGTGTCCGAGGTTGAGTGGAAAACGGCTCCCTGGCTCTCCAGTTCTTGTTTTAAGGCGTCTGCATTGACCAGGTTGCCGTTGGTTGCTAGCGCCAACTGACCGACGGCATCATTGTGAAATACAAACGGTTGGGCATTGCTCAACGAGCTTTCCCCCGTCGTGGAGTAGCGCACATGACCGATTGCCCAATCCCCGCTTAACCCCTTCATAATCTCATTGTTAAACACTTCATTGACCAGACCCATACTGCGGTGATAGCGGAAACCACCGCCGGCGGTAGCGACGATGCCGGCGCTCTCTTGTCCACGGTGTTGCAAGGCGTGCAACCCGTAATAGCTGAGCTGAACGGCGTCAGGATGCCCTAGAATACCGAACACTCCACACTCTTCCTTCAGTTCGTCGAAGACAGATTCATCGCGCATGGCAGTGTTCCCTCCCAGATCGTTTCCAGCTCTTGTAACGGAAGGTCGATGGCCATCTCTTGATTTACCCGAACGATCAAAGCCTGACCACCCACGCGGCCAATCTTGGTGCAGGCGATTCCATGCTCTTGCGCCAAACGGTGGACTGTTTCCGCTTGTGACTGCGGGACGCTCAGTAAGACACGGGACTGGCTTTCGCTAAAGAGAGCAACAGTGGCAGCCAATTCCGTATCCAACGTCACCTCGGCACCGTATCCGCCGCTGATCGCTGATTCTGCGATCGCTACCGCCAGTCCACCTGTCGACAAATCGTGAGCGGAGGAGACACTCCCCTTTCGAATCGCCGCCAATACCGATTCATGGAGCCGTTTTTCCAAGGCGAGATCGATGCGAGGAGCACGGCCGGATACTTCTCCTTCCACTACCCGTTGCAGTTCGCTTCCACCCAACTCCGCATGGGTTTCCCCCAACAGCAGCAAAAGGTCCCCTTCCTGCTTAAAAGCGGCGGTGGTAATATGGTTGCGGTTTTCCACCAAGCCCACCATCCCGACAACAGGTGTGGGGTGGATGGGTGCCCCTTTGGTTTCGTTGTACAGGCTGACATTGCCGCCGACCACCGGTGTTTCCAAGGTGCGGCAAGCCTCGCTCATACCCTCTACCGCCCCTTCCAACTGCCAAAACACTTCCGGTTTCTCCGGGCTGCCAAAGTTGAGGCAATCCGTAATCGCCAGGGGTTGAGCGCCGGAGCAGACGACATTGCGCGCCGCTTCCGCCACGGCGATGGCGCCGCCTTGACGGGGATCGAGGTAGACATAGCGGCCATTGCCGTCGGTAGACATAGCCAGGGCTTTGTCGGTACCGTCGATCACCACAACAGCGGCGTCCGATCCGGGACGAACGGCGGTACTGGTCCGCACCATATGATCATATTGCTGATATACCCAGCGCTTGCTGGCTACCGTCGGTGAAGCCAACACCCGTTTGAGTGCAGTGACAGCGTCAACCCCCGCCAATGTCGCCGCCGGTTTTGCCAGAGCAAAGTTGCGGTAATAAGCGGGCTCTTCTCCCTTCCGATGCAACACCGGCGCATCATCCACCAGCGTTTTAACCGGAATATCGGCCACCAGACGGCCTTGATGGCGAATGCGATAACGACCATCAGCGGTTACCCGACCCACAACCGCCGATTGCAGTCCCCACTTATTCAGAACTTGTTCCACTTCTCCTTCGCGGCCGTCTTCCACTACCAACAGCATCCGTTCCTGCGATTCGGACAACATAATCTCATAGGGGGTCATTCCCGTTTCCCGTTGCGGCACATCGTCCAGATTCAACTCCATGCCGGTTTCTCCCTTGGCTGCCATCTCAGCACTGGAACAGGTGAGACCTGCTGCTCCCATATCTTGGATTCCCAACAAAATCCCTTTTTGCACCAGTTCCAGACACGCTTCCAACAACAACTTCTCCATAAACGGATCCCCAGCCTGCACTGCCGGCCGTTTTTCCTCGGAGGCCTCAGACAGCTCCTCGGAGGCAAAGGTGGCTCCATGGATTCCATCACGCCCGGTGCTAGCTCCTACATAGATCACCGGGTTACCGGTACCGACAGCAATTCCTTTTTGCAGATCATCGTGATCCAGGATACCGACACACATGGCGTTTACCAAAGGGTTACCCTCATACGCGGCATCAAATTCCACTTCGCCGCCCACGGTGGGAATGCCGACGACATTGCCGTAATGGGCGATTCCTGCCACCGCCTGTTCAAACAGATAGCGTACACGCCCCTGTTCCAGCGGGCCAAACCGCAGCGAGTTCAACAAAGCAATCGGACGTGCCCCCATAGAAAACACATCACGGATGATGCCGCCCACCCCAGTGGCCGCTCCCTGAAACGGTTCAACCGCAGTGGGATGGTTATGGCTTTCAATCTTAAACACAACCGCCTGACCATCACCGATATCGATCGCCCCTGCCCCTTCACCGGGACCTTGCAACACCCGCGGTCCCTCAACCGGAAAACGGCGCAACAGCGGTTTAGAGTTTTTATAACTGCAATGCTCCGACCACATCACGCTGTAGATTCCCAATTCCGTCCAGTTGGGCAGGCGATCGAGATGATGGCAAACCTGTTGATACTCCTCAGCGGTCATTCCCACCTCTGTAAACATGCCTTGGTCACGGATTTGTTCCGGTGTTGGTTCATTGGCAACAGTAACCACTTCCTCTATCTCAGGCCGCACCATGGCTCTCCCTCCAGTAGCGTAGCATCGAAGTTAACATCTTGGCACCGTCAGCGGATCCCATCCAGTCATGAACCGCCCGCTCCGGATGAGGCATCAATCCCAAGACATTGCCTTTTTCATTGACGATTCCGGCGATATCATCCACCGATCCGTTGGGATTGTTGCCATCATAGCGAAAAACGATCTGCCCTCGCTCCTGCAATTGCTTAAGTGTCTTTTCATCGCAGTAGTAGTTTCCTTCTCCATGGGCGATCGGCAGTTGGATCGTTTCTCCTTCCTCATATTCCAAGGTAAAAGGAAGGTGGTTGTTTGCCACCTGGAGCGGTTGGATGTCACAACGAAATTGGAGATGATCATTTACCCGCATCGCACCGGGCAACAATCCCGCTTCCAGTAACACCTGAAAACCGTTGCAAATTCCGAGGACCAGTTTTCCTTTCTCCGCCGTTTCCTGCACCGCTTCCATCACCGGGGAAAAGCGGGCCAAAGCCCCTGTCCGTAGATAATCACCATAGGAAAAACCACCGGGCAAAATAATCGCATCGTAGGAGTGCAAGCGCTTTTCATGGTGCCACACCAGATCGACCGGTTGCTCCAAAATGTCACGAACCGCCTTCACACAGTCCGTATCGCAATTGGAACCAGGAAAAACAACAACGGCGAAGCGCATTAAGCACCCTCCTCCAGTTGAAACTCGTAGTTTTCAATCACGGGATTGGCCAACAGTTGCTGACACATCGCTTCCACCTGTTCACGAGCGACAGCGGCATCAGCTGAGTCCAACCAGACTTCCAACGTCTTGCCGATGCGTACATTTTCCACTTCGGCAAAGCCGAGAGAATGAAGCGATCCTTTGACCGCACTTCCTTGCGGATCCAACACGCTGCTTTTTAGGCGAACGGTAATTGTAGCTTTATACATGGGCTGTTCCTCCCAATCGAGTCCAAATTTCGCGATAAGCGGCTTCTACATCGCCTAAATCCCGACGAAACCGGTCCTTATCCAAGGGTTTTCCCGTCTCTCGATCCCAAAAACGGCAAGTATCCGGCGAAATTTCATCCGCCAACATCAGTTTGCCGCTCTCATCCACACCAAACTCCAGCTTAAAATCGACCAAAATAATTTCACACGCATCCATTCGTGACAGCAACAGTTCATTAATATTAAGCGCTTCTTCCCGGATTTTTGCCACTTGCTCCGGCTCCGCCAATTGCAATAAGCGGATATGATCCTCATTGATCAAGGGATCGCCCAGATCATCGTTTTTGTAGTAAAACTCCACCACCGGCTGCGGGAACAACACCCCGTTTTCCAATCCCAGCCGTTTGGCGAGAGAGCCGGCAGCCCGATTGCGAACCACTACCTCAATCGGCAAAATCGTTACTTTGCGGGCCAACTGCTCAGTCGGGGACAATAGCTTCACAAAATGATGTGCAACCCCGTAACTGCCCAGATGCTCAAAGAAATGGGCACTGATGCGGTTGTTTAACTCCCCTTTGCCGGCGATGGAGCCTTTTTTCCCCCCGTTGAAGGCAGTGGCGTCATCCTTGTACGATACCCACACCACATGCGGGTCGTCAGTACAATAAATCTTTTTCGCCTTACCTTCATATAACATCTCGCCTCGTTTCATCGCTACCCCTCCCTAGTGCCTCATCAGCAAAATGTGAATCTTGGACTCATGTAGGGCATTCCCGTATTCGCTCCATGCACTCACCAGCACAAGTCTCGCCTTGGTCACTTCGCTCCTAGGTCTCGCTTTGCACTCACCAGCACAAGTCTCGCCTTAGTCGCTCGCTCCCAGGTCTCGCTTTGCACTCACCAGCACAAGTCTCGCCTTAGTCGCTTCGCTCCCAGGTCTCGCTTTGCACTCACCAACACAAGTCTCGCCTTAGTCGCTTCGCTCCTAGGTCTCGCTTTGCGTGGCAGAGTCGCACAGAAGGAAATCCCCCGCGCTAACCGACAATGTTAGCAGTTGAGGTACTAGTCCAAACCTAGCCGTGCAAAAATTTCATCCACCCGCTGTAAATGGTAACGATAATCGAAGCAAGCGGCAATCTCCTCCGAGGAGAGAATTCCGGTGATGGTGTCGTCGCCTTCCACCAGCTCCCGGAAAGGGGTCGCCTCTTCCCAGGCCTGCATGGCCAGCTTTTGTACACGATCATAGGCGCTTTCCCGCTTTAAGCCTTTGTCGATCAAGGTGAGAAGTACCCGTTGTGAATAGATCAGTCCGTAGGTACGTTCCATATTGCGCTTCATGTTTTCCGGGAATACCGTTAAATTCTCAATAATGCCCGCCAAGCGGTTCAGCATGTAGTTGAGCAGGATCGTGGTATCGGGCAAAATCACCCGTTCTGCGGAAGAGTGAGAAATATCCCGTTCATGCCACAGAGGAACATTTTCATAGGCGGTCACCATATGACCCCGTACCACCCGTGCCAGCCCTGTGATATTTTCCGAACCGACGGGGTTACGCTTATGCGGCATGGCGGAAGAACCTTTTTGCCCTTTGCCGAACGCTTCTTCCACTTCTCGTGTCTCACTTTTTTGAAGCCCACGGATCTCCACTGCAAATTTTTCCAAGCTGGTAGCGATCAGCGCTAAAGTGGAGAGGTATTCCGCATGGCGATCCCGCTGTAGAGTTTGAGTGGAGATGGGTGCTGCTGTGAGGCCCAATTTTTCACATACATATTTTTCAACAAAGGGATCGATATTGGCATAGGTACCGACAGCGCCGGAGATTTTGCCGACGGCCACTGTGCGAACGGCTTGTTCCAACCGCTCTTTGTTCCGTTTCATCTCTTCCCGCCACAGTGCCAATTTTAGCCCAAAGGTGGTCGGTTCAGCATGGACACCGTGGGTGCGTCCCATCATTACCGTGTATTTGTGCTGTTTTGCTTTTTGCTCCAGCACATCCAACATCCGATCCACATCACGCAGCAAAATGTCATTGGCTTGGCGCAACAGATAGGATAAGGCGGTATCCACTACATCGGTTGAGGTTAAGCCATAGTGAACCCATTTGGATTCATTGCCTAAAGTTTCCGCAACTGCACGGGTAAAGGCGACCACATCATGGCGCGTCTCCTCTTCAATCTCCAGGATGCGGTCCACATTGATGCGGGCGTGCTGCCGGATTCGCTCCACATCCTTCCGCGGAATCACACCCAACTCCGCCCACGCTTCACACGCCAATATCTCCACTTCCAGCCAAGCCCGGTACCGGTTTTCATCGGTCCAGATCGATCCCATCTCTTCACGTGTATAACGTTCAATCATCCTTTTCAACTCCCGGTAGATTTCATCGACTCGCTGCTTTCCGAAGGCCAGATTCCCAATTCGTCCACAACTGTTTCCGCTTGTTCCAAACTTGCCTCCACGACAGTGATATGCCCCATTTTGCGTCCCGGACGGCTCTCTTTTTTGCCGTATAAATGCAATTTGGCGGATGAGGGCAAATGTGGAATCGCCTTTGTCACCTCTGGCAGATGTTCGCCGAGGATATTCACCATCACTGCTGGGGAAAGGGGTTGAAACGATCCCAAAGGCAATCCACAGACGGCGCGAACATGTTGCTCAAACTGCGAAGTGGCACAAGCATCGATCGTCCAGTGGCCCGAATTGTGGGGACGAGGTGCCAATTCATTGATCCAGAGGCGTCCATCCACCAACTGGAACATCTCCACCGCCACCAATCCAACTACATCCAAAGCAGTTGCCACATTTTGCGCCAACTGCTCCGCTTCCCGTAAGATGGAATCCGCGACTGGCGCCGGTGCCCGCGTCAGATGCAAAATATGATTACGGTGCACGTTTTCCACTGCCGGGTAAGTACCCACCTCGCCAGTAACGGAGCGAGCAGCGATCACAGACATTTCCCGCTGGAAGGGAACAAACGCCTCCACCACCCAGGGGCCGCCTGTCAATGTTTTTGCGGTTTGCACAGCATCGTCTCTGCTACGGAGTAACCACTGCCCCTTGCCGTCATAGCCACCGGTAGCCGTCTTCAGCACACACGGAAAACCGACCTCCATCGCGATGCGGAGAAGATCGGATGCATGGATGAGGGGTTGATACGGAGCAACAGGCAGTCCGGCAGCGACGAGGGCTTCTTTTTCCCGCAAGCGGTGGCGGGTGGTTTGCAGCAGGCGGCTTCCTTGCGGAACAAAGGTGTGATCTTCTAACAATCGCACCACATCGTCATCCACATTTTCAAATTCATACGTGACTACATCGCAGTGCTGTGCCAGCTTCCGCGCCGCTTCCAGATCATCAAAAGGAGCCTGAATATGCTGATCTGCCACCGAAGCAGTCGGACAATCCGCCGCCGGATCCAGTGTCACAAAACGGTAGCCTATTTGCCGTCCGGCCAGTGCGATCATCCGTCCCAATTGCCCTCCGCCTAAGATACCAATGGTACTACCAGGCAGAATCGGGTGTGCTTGTTTTCTTTTTTTCTCAGTCATCACTCTCACCCATCCAAATCGGCTGTATCCAGTACGCGCTGACGAATCGTTTGTCTGCGACGGCGTAGCCGTTCCCGTATATTTTCATTATGAGACCCCAAGATTTCCGCAGCCAGCAGCCCTGCATTAACGGCTCCCGCTTGACCGATGGCAACGGTCGCCACCGGCACACCGCCCGGCATCTGCACAATGGAGTAGAGGGAGTCTACCCCGTTTAAGGTGGACGTTTTAATGGGAACTCCGATCACCGGTAAAACCGTCTTAGCCGCTACCATCCCAGGCAGATGGGCGGCTCCACCGGCACCAGCAATAATTACACGTAACCCCCGGCCTTCGGCTTCCTCCGCATAGCGGAACATCTCATCAGGCGTGCGGTGAGCCGATACCACCCGTTTCTCAAACGGAATCTCCAACTCCTGCAATACTTCACACGTTTGCTCCATGGTGGGCCAGTCGGAAGTGCTTCCCATAATGACCCCCACCTGTGCCAACGACATTGACTCCACTCCTATCACTGAGTTAATTAAATGTCGATTGCCTCAATCTAGACATCAAAAAACCCAAACGAAGGGTTCACAGGGAAACCCCACCGTTCGGGTGAATAGGTACACACCACGGCAAGGCGTTTCCCATAGTCCGGAAATTTACGGTTTCCGGGTAGAGACGCCCAGGCCCTATTCCCAGGCATATATGAGAAAAGCACGATTGATGAATTTAATACTTTCGCTTCATGTCCAGTGTAACAGCCCTACACCTTGAAAGTCAACGCAAAGGCGAACGATTTAACTTCCAATCTCATCAGCGTTCGTTTTTACAATAAAAAACCCACCCGCTTGGCGATTGCGGATAGGTTTTAGGCATATCTGCTCAAGGTTAAACATGGGAATCGGGCTCCACTATATCATCCCACTTAAGCACTCCAAAGTACTCATCTCACCTCGGTCACTTGTTCCCGGGTCTCGTTTATGCACAAAAGGATCTTTACTCACGTCCTGCATTCCTTATTTACCAGCCGTCATCATGCAGTCTTACTCGCTTCCTCCTGAATATTGATGTCTGCCCCTTCCGTCTTGGCGATACAGGTGGCAACCATAGCGTCACCAGTGATGTTGGTGGCAGTACGCGCCATATCCAACAGACGGTCTACGCCCAACACAATCGCCAATCCTTCGATGGGTAGACCCACGACCGGAAATACGATCGTCAACATCACAATCCCAGCGGAAGGTACAGCAGCGGTACCGATCGAAGCCAACGTCGCCGTTAGAACGATCAAGAGCTGTTGGGTAATCGTAAGATCAATACCGTATACCTGCGCGATAAAAATCGCTGCAACCCCCTGCATAATAGCGGTCCCATCCATATTGACGGTAGCGCCCAGGGGCAGGACAAAGCTGGAGATGCTCTTTGGTACATTTAACCCTTTTTCCACTCGATCCATGGTAACCGGCAAAGTAGCAGCGCTGCTGCTGGTGGTAAAAGCCACTTCCATCGCCGGAAACATCGCTTTATAAAATTTGATCGGGCTTAGTTTGGCAATAAACTTGAGGAACAATCCATAGGTGATCGTCATGTGGAGCAAAAGGACCGACACCAATGTAATCATATAAAGGGCCATCGAACCAACCAGATTCGGACCCGCTTCCCCAATTGCACGGGCCATAAGCGCAAAAGCGGCAAAGGGAACGATTTTCATCAATTGGTGAATCATCCACATCATAATCTCATTGGCTTGTTCCACCAATTCCTTGACCCGATCCACTTTGCTGCCTAAGAAAGCCATCCCGAAGCCGAATACCAGGGCAAAGAAGATAATCTGTAACATTTGCCCTTCCGCCAACGCTGCAATCGGATTTTCCGGCACAATGTTGACGAATGTTTCCAAAATTGACGGCGCCCCATCTTTCGCCGCATCCGGTGCTTCCTCAGGCAGCGGTATATTGCCGGCATGGGTGCCTGGACCGATTACATTGGCTAAGATCAATGCCAAGCTGATAGCGACCGCAGTCGTAATCAGATAGAGAAGAATTGTCTTCCCACCGATTCGGCCCAATTTTTTTGGATCGGCCATTCCCGCTGCACCGATGGCGATCGAAAAGAAGACCAACGGCACCACGATCATTTTAATCGCCTTTAGAAACAAATCAGCCACAGGAGAGAAGACGTAAGTGTTGACTGAATCAAAAGTGGCAGGAAAATAAATATGAAGGGTAAGCCCCACAATGAGACCGAGCACAATTCCAATGAGGATTTTTTTCGTCATGCTCATTCGATCCACCTACCTTGTTAAAAAATCGTGGAAAACCCACGGAGTTACCTAAATCCGGGACAATTGATTTTATCTTATATAATTAAAAACTGTTATTGAACAACCCTCGATTGAACCATTATTCAGTTGTTCTTAACGATTGAGCTGCAATGCATAACTCAGCCAAAATCCACTTTTAGACTCGCTCTTTCAACTATACCATAACACCTAAGCAAAACGCCATAATCCTTCATATAACGGCAAAACATAACATTTCCTATCCCAGTTTCTCGCATCCCCCCATTTTCACCTTTTTTGATTATGAAAGTGGCTTTGAGCTAAACTATGATTGTTTTATCTTGTCCCATTACTCAGAAAAATGTAGGTGCCTTATCCATAAGATTGATACACCCCTTTTTTCACCCCGCCAACGGCTTCTTCGATTCTACCCATTCTTGATCCAACTGCCGAAATACGGGTAAAAACCACGCCACCACCGATGCAATGACAACAAGTCCCCCAGCCAGTGCAAATAAAGTGGTCACTCCCCAGGATTCAGCGGTAATTCCTCCGACAAATGCCCCCACCGGCATCCCGCCTTGCGCCAGTAAAATACGCAACGAAAAAACCCGGCCCCGTAACTCTTCCGGCACGAAGCGCTGATACAATGTTGTATTTAAGATGTTAAACCAGATTAGAAAAAATCCGCTAATCGCTGCCAAGCCGATTGCTAAAGGATACCAATACACAAGGGAAAGCAATCCCAAACAGAGTCCCCCAATCAGATTTGCTCCCAACATATATGGCTTTTTTCGGCGTGGCTCCGCAATCCATCCCATAAAAAGCGATCCCCCGATCATTCCCAAGGACAGCGAAGACATCAGCAAGCCATAATGGAACGTTGTTCCGCCCAATACTTCCAGTACATAGGGCAAGTACATCGGATTGGCGGCACTAAAGCATAGATTTCCTACCATGATTAACAACCCTGTGCCTAAGAGTACCGGCTGCACTTTATAAAAGGAGACTCCTTCGCGAAATTGTTGCACCCATGCACCTTTTTCTTGCGTAGATGCAATCTTTTTTTTAGGCGGAAGAAACCAGATCAGCGCTCCGGCTATTGCCATCAGTACAACTAATAAATACAAAATCACGTGTGCATCCCACATCATCAACAATAACCCAGCTACAGGCGGACCCGCCAACATGGCAAAGCTCATCGTTCCCTCTAACAGCGAGTTCGCCTTTACCAGCTTCTCCTTGGACACCACTGACGGCAAATAGGCCATCGCAGCCGGCCGAAACAAGGGTTCCGTACAACCCATCAACATAGCAGAGACAAATAAGTGCCACGGCTGCAACAACCCCAAAGTTAACATCACCGCTGGAAACAGATAAGCGGCCCCTCGAATCAATTCCGAAGCCACCATCACTTTGCGTAAATCCCACCGATCCAAAAAAGGTCCCACCAGCAGCTGTACAAGTAACAACGGGATCAGATATGTCATATGCAACGAACCCATTAACATCTTGGAACCCGTCAATTCAAAAATCAACCAACCCTCGACAAAAGTGGCAAACATGCCTCCCAATCCTGAAGCGATCTGGCCTGCCCACAATAATACAAATACGCGCTGGCGCAACAATTCTTTCATTGTTGTCCCCCTTCTCCCCGCCGGGAGGTCGATGATATCCGATCTGGCAGCAAATATTCCCGCAGCTGACCCCCAACCTGATCCAAAGCAACCTCCCGCAGCCGATGTCGTTCCATTCGTTTATCCACAAAAAAATCCCGTTGCACCAACCCAGCTGCCCGCAGGTGAACTAAATGATGATTAACTGTACTTTTCGCCAAACCAATATAACGGACGATCTCCATAAACGTGCGCGGCTCTTCTGCGATATAGCGCAGAATGCGCAAGCGATTGGCATCGCCGAGACAGTTGCTAAGTCGAACCAATGACCGCGGTGGATCCTCCGGCTTTTCTGGCGGCAATTCTACCGCATATTGCCAAATGCAATGGTTTCGGTACTCCGTCAATATATTAACGGGTGCGTAATGATACTGTGGGATCAAAACCAGATTCCATGTCGATTTTATCGGCTGCACCCGGATTCCTTTTGTTGCTTGTTCCACCACTTCTACCGGATCCAGTTTTTCAGCTAAGCGACGTTTTTTCTCCGCATCGGCACGTAAATACTGCAAAATGGCGGGATCCAAGTCTTGAAAATACTGCTGATTCCACTGTTCCACCACCGTCAGCACATGCTCCTGCATGCTTTTACATTCATCCAAGGGCAAAGGTCCCAAGTCCCCCCAATCGATTCGCTCATAAAGCTCCTCTGCTTGCTGGGCCTGTAACCAGCGCAAAAACGAGTCCACACTTCCTTTTTCCGGTGACTCCACTGCCCATCTCATCAGTAAATATCGAAAAATTTGCTTATCCTGAAAAGCATCTTCCGTCTGCTCCATCAGCTGTGACAAGGTTTGTTTTAGCTCCGGCTGAATACATGCATTCACTTTTCCCACCCATGGTTTTCCCAAGTCCGTCACCCGTGGCGCTTTTTTATCGAGATAAAGAGTGAGGCTGGCAATCAACTCATACAAGGGGGAGTACTCCACTTTTAATTGAATTGGCATCTATTTTTTTCACCCTTTCTGTTCGATATATGTAGAACAATTGCTTTAGTTCGATTATAATCGAACTAAATAATGGCGACAACAACTTTTTCCACTTTGCTTCTCTAAACACAAAAAAACCGGCTCTAGCAAGAGTCCGGTTTCCATTCTTTATTGCTTACTTCCTTATCTCACTATTCGGAAGTCGCTCACTATAATCGATTAAGCTTAGCGAAATCCACCCCACTCTTAGTGCACTTGTCTGTAGGAAATGTCCCTTTAGCAGCACATCATTCCTAACCTACTTGGATTCTGGTCAACCGCTATTTACATCCCTCACCCAACACAAAAACATCATCTTGTCGCTACCCACATCGCTTTTCGCAAAATAAATTCAGGATGTTCGCACACAGGATCAAACCCAAGTAGTTGCTGTTGTTCCGGATTGGCTTGCTGCAGAGTATTATGCACCAATTTTTTTGACTCGTCCGTTGTATGGGCACGCGCAAACCAATGATCCATCTTGACTCGATTCTGCCAGCGATGAGTTACTTCCACCGTCAAAAATCCAGCCTGTTGCAACATCTCGCTCCATTGCCCTTCCGTATATACCCGTCCATGAGAGGGGTCACGCCATTTTTCCACTTGGTTGTAGAGACGATCCACATCGGGATCATCAGGAGCGACATTATCCACCAATATAAAAATGCCGCCAGGTGCTAACAGACGTCGACATTCTTGAAATGCCTGCAATGGATGTGGAAAATGATGAGCGGCAATTCGTAACGTAACGACATCAAATAAATGATCCGGCAGTGGGATATTTTCCGCATCCCCCATCATCCAGCTGAGATTATCCAACCCCCGCGCCGCGGCTTCCCGCTGTGCCTGTTCCAACATCTCTGCCGTCAGATCAAAGCCGACAACACGTGGAACATACTCACGCAGCGCAAACGCTGTATGTCCCGTTCCCGTCGCCACATCCAACGCCAGCAGCGGACGGGGGACACGTGCTTTCACCTCTTGTACCAGCCAAGTGAGATCCTGTCCCTTCGCATGGATGTCACTGCCAACATACCCCGCTGCCGATTTGCCAAACTGTGTCTGCACCGCTTTTTTCTCCTCAGACAACCTTGCCACCTCCCATGGTGAAAAACAATCGTTTGTTTCGTCAAATGAAACCTCGTTTCAATATCATTTTACTTTAAACGGGATACGATGGCAATCCGTAATGGAATAATCTCGTATAAACGGTTATTCAACGGTCACATTTGTCTCCCGTAGGGTCTGAGCCGTACCTCAGTCCTAGTGTGGCCGGTCACCTACTCAGGTCGGTATTCCACGCGCTCTAACCGCGCTTGCTGCTTCGCTTTTTCCTGCGCACGACGTTTCGCTTCCCGCTCAAACCGCTCACGCTCAATTCGCTCCGCTTGTAGCCGCGCTATTGCTGCCTGGGTGAGCCATTACCCCACCAATTTGCATCAAGACTTTCCCTCTAGCTAATGCACCGCAATCGTGATAATTAGGCAATGGTAAATAGAAAATTAACAGCACAGTGATACCCAGATCACACATAAACCCACGAGTTTGATTACCTTACCAGACGTAGTTGGGTTTTGCCTTGTAAGGGTCTTCCTCCTTCATCAAGCTTCATCAAGTTGGCTTGCAACTGAACAGACCTGCCCTCTAGGGGTACCGGTGGTGGTTTGTATTAAAAGGTTTGTACTAAAAAGGCACACAACAGAAAAACCACCCTTATTGGGTGGTTTTTATTATGCCCGATATGGGCTTTGCCTGGCAACGTCCTACTCTCCCAGGGGCCTGCGCCCCAAGTACCATCGGCGCTGGAGGGCTTAACTGCCGTGTTCGGGATGGGAACGGGTGGAT